>DASXEN010000172.1:0-39283 GCA_036490095.1 Caulobacteraceae bacterium
CTTTCGACGCGCGCCGCGGCCCCGATTTGCGGCGAATGGCGCGTCCGATATGTCGAAGCCCCAGCCAGGCTGCCGTTATTATCGGTGATTTTGGGTGGAGATCGCTTCGAAGGCTGACGTGCGCGTCAACGTTTCACGTGAAACTCTCACCCCAGGTAACGATCCACCTCCGCCGGATTTCTGACGGTGACGCCCAGGTCGTTCACCAGCCCGGTCTCCAGCGAGTAGACCCAGCCGTGGACGCTCAGCACCTGGCCGCGGCCCCAGGCGTCCTGGACGAAGACGTCGGAGGCGACGTTGCGCACCTGGCGGACGACGTTGAGCTCGCAGAGGCGGTCGAGGCGCGGCTGGCCGGCCTCGCAGGCGCCCAACTCGGCGGCGTGGTCGTGGGCGACCTCGCGGATCGGGTGCAGCCAGTGGTCGATCAGGCCGAGCCGCTGGTCGCCGACCGCCGCCGCGACGCCGCCGCAGCCGTAGTGGCCCACCACCAGCACATGGCGCACCTTCAGCACCTCGACGGCGTACTGCAGCACCGACAGGTAGTTGGCGTCCTGCGGCGGGGTCAGGTTGGCGATGTTGCGGTGGACGAACACCTCGCCCGGATCGAGGCCGACGATCTCGTTGGCCGGCACACGGCTGTCGGAGCAGCCGATCCACAGGTACTGCGGCGTCTGCTGGCCGACCAGCCGACGGAAGAACCCCGGATCGGCGGCGACCTTGCCTTCGGCCCAGGCGCGGTTGTTGGCCTTGAGGTGGTCGAGCATGGGGCGGAGCCGTACCCGCTTGACGGACCGGGCGTAAAGGGCGGCTTGCAAGGATGATGGACCCGGTCCCCCACCTCAGCCGCTCCGTGCAGGGGCTCGTCGTGCTCGTCACCGGCGCCGCGAGCGGCATGGGGCGGGCGACGGCGGCAGTGTTCGCCCGCGAGGGGGCCAGGGTCGCCGCGACCGACGTGCGGGCCGACGACGTCGAGGCGGTGGCCGCGGAATTGCGCGCCGAAGGGTGCGACGCGCAGGCCTGGGCGCTGGACGTGGGCGACGCCGGCGCGATCGCCCGGACCATCCCCGAGATCGCGGCGCAACTGGGCGGCTTGGACTGCGTGGTCAACAACGCCGGCGTCGGCGGCTTCGCGGCCATCGACGCGGAGGGCTACGACGCGGTCTGGGACCGGGTCGTGCCGATCCTGCTCACCTCGCACCAGCGGATCATCCGCGCGGCGCTGCCCTACCTGCGGAAGTCGAAGAGCCCGCGGATCGTCAACATCGCCTCCACCGAGGCGCTGGGCGCGACGGCGCGCGATTCCGTCTACGCGGCGGCCAAGGCCGGCGTCACCGGCCTGACCCGGGCGCTGGCGGTGGAGCTGGGGCGCGAGGGGATCACGGTCAACTGCATCTGCCCGGGGCCGATCCGCACCGGCATGACCGCGGCCATCTCCGACGAGGACAAGGCCACCTTCGCCCATCGCCGCACGGCGATGCGCCGCTACGGCGAGCCGGAGGAGGTGGCGCACATGACCTTGAGCCTCTGCCTGCCGGCCGCCTCCTACATCACCGGGGCGACCATCCCCGTCGACGGCGGGCTGATGGCCCGCAACGCCTGAAGATCAACGAGCTAGGGAAAGACGCGTGGGCTGGAATTTCGGAGACATCCTCGACGCCATCTCGCCGGCGGTGCCGGCCGACAAGCCGGCCTTCATCCACGGCGAGCGGACCATCAGCTGGGGCGAGGCGACCAAGCAGACCAACAACCTGGCGCGCGGCCTGATCGCCCGCGGCGCTGAGCCCGGCGACAAGGTCGCCATCTACATGCGCAACCGCCCCGAATACCTGCTGGCGCTGGCCGCTGGCTTCAAGGCGCGGATGACCCACGTCAACGTCAACTACCGCTACACGCCCCAGGAGGTCTGGTACATCTTCGACAACTCCGATGCGCAGGCGGTGGTCTACGCCTCGGAGTTCCGCGACGCGGTGGCCGAGATCCGGCCGCGCCTGCCCGGCGTGAAGACCTGGATCGAGGTCAGCGGCGACGGCAAGGTCGCGCCGTTCGCCGAGCCGTTCGAGACGCTCGCCGAGGAGGGCAACGGCGGCCCGCTCGACATCGAGCGCTCCGGCGACGACCAGTTCTTCATCTACACCGGCGGCACCACCGGCATGCCCAAGGGCGTGATCTGGACCCACAACGACCTGCGCGAGATCACCCTGGCGGCGCAGCGGCGCATGGGGCCGGTGCCGGAGACGCTGGGGGAGCTGGCCGCCGCCACCGCCCAGGCCCCCGGCATGCGCACCCTGCCCGCCCCGCCACTGATGCACGGCACCGGCCTGCTCACCGCGATGGGGGCGATGCTGTCGGGCGGCTCGGTGGTGACGCTGGAGGGCGAGACCTTCGACGCCGAGGAGCTGCTGCGGGCGATCGACCGCCACAAGCCGCAGTCGATGGCCATCGTCGGCGACAGCTTCGCGCGGCCGATCCTGAATGCGCTGGAGGCCAATCCCGGCAAGTACGACGTCTCGTCGGTGGCGGCGATCGTCTCCTCCGGGGTGATGTGGAGCGTCGAGGTCAAGCGCGGCCTCCTGGAGCACATGCCGCAGGCGATGCTGAACGACGGCTTCTCGTCGTCGGAGGCGCTCGGCATGGGCAATTCGGTGATGACCAGGGGCGGCGAGACGCCCACCGCCAAGTTCGTCATCGGCGAGCGCTGCCGCGTGTTCGACGAGGACGACAACGAGGTCGTCCCCGGTTCCGGCGTCGCCGGCATGGTGGCGATCAAGGGGCCGAACCCGCTCGGCTACTACAAGGACGAGGAGAAGACGGCCCGCACCTTCCGCACCATCGGCGGCGAGCGCTACTCGATCCCCGGCGACTGGGTGATCGTCGAGACAGACGGCTCGCTGACCCTGCTGGGCCGCGGCAACGCCTGCATCAACACCGCCGGCGAGAAGGTCTTCCCGGAGGAGGTCGAGGAGGCGCTGAAGACCCATCCGTCGGTCGAGGACGCGCTGGTGGTGGGCCTGCCGGACGAGAAGTGGGGCCAGGCGGTGACCGGCGTGGTGACGCTGGCGGACGGCGCGGCGCTGGACGAGGCGGCGCTGCGGGCGCACGTGCGCCGCTCGCTGGCCGGCTACAAGACCCCCAAGCGCATCTTCCTCGCCGACCGGGCCTTGCGCGCCGCCAACGGCAAGGCCGACTACCCGGCCGCCAAGGCGGCGGCGGAAGCGGCCGCGGCGGCGGCGCTGGCGGACGCCTGAGCTCTGCGACATTCCGCCCCAGCGGCGGGAAGGGGCGGTTAAGGCCCAGCCGTTACGGTGCAGCCTGACGCGCGGGCTCCGACGGGGGCGCCCGGCGCGGCGGAGCCCGACTTCGCTTGGCCGATAGCGACCATCCGCCTCGCCGCGAGCGACCGTTCGGCCTCGACCTGTCGCTCGCGGTGTTCGACCGCGCCACCCGCATCGCCCGCTCGCTGTTCGGCGCGGGCGACGCGCTGATCATCCTGATGCAGGACGGCGTCGCCTGGCGCAGCCGGCCGGTCGAGGGCGACGTCCCCGACGACGACCCCGCGGCGCAGCTGGTGATCGAGAGCGGCGAGCTGCTCTGGGTGGAGGACGCCCGCGCGGACCGCCGCTTCGACGGCGTCGCCATCGTCACCGGGCCGCCCTACGTGCGCAGCTACGTCGCCGCGCCGATCCGGCTCGACGACGGCTCGACGCCCGGCGTGCTCTGCGCCGCCGCGCTGACGCCGCAGCCCTACGACGCCCAGAAGGCCGCGCGGCTGCAGGACCTGGCCGACTTCGTCGCCGACGAGTGGGCCAGGGCCAAGGCCGCCAGGGCCCATCGCGAGGCCGCCCGCGCCCTCGAGGCCGCGCGCGGCACGCTGGCGGCGCTGGCCGAGACCATCCCGGTCGCCGTGGTGATGACCGACGCGGAGCTGCGGGTGCTGGCGGCGACGCGGCTCTGGCGCGAGGACCTGGGCCTGGCCGGCGAGACGGTGATCGGCCGCACCCTGTTCGAGCTGTCGCCGGCCTTCGAGGCGCGGCGCGAGATTTTCGCGCAGGTGCTGGCCGGCGAGCAGGTGGCGGGCGCGCCGATAGCGGTGGCTCGGCCGGACGGCGCGGTCGCCTGGATGCAGACCGACGTCGCGGCCTGGCTGGACGGCGACGGCCGGCCCGGCGGCCTGCTGATCACCACCCACGACGTCACCCAGCTGAAGGCGGCGCTCGACACCGCCGAGCGCAGCGAGGAGCGGCTCAACCTCGCCCTGACGCTGACCGACGTGCACGTCTGGGAGATGGACTACACCTCCCGCAGGCTGTTCAAGGCCGGCGCCGAGGACACCTTCTTCGAGGAGCCGCAGACCTACGAGAAGCTCTACCGCGACATCCTCGGCGTGGTCGACGCGCGCGACCGGCCGATGGTTGCCGAAGCCTGGCGACTCTACGTCGAGGAAGGCGTCCCCTACACGCCGCAGTACCGGATCCATCGCGACGACGGCAGGGAAGTCTGGGCCGAGGGGGCGATCCGCCTCTTCGAGGACGCCCGCGGCCGGTCGGAGCGGGTGGTGGGGGCGATCCGCAACATCACCGCGGCCAAGCAGGCCGAGCGGCGGCTGGTGCAGGCCATCGAGGCGGCCGAGGCCGCCAACCTGGCCAAGAGCCAGTTCCTCGCCACCATGAGCCACGAGATCCGCACGCCCCTGAACGGGGTGCTTGGCATGGCCCAGGCGATGGAGGCCGACGAGCTGACCGAGGTGCAGCGGGACCGGCTGGGGGTGATCCGCGATTCCGGCCGCAGCCTCCTGGCGATCCTCAACGACGTGCTCGACATCTCCAAGATCGAGGCCGGCAAGCTGGCGCTGGACGACGCCGAGTTCGACATCGAGGAGCTTGCCGAGGGCGCCTGCCAGGCGTTCGCGGCGCTGGCCGAGACCAAGGACCTGACCCTGGAGCTGAAGGTGGCGGCCCGCGCCCGCGGCGTCTACCGCGGCGACGCCGTGCGGGTCAGGCAGGTGCTCTACAACCTGATCTCCAACGCGGTGAAGTTCACCGGCGAGGGCGGCGTCGCGGTGCGCGTCTCGCGCGCCGACGGCTGGCTGAGGCTCACCGTGCGCGACACCGGCGTCGGCATCGCCCCGCACGACATGCAGCGGCTGTTCGAGAAGTTCGAGCAGGCCGACGCCACCACCACCCGCCGCTTCGGCGGCAGCGGCCTGGGGCTGGCCATCTGCCGCGAGCTGGCCGAGCTGATGGGCGGCTGGGTCGAGGCGCGCAGCGGCGTCGGCAAGGGCTCGGCCTTCACCGTGCGGCTGCAGCTGCCGCGTGTCGGCCCGGCGCGCCGTTCGGGGCGGGCAACGAGCGGCCGGGCGCCCGACCCGGCGCCCGCCCTGCGCATCCTGGCGGCCGAGGACAATCCGGTGAACCAGCTGGTGCTGAAGACCCTGCTCGGCCAGGTCGGCGTCGCGCCGACCATCGTCGGCGACGGCGAGGCGGCGCTGCAGGCCTGGGAGCGCGAGCCCTGGGACCTGGTGCTGATGGACGTGCAGATGCCGCGCATGGACGGGCCGACGGCGGCCCGCGCCATCCGCCGCCGCGAGGCCGAGCTCGGCCGGCCGCGCACCCCGATCCTGGCCCTGACCGCCAACGCCATGGCCCACCAGGCCGCCGAATACCGCGCCGCCGGCATGGACGGCCTGATCGCCAAGCCGATCGAGGTGGCCGAGCTGTTCGCAGCGCTGCAAGGGGCGGTGGACAGCGCGGGACCTGAGACACGGGCGGCCTGACCCCGTTACCCGCTCTCCCCCGCGAAGGCGGGGGTCCAGGCTTTTTCTGCAATCCGCCGCGCCCTTCGATAAAACGCCTGGGTCCCCGCTTCCGCGGGGAAAAGCGGACAGTGGGGAGAGATGGCGGAGGACGCGGTAGACGTCATCGTAGTCGGGGCCGGCAACGCGGCGCTGTGCGCGGCGCTGGCGGCGGCGCAGGCCGGGGCGCGGGTGAAGGTGCTGGAGCGGGCGCCACAGGCCGAGAGCGGCGGCAACAGCCGCTTCACCGCCGGCGCCTTCCGCTGCGTCTACGACGGCGTCGACGACCTCCGCGCGCTGATGCCGGACCTCACCGACGCCGAAGTCGAGAGCGCCGACTTCGGGACCTACACGCAAGGCCAGTTCTACGACGACCTGGGGCGGCTCACCGAGTACCGCACCGACCCCGGGTTGGCCGAGCTGCTGGTGGGCCGCAGCCGCGAGACCATGCGCTGGATGCAGCGCCAGGGCGTGCGCTTCATGCCGATCTGGGGGCGGCAGGCCTACCGGATCGGTGGGCGCTTCAAGTTCTGGGGCGGGCTGACGGTGGAAGCCTGGGGCGGCGGGCCGGGGCTGGTCGAGACCCTCTACGCCCTGGCGCGCAAGGCCGGCGTCGAGATCGAGTTCGGCGTGCGGGCGACCGGGCTGCTGGCCGACGACGGCGGCGTGCGCGGCGTTTCGGTGAAGCGCGCCGGCCAGTCCGGCGAGGTGCGGGCCAGGGCGGTGGCGCTGGCCTGCGGCGGCTTCGAGTCGGACGTCGAGCAGCGCACCCGCTACCTCGGGCCCGGCTGGGACCTCGCCAAGGTGCGCGGCACCCGCTTCAACACCGGCGACGGCATCCGCATGGCGCTGGCGGCGGGCGCCGCGCCGGCCGGAAACTGGTCCGGCTGCCATGCCGTCGCCTGGGACCGCAACGCGCCCGACTTCGGCGACCTGGCGGTGGGCGACGGCTTCCAGAAGCACTCCTATCCGCTGGGCGTGATGCTGAACGCCAACGGCGAGCGGTTCGTCGACGAGGGCGCCGACTTCCGCAACTACACCTACGCCAAGTACGGCCGCGCCATTCTCGCCCAGCCCGGCCAGTTCGCCTGGCAGGTGTTCGACGCCAAGGCGGCGCCGCTGCTGCGCGGCGAATACCGGATCAAAGAGGCGACGCGGGTGCGCGCCGAGACGCTGGAGGAGTTGGTCGGCAAGCTGGAGGATGTCGACGCGGCGCGGGCGCTGGCGACGCTCAGGGCGTTCAACGCGGCGGTGCAGACGACCCTGCCCTTCGATCCGAACGTCAAGGACGGGCGCGGCACGGTGGGCCTGGCCGTGCCGAAGTCCAACTGGGCCAACCCGCTCGACACGCCCCCGTTCGAGGCCTTCGCCGTCACCTGCGGCGTCACCTTCACCTTCGGCGGCCTGAAGATCGACGCAGGCGCGCGGGTGATGGACGCCGAGGGCGCGGCCATCCCCGGCCTCTATGCGGCCGGCGAGCTGGTCGGCGGGCTCTTCTATAACAACTACCCCGGCGGCTCGGGCCTGATGGCCGGCGCGGTGTTCGGCAAGCTCGCCGGCGCGGGCGCCGCGGCGTTCGCCCGCGGCCCCGGCGGCGCTTGAAGCGCGGGTTTCCAATCGCCACTTAAGTCTGGCCGCCGCGCCGCCGCTCCAGGGGCGCGCCGGGTCGCACCAGAGTCGCTTCACCGCGAGGGCTCGCCATGAACCGCACGTTGCTATTCGACAGTCCGTTCCTGCTGGGGTTCGACCACACCCGGGCGCTGATCGAGCGGGCCGCCAAGGCCGCCGGCGAAGGCTATCCGCCCTACAATGTGGAAGAGCTGGAGGGCGGACGGGTGCGCATCACCCTGGCCGTGGCCGGCTTCACCCCGGCGCAGCTGGAGGTGACGCTGGAGGACAGCCAGCTCAACGTGGTCGGCAAGCGCGAGGGCGCCGAGGGCGAGCGGGCCTACCTGCACCGCGGCATCGCCGCGCGCGGTTTCGTGCGCAGCTTCGTGCTGGCGGACGGCATGGAAGTGAAGGAGGCCACGCTGGAACACGGCCTGCTGCACATCGACCTTTACCGTCCGGAACCCGAGAAGAAGGTGAAGCAGATTCCCATTCGGACCGCGCCCTGAACCCGAATGCCCGCGGAGCGTTGGTCTTTGCAAGAGGAGGTGGTCGCAGATGACACCCCATCATCTTTCACCGGAAGCCTTCGCCGCCCTCGGCGCGCCAGAGCTTGTCTATGTGCGGCCGGTCACCGGCGCTGAAATCTTGGCGAACACGCCGGTGGAGCATATCCGCGGCTTCCACATCGAGCCCGACCAGGTGCTCTACGCGCTGCACGGCGCCGATGGCTCGCGCCTGGCGATCATGAGCGACAAGGCCACCGCCGTCGCCGCCGCCCAGGCCCACGAACTGGCCGTGGTGTCGCTGCACTAAGCCATCCCACCGTTCCGCCCCGCCATAGCGTTGCACCCACCGCCGGCTCCCCGATCGATTGAAATGCGCGGCGTTTGCCGGATAATTCTTCCCGGTTGTTCGGGAGGGTTGCATGCGTGCGCTGGTGGTTGCGCTGGGTCTGGGACTGCTGGCCGGCGGCGTCGCCCGCGCCGGCGACCTTACCGATCCAGTCTGGGCCAAGGCGCCTGACCGGGCCGACTGGGCGAAAGCCTACCCGGCCGACGCGGCTAAGGCCGGCGTCGGCGGCGCGGTGAAGCTGAAATGCGCGGCGAGCGCCGCCGGCCTGCTGCAGGCCTGCACAGTCATCGCCGAGACGCCCAGCGGCCAGGGCTTCGGCGACGCGGCGCTGTCGCTGGCCGCCGGCATGCAGCTGAAGCCGAACGGCCTCAACGGCCAGCCGGTCGCCGGGCGCGACCTGATCGTCCCGGTCAAGTTCGACCCGGCGCTGCTGCGGCCGGGAACGGTGGTGGTCAATCCGGACTGGCTGCGACGGCCGACGACCGAGGAGGTGTTGCAGTACTTCCCTGCCGCCGCGATCGCGGCCGGCGGCCACGTTCGGATCGAGTGCGTCGTGACCAATCGCGGCCTTGTAGATGATTGCAAGGTGACCGAGGAGGCGCCGACGGGTCACGGCTACGGCAGCTCGGCCTTGGCGATGTCCCAGCTCTTCCTCATGCGGCCGATGAGCGTCGACGGACTGCCGGTGGGCGGGGCCAGAGTGATCATTCCGATCACTTTTGCGCCCGGCGCCAGCGGCGCGCGGCCGGAATCGGTGATTCATGTCCTGTCCGGCGCGCCCTGGTCGGCGGCCCCGACGCTGGACCAGATGAACGCGGCCTTCCCCAAGCGCGCGATGGGGAAGGCGCAGTCCGGCCACGTGATCCTGCGGTGCGGCCTCAACGGCGACCGGCTGGGAGGCTGCGACAAGATCGGCGAGACGCCGCCGGGTCTCGGCTTCGAGCACGCGGCCCTGTCGCTGGTGAAGGACTTCAAGGTGATCACCAATCCGAAAGCCGACAGGTACGGCGAACTCAGGATCGACGTACCGTTCGATTTCCGCGACCCGTCGCTCGGGCCGCAGCAGGTCGAGGTCCACAATCCCGTGTGGCTGCGGCGCATCGATCCCAACGCGGCGCTCAAGCTCTACCCGGACGCGGCGCTGAAGGCCGGCTACCGGAGCGGCTCGGCGACGCTGACCTGCACGGTGGTGCACGACGGGTCGCTGACCGGCTGCCAGACGGAGCTCGAGGAGCCGGCGGGCATGGGTTTCGGCGACGCGGCGCTGCAGATCGCTGCGGTGATGCAGATGAACCCCTGGACGTCGCAGGGCGCGCCGGTGGACGGGATGAAGATCCGGCTGCCCATCAAGCTGGTCGCCGCCGCCGACGCGAAGGCGGACGCCGCTCCCGTCCCGCCGCCGAAGTAGCCGTCAGGCCGCGCTGGGGCGGGCTTCCTGGACCAGCAGGGCGTGGATGGCGTCGGCGCCGTGAGCCTGGCGCAGCTGCTCGCGCAGGTCGGCCTGGCGCAGGACGCGGGAGACGCGGGCCAGGGCGCGCAGGTGCTCGCCGCCGGCGTCCGCCGGGGCGAACAGGGCGAAGATCAGGTCGACGGGGCGCTCGTCCACCGCCTGGAACTCGATCGGCTGCTCCAGGCGCACGAACACGCCGCGCAGCCGGTCGACCCCGGCCAGTCGCGCATGCGGCACCGCGACGCCGTAGCCGACGCCGGTCGAGCCGGCGGCCTCGCGCTCCAGCAGCGCCTCCAGCACGTCGCTGCGCTTCAGGCGGAAGGCCCGCGCGGCCATCTCGGCCACGACCGTCAGCGCCTGGCGCTTGCCGGGGGCGGTCACGCGCGGCGCCACGGCCCCGCGATCCAGAAGATTACCGATGTTCATTCGACGAGATAGCTACTCAGACTGGCCGTTGCCCCAGCGCCGCCGTCAACTCGCGGGAGCGGCCAGAGGCTCCCGCACGGCGCAACTTAGTGATGGCCCCGTGATCCTCCGTTCAAGGACTTGGTGCGCTCCGGGTCGACCCAGCCGATGTTGCCGTCGCTGCGGCGGTAGACAACGCTGAGGCCGCCGTGGGCGGCGTTCCTAAACACGATGGCCGGCTGTTCGGTCAAGTCGAGCTCCATGACCGCCATCGAAACGGTCATCGTCTTCACCGCCTCGACCCCTTCGGCGACCACCATGGCGGCGGGCGGACGGCCATCGGCGCCGGTGTCCCAGTCCTCCAGCTCCTCGTCGCTCTCCGGCGCGCGCAGCACGAACGAGGCGGCGACGTCGGCCGCCCTCGCTTCGGCGGCGTCGGCGTGGCTCTTCAGCCTGCGCTTGTAGCGGCGGATGCGCGTCTCGATCTTCGACAGCGCCTGGCCGAAGGCGCCGTGCGCGTCGCCGGCGAGGCCGTGGCTCTGCAGCCGCTGGCCCGAGGCGAGGGTGACCACGCAGTCGATGCGGAAGCCGTGCCCGTCGCGCGAGAGCACCACGTCGGCGTCGCCGCCGCGCTCGAAATATTTGCCGATGCTGGAAAGCAGATCGTCGGAGATGCGCGTCCGGAGCGTGTCGCCGACGTTCACGTGCTTGCCCGAGACCTGGACCTGCATGGGCCTATCAACGCGCCGCGCGCCGATTGGTGTCAAGCTTCGCCTTTAACGTCGGGTCAGCAGGCCTCGCGCAGCAGCCTTTTGCGCTCAACCGACGAGGGGATGCGCATCGCCTCGCGATATTTGGCGACGGTGCGGCGGGCGATATCGACGCCGGCCTGCTTGAGTATCTCGACGATGGAATCGTCGGAGTGGACCTCGCCCTCACCCCGCTCGGCGTCGATCAGCAGGCGGATCTTGTGGCGCACCGCCTCGGCCGAGTGGGCCTCGCCGCCGGCGCTGGAGGCGATGGCGGAGGTGAAGAAGAACTTCATCTCGAACACCCCGCGGGGGGTCGCCAGGTACTTGTTGGAGGTGACGCGGCTGACCGTCGATTCGTGCATGCCGATGGCGTCGGCGACGGTCTTCAGGTTCAGCGGCCGCAGGTGCTCGACGCCGAAGGCGAGGAAGCCGTCCTGCTGGCGGACGATCTCGCTGGCCACCTTGAGGATGGTCTTGGCCCGCTGGTCGAGGCTCTTCACCAGCCAGTTGGCCGAGGACAGGCAGTCGGAGACGAAGGTCTTCTCCTGGTCGCTGCGCGCGCCGGCCGAGACGCGGGCGTGGTAGCGGTGGTCGACCAGCAGCCGCGGCAGGGTGTCGGTGTTGAGCTCGACGTGCCAGAGGCCGCCGGGGCCCTCGCGGACGAACACGTCCGGCACCACGGCCTGGGCCGGCTCGCCGCCGAAGGCCGCGCCGGGCCGCGGCGTCAGCGCCCGCAGCTCGGCGATCATGTCCCGCAAATCCTCGTCATCGACCTCGCAGACCCGCTTCAGCGCCGTCATGTCGCGGCGCGCCAGCAGCTCCAGGTGGCCGATGAGCGCGGCCATGGCGGGGTCGAAGCGGTTCTTCTCCTTCAGCTGCAGCGTCAGGCACTCGGCGACGTCGCGGGCGAAGACGCCGGTCGGCTCGAAGCCCTGCAGCTGGGCCAGCACCGCCTCGATCCGCTCAGGCTCGCAGCCGAGCCGGTCGGCGGCCTCGGCGAGGTCGGCGCGCAGGTAGCCGCCTTCGTCGACCGCATCGATCAGGGTCAGCGCGATGGCGCGCTCGGCGTCGGTCATGCCGGCGACCGCCAGCTGCGCCTCCAGGTGCTCGGCCAGCGTCAGCTCGCGCACGCCGCCGCCTTCGCGCTCGCCCTCGCCGTCCTCGAAGGCCCCGCCGCGGCTGGCCTTGGACCAGTCCACCGAGCCGCCGGCGTCCGCGCCGGCCGAGGTGGCGTCGCCGGTGGCCAGGTCGCCGGGCGAGGCGCCGACGTAGACGTCGTCGTGGCGCGCATCCATGTCGCCGGCGCCCGCGCCGTCGGCCACGTCGTCGGCGAAGTCACGCTCGACCGGGGTGTCGCTGCTGTCGCTCGCCGGGGCTTCAACCGGCTCCTCGGAGCCGTCCTCGCGGTCCTCGCGCTGCAACAGCGGATTGCGCTCGAGCTCGCCGTCCACATAGGCGTCGAGCTCGAGGTTCGAGAGTTGCAGCAGCTTGATGGCCTGCTGCAACTGCGGCGTGATGACCAGACCCTGGCCCTGCCGAAGCTCAAGTCGCGGACTGAGCGCCAACGCGCCCTCCAAAACCCCAATGAACCACCCAGTTCTAGGGGCCGCAGGGGTTCCGATTGGTTAATGGGCAGGGTTAGCGATGTCGCAGGTGGCGCATTTCTTGCGTGGCGGGCGGTCCGGACCGCTCCTCACCCGTACCGAAGAGTACCGGGGAGGTGTCGCGCGGAGCGTGACGGGGGGGCGAGCGGACTCGCCGCCAGCCGCTCGCAAAGCGCCCCCTCCACCACGCTTCGCGTGGTCCCCCTCCCCCGTCGTCTGCGCGACGGGGGAGGAGCAGCTCAATTCGATCCCCGGATCGTCGGCTTGCCCAGCAAGGCGTCGGCAATGATGCGCTGCTGGATTTCGCTGGTGCCCTCGAAGATCTTGGTCAGCCGCGCGTCGCGCCAGTAGCGCTCGATCGGGTGCAGGGTGGTGTAGCCGGCGCCGCCGAAGATCTGCAGCGCCTCCGAGGTCACCTTCTCGGCCATCTCCGAGGCGAACAGCTTGACCATCGAGGTCTCGACCCGGCCGGCCCGGCCGGCGTCGATCTCCGAGCAGACGTAGTACATCAGCTGCCGCGCCGCCTCGACCTCGGTGGCCATGGTCGCCAGCTTGAAGCGGATGGCCTGGAAGTCGCTGATCGGCTGGCCGAACTGGATGCGCGCCTTGGCGTAGGCGATGGCGTCCTCCAGCGCGCCGCGGGCCAGGCCGATCGAGCGGGCGGCGGTGTGGGCGCGGGCGAGGCCGAGGCCGAAGGCGACGCTGCGGTGGGCGCTGCCGCCCGCCTCGTCGTGGCCGCTCGCGCCTCCGACCGCCTCGCGGCGCGCCGGCGCGCGGGTCCCGTCGAAGGCCAGCTCCCAGGTCTTCCAGCCGAAGTAGCCGATCTTCGGAATCGGCGCGCCGGAGCAGCCCGCCGGCAGCTCGCCCTTGGGCTTCTCCACTGAGACCGAGATGGTCCCGCCGCGGCCGGGCGGCGCGGCCGGATCGTCGATGCGGCAGAGCACGCTGATGTAGTCGGCGCCGTCGGCGAAGGTGCACCAGTATTTGGCGCCGGTGATGATCCAGTCGTCGCCGTCGCGCCGGGCGCGGCACTGCACGCCGGAGAGGTCCGAGCCCGTGCCCGGCTCCGAGAGCGCCGCCGCGCCCAGGTACTGCCCCTTGGCCATCAGCGCGATCTTGCGCCGCCGCTCGTCGCCCTCGCCGGGGATCGAGCGGTAGAAGGAATTGCCGCGGGCGATGATCGAGGCGACGCTCATCCAGCCGCGCGCCAGCTCCTCGGCCACCAGGCAGTACTCGAACGCCCCGAGCCCCAGCCCGCCCAGCTCCTCGGGGATCAGGATGCCGAAGAAGCCCAGCTCGCCCATCTGGTCGATCAGCTCGCGCGGCATGTCGCCCTTGACCGGATCGAGCCGGTTGGCCGCCGGCAGCACCTCGCGCTGCACGAAATCGCGCGCCACGTCGCGCATCATGATCCGCTCTGGTGTGAGATATCCCTGGCTCGCGACGGCTGAAACATCGTCGGCCATGGTTGCTCCAATCTCCGCTTTTCCCCGCGAAGGCGGGGACCCAGGATTTTTGAACCACGAAAAACACGAAAAGCACGAACCGAGCGGCGCAATGGATGCGTTCGTGTTTTTCGTGTGGTTCGTGGTTCCTTTTTCAGACTCGCCGCTTCCCCATGCGCTCGGAAAAAGCCTGGGTCCCCGCCTTCGCGAGGAAAAGCGGGTTTGGCTTCACATCCCGATCAGCTCGGCCTTGCGCACGGTGTTCATGACGATGCGGATCGAGGCGGCGTCCACCATGGTCCCGTTGACGTTCACCGAGCCCAGGCCCTCGGCCAGCGCCGCATCGTAGGCGGCGGCGAGATCGCGGGCGCGGGTCACCGCCTCGGGGCTGGGCGAGAAGATCTCCAGCGCCGGGGCGATCTGCGCCGGGTGGATGGCCCATTTGCCGGTGAAGCCCAGCATGTGGGCGTAGCGGGCCTCGCGGCGGAAACCGTCCTCGTCGCGGAAGTTGGCGAACGGGCCGTCGACCGGGTCGAGCCCGGCCGCGCGCGCCGCCATGCAGATGCGGAAGCGCGGGTAGTGGAACACGTCGCCCGGATAGCCGTCGCCGCCCCAGCCGCGCAGGTTCATCTGCTGGCTGGCCGAATAGTCGCCCATGCCGAAGATCAGGCATTCGAGCCGCGGCGAGGCGGCGGCGATCGCCTCGACGTTCTGCAGCCCCGCCGCCTCCTCGATCAGCACCTCCAGGCCGATGCGCCGCTCCAGCTTCAGCTTGGCCTCCAGCTGGGTCAGCAGCAGGTCGACGAACTGCACGTCGGCGGCGCGCATGGCCTTGGTCAGCATGATGGTGTCGAGGTTCTTCCCCGCGCCCTCGACCACCTCGATCACGTCCTCGAAGCACCACTGGGTGGTCACGTCGTTGACCCTGACGCAGCGGGTCTTCTTGCCCCAGTCGAGCCCGTTCAGCGCCTCGACGATGGTCTTGCGCGCGCCGGCCTTGGCCGAGGGCGCCACCGCGTCCTCCAGGTCCAGGAACACGTGGTCGGCATCGGAGGCGGCGCCCTTGGCGATCATCTTCTCGCTGACGCCGGGCACCGAGAGCTGCGAGCGGCGCAGCCGCATGGGACGAGGGGTGGTCATGGCGTCTCCTTCAGGATCGCGCCGGCGTCCCGCCAGCCGGCGATGTCGGCGTCGCTCGCGCCGTGCTCGCGCAGCACCGCGTCCGTGTCCTCGCCGAGCTCGGGGGCGCGGCCACGGATGGCGGCCGGCGTCTTCGCCAGCTTGATCGGCTGGCCGGCGATGCGCATTGGCGCAGGCAAGCCCGGGCAGTCGATCTCGGCCAGCATGCCGCGGGCGGCGAAATGGGGGTCGGCGGCGATCTCGGCCACGGTCATCACCGGGCCGAACGGCACGACGCCGCCCAGCCGCTGCTGCAGCTCCGCCTTAGTGAAGGCCGCCGTCAGCGCCGACAGCCGCTCGATCACCGCCTGGCGATGGCTGCGGCGCGCCTCGGGCGTGGCGAAGGCCGGCTCGCCCAGCATCTGCGGCGCGTCCAGCGCCCGGGCCAGGGCGCGGAAGAAATGGTCGTTCGGGCAGGCCAGCGCCACAAAGCCGTCGGCGGCCGGATAGACCCCGAACGGCAGCAGGAACGGATGGTGATTACCCTCGGGGCCGGGGACCTGGTGGGCGAACGAGTGCTGGTGGACGATCCGCTCGCAGACGCCCAGCACCGCGTCGGTCATGGCGACGTCGAGGAACTGGCCCTCGCCGGTCTCGCGGGCGTGCAGCACCGCGCTGACGATCCCCAGCGCGGCGTAGAGGGCGGGGATGGTGTCGCCGACGCCTGGGCCGATCTTGATCGGCGTCCCGCCGGCGAGGCCGGTGATGCCCATCATGCCGCCCATCGCCTGGGCCACCACGTCGTAGGCCGGCCAGTCGACGTACGGGCTCTCGGCGGTGCGCGGGTCGCCGAAGCCGCGGATCGCCGCATAGACCAGCTTCGGATTGAGCCCCGCCAGCGTCTCGTAGGCGAGGCCGAGCCGGTCCATCACCCCGACTCGGAAGTTCTCCACCACCACGTCGAAGCTGGGGACCAGCCGCTTGACCAGCGCCACGCCCTCGGGCGACTTCAGGTCGACGGCGATGCTCTGCTTGCCGCGGTTGATCGATTGGAAATAGCCGGAGTAGCGGTGCTCGGGGTCGGCTTCGTGGAACGGCCCCGAGCTGCGGATCAGGTCGCCGCCGTCGAGCGCTTCCACCTTCACCACCTCGGCCCCGAGGTCGGAAAGCTGCTGGGTGCAGAAGGGGCCGGCGAGCGCCTGGGTGAAGTCGAGCACCTTCAGGCCCTTCAGCGGGCCGGTGACCGGCGCCGATGGCCTCACTTGTCGCCCCAGTGGCTGCGCCGCTTGATCAGCATGCGCCGGTCGCCCTGGAAGACCTGCTTGTCGGCCTGGTTCACCCCGTAGTGGCGGAAGACGACGACGCCGGCGTCCTCGCGGTCGCTGTCCGCGACGCTGAGGATCTCGGAGTAGGCGTAGAGGGTGTCGCCGTGGACCACCGGGTTCTGCAGCCGGATGTTGTCCATGCCCAGCTCGGCCAGGGCGTTCTCGCCGCAGTCCTGCATGGCCAGGCCCATGCAGAGCGAGAAGTTCACGCCCCCGTAGGAGAGCCGGCCCTTGTAGGGGCTCGCCTTCATCGCATCCTCGTTGAAGTGCGACTGGGCGGTGTTGAGGACGAGGTTGGTGATCAGCACGTTCTCCAGCGGCTCGACGGTCTTGCCGCGGGCGTGGCGGATCACCTCGCCGACCTTGAAGTCCTCGAAGTAGTTTTCCTTGCCGGTGAGATCGGAAAGCTTCGGCATGGCGCTCAGGCCTCCGCCCGGGCCGGCGGACGGCGCAGCCGCACGAGGTTGGAGCGCTCGAAGTCGATCACCGGATCTTCGTGCTGGTTGAAGCCCTCGGTGAGCCAGGTGACGATGCCGTTGGCCGGGTTCGAGGCCGAGAGCCGCATCGACTTGGTGGTGGAGCGGGCGGTCAGTGTGTCGCCCGGATAGACCGGCTGGCGGTAGTTGAGGGCGGTGACGCCGACGAAGGGCCCGCCGATCTCGCTGTTGTCCTCGACGCTCATGCCCAGCACCATGTTGAACACCAGCAGCGGGTTGACGACGATGTCCGGATGGCCGTGCGCCTCGGCGAACACGCGGTTGGAATAGAGCGGGTTGAAGCTCAGCGTCAGGGTGGTGAAGAGCAGGGTGTCGGACAGCGCGATGGTGCGGCCCCAGTGGTGCTGGCGCACCTCCCCAACCTCGAAGTCCTCGTAGAGCCGGCCCTTCGGCCAGAGCTTGGCCCGCTCGCGGAAGTCGTCCGCCATCGCCTCGCTCGCTCCTTGCGGCCGCTTGGCCGCCGCCCTTTTTTGGCGATCATCAATCACGCGAGGCCCTGCGGGGCAACCGCGGCGCGGGCGCGATTGACGCGGCGCGACGGTCCGTGCCACGAAATCGCGTCAAAAGGGAATTGGCGCGATTTCGCCAATGAGTGCGAGGGGTGGGAATGTCCGACAAGATCATGATCGTCCGTCACGCGGAGAAGCCGGACCCGACCAGCAAGCCGCCGCTGGCAGGCGTCGACATCGACGGCAATCCGGACAAGGAGAGCCTGATCCCGCGCGGCTGGCAGCGCTCGGGCGCGCTCGCCTGCCTCTTCTCCAGCTGGGGCGTGGCGGCGCGGCCGGGCCTGGCGGTCCCGGCGACGATCTACGCCGCCAAGGTCGACAAACACGGGAGCAAGGCCGGCGACAGCAAGAGCGAGCGGCCGCAGGAGACCGTCTCCGCCGCGGCGGCGATGCTGGGCCTGACCGAAGACACCGGCTTCAAAGAGGGCGACGAGACGCAGGTGGCCGCGGCCGCCATCGCGGCGACCGGGCCGGTGCTGATCGCCTGGCAGCACCAGGACATCCCGACGATCGCCAACACCATCCTCGGCAACGCGACCAGCTGCCCGCAGACGTGGCCGGGCGACCGCTTCGACATGGTCTGGGTGTTCGATCTCGTGAACGGCGCCTGGGCGTTTAGCCAGGTTCCGCAGATGGTGTTGGCCGGCGATAGTTCGCAGCCGATCAACTGACCGGCAAAAGGGGGCGAGACATGGGACTGGATGACATCCAGCACATCGTGGTGCTGATGCTGGAGAACCGCTCGTTCGACCACATGCTGGGCTGGCTCTATGCCGACGCCGGCAACGTCTCGCCGGCCGGGCAGGCGTTCGAGGGGCTGACCGGCGCCGAGTCCAACCCCGACAAGGACGGCAATCCGGTCCAGGTGTTCCGCATCACCCCGGACATGCCGAGCGCCTACTTCATGCCGGGCGCCGATCCCGGCGAGGGCTACAACGCCACCAATTCGCAGCTGTTCGGCTCGATCAACGCGCCGAAGCAGCCGCCGGCGACCTCCAACCAGGGCTTCGTCACCGACTTCGCCTACACGCTGGGCTGGGAGGGCAAGGAGAAGGGCTGGAAGATCGAGCCGGGCACGACCGCGGCCAGCATCATGGGCTGCTTCACGCCGCAGATGCTGCCGATCCTCTCGGGACTGGCGAAGGGCTACGCGGTCTGCGACCAGTACTTCGCCTCCGCGCCGACCGAGACCCTGCCCAATCGCGCCTTCATGGCCGCGGCCACCTCGCAGGGCCACCTGAAGGACCGCGACAGCCCCTACACCGCCCCCACCATCTACGGCGCCCTGACCAAGGCCGGCGTCGGCTGGAAGGTCTACGGCTACGACAAGGAGCCGCTCACCCGCAGCGACTTCCCCGACATCCAGTCGGCGCCGGACAGCAACTTCGGCCTCTTCAGCGACTTCCAGGCCGACGCGGCCGGCGGCGCCCTGCCCGCCTACGCCTTCCTGGAGCCGGCCTGGAGCGGGCCGAACCAGAACGACCAGCACCCGGTGTCCAACGTCGCCGCCGGCGAGCAGCTGATCCGCGACGTCTACTACGCGCTGAGGAACGGCCCGGCCTGGGGCCAGACGCTGCTGGTGGTGAACTACGACGAGCACGGCGGCAACTACGACCACGTGCCGCCGCCGTGGACCGCGACGACGCCCGACGACACCATCGGCGAGCTCGGCTTCGGCTTCGACCGCTTCGGCGTGCGGGTGCCCTGCGTGCTGGTCTCGCCGCTGATCGCCGCCGGCACGGTGTTCCGCGCCCCGGACGGCGGCCCGCCGTTCGACCACACCTCGGTGCTGAAGACGGTGGAGGCGCGCTTCGGCCTGCCGCCGCTGACCGCCCGCGACGGCGCGGCGGCCGACATGGGCGCGGTGCTGACGCTGACGCAGGCGCGCACCGACGACCCGCTGGCCGGAGTCTCGCCGCCGGCGGCGGCCGCCACCACCGCCTCGCTCGCCGCCGCGGCCGCGCCGACCCACCTGCAGCAGATGCAGGCGGCGCTGACCGCGAACCTGCCGGTCGCGGACGCCGACGGCGGCGCGCACCAGGAGACGCCGGCGCTGGCGACCAGCTACGACTACGACCACTACATCAAGACGCGCACCGCCCAGTGGAAGGCGCAGCGCCGCAAACCGTAGTCATCCATCCCCCGCGCGGCGGGCATGGCGAAACATTCCGTGCGGTGATGAGCTGTCCACGGGGATGGAATTTGCGCTGCACGCGCCGGCGTGCTTGAACGCGGCCCTCATCGTCGAGGGGTCTCCATGAACAACAAGCGTCTCGCCATGCTCGCCGCCATCGCGCTGGCGAGCAGCGCATCGGTCCTGGTCTGCGCCAGCGTGATGAAGCCGGCCTACGGCGACTGGGGCTTCGACGCGCCGGGGATGGACCGCTCGGCGACGCCCGGCGACGACTTCTTCAAGTACGCCAACGGCGGCTGGGACACGCGCACCGCCATCCCGCCGGACAAGGCCGGCTACGGCGTCGACTACGTGCTGTCCGACGCCGCCGAGGCGCACGTGCGCGGCATCCTGCAGGCCGACCCGGCCAGCGTGACCGGCCCATCCGCCGTCGATGCCCGCAAGATCCACGCGGCCTACCTGGCCTTCATGGACGAGGGCCGCATTGAGGCCGCCGCCGCGACGCCGATCGCGCCGGACCTGGCGGCGATCCAGGCGGTGAAGGACCGGGCGCAGCTGGCGGCGCTGATGGGCTCGGCCAACCGCGGCGTGCAAAGCTCGATCTTCCGCGCCGGCATCGAGGCGGACGAGAAGGACCCGGACCACTACGCCGTCTACATCGGCCAGGCGGGCCTCGGCCTGCCGGACCGCGACTACTATCTGACGGCGGGCTTCGCCGAGAAGAAGAAGGCCTACCAGGCCTATGTGGCGCAGATGCTGGCGCTGGCCGGCTGGCGCGATCCCGAGGCGAGCGCGGCGGCGATCGTCGAGTTCGAGACCAAGATCGCCGAGGCCAGCTGGACCCGTGTCGAGCGGCGCGACCCGGAGAAGACCTACACGCCGATGACCCCGGCCGAGCTGCAAGCCGCCGCGCCGGGCTTCGAGTGGGCTCCCTGGCTGAAGGCGGCCGGGCTCGCCGACGTGAAGCGCGTGGTGGTGGAGGAGAACACCGCCCTCCCGAAGATCGCCGCCATCTATGCTGCGACGCCACTGCCGACGCTGCAGGCCTGGGCGGCGTTCCACGCGGCCGACAGCGCCGCGCCGCTGCTCGACAAGCGCTTCGAGACTGCCCGCTTCGACTTCCGCAACAGGCTGCTGCAGGGCCAGAAGGTCGAGCAGGACCGCTGGAAGCGCGCGGTGAACTTCGTCGACGCCGGCATGGGCGAGGCGGTCGGCCGGCTCTATGTGGCCAAGTATTTCCCGCCCGCGGCCAAGGCCAAGATCGACGCGCTGGTCGGCGAGCTGCGGGTGGCGCTCGGCCAGCGGATCGACCGGCTGGACTGGATGAGCCCGGCGACCAAGGCCAAGGCGCACGCCAAGCTGGCGCAGCTGACGGTGAAGATCGCCTATCCGTCGAAGTGGCGCGACTACGCGGCGCTCAGCGTCTCGGGCGACGACGTGGTCGGCGACGCGCGGGCCTTCAAGGCGTTCGAGTGGAACCGCGAGGTGAAGCGCCTGGGCGGCCCGGTCGACAAGTCCGAGTGGGGCATGACCCCGCAGACGGTCAACGCCTACTACAACCCCACCGGCAACGAGATCGTCTTCCCGGCCGCCATCCTGGCGCCGCCCTACTTCGATCCGGGCGCCGATGCGGCGGCCAACTACGGCGGCATCGGCGCGGTGATCGGCCACGAGATGACGCACGGCTTCGACGACGAGGGCCGCAAGTTCGACGGAACCGGCCGGCTCACCGACTGGTGGACCGCGGAGGATGCGAAGAAGTTCGTCGCTGAGGCCGCCAAGCTCAACGCCCAGTACGACACCTATTCGCCCTACCCCGGCGTGCACGTGAAGGGCGCCCAGACCACCGGCGAGAACATCGCCGACCTTGGCGGCATCCTCATCGCGCTGGACGCCTACCACAACTCGCTGCACGGCAAGCCCGCGCAGGTGATCGACGGCCTGACCGGCGACCAGCGCTTCTTCCTCGCCTACGCCCAGTCGTGGCGCGACAAGCGCCGCGAGGACGCGGTGCGCGACATGATCGTGCGCGACGTCCACAGCCCCGAGGTGTTCCGCGTCAACGGCGTGGTGCGCAACGTCGACGGCTGGTACGCGTCGTTCGACGTGAAGCCCGGGCAGTCGCTCTACCTGGCGCCGGCGGACCGGGTGCACATCTGGTAGGGGGGCGGCGCGCTCACCGCGCCGCCGTCGCCTCCGCCCAGGCCAGCACCTCGGGATTGATCTCGCTCGGGTAGCAGTGGCTGAGGTCGGCGAGCTCGCGGTAGGTGACGCGGGCGCCGGCGGCCGCGAGCGTCGCCTCGGCCTCGCGGGCCAGGTCGACGGCGAACATCCAGTCCAGCGCGCCGTGGGTGATGTGGATCGGCAGGTCCTGCAGGCGTCCGGCGTCGGCGAAGGCGGCCAGCATCGGGTGGAAGGCCGCGCAGGCCGGCGCCAGGTGGGTGAAGGGCGAGCGCTGCTCCAGGCCCGAGACATAGGCGAAGGTGCCGCCGTCACTCATCCCGGTCAGCACCAGGCGCGCGTCGTCGAGGCGCCAGCGGGCGCGGATGTCGTGCAGGATGCGCGTGAGGTTGGGGCTGTCGGCGTCGTCGCCCTGTAGCGCCCAGGTGTCGCCGACGGCGGTGGGAGCGGCGAGGATGGCGCCGTGCGCGCGGGCGTCGCGCAGCCAGCTCCAGAGGAAGCCACGGCCGTTGCCGGCCCCGCCGTGCAGCGCCATCACCAGCGGCCAGGCGCGCGCCGGATCGTAGGTCTCCGGCACGTAGAGCGAGAAGCCGCCGCGCGAGCCGGGCTCGTTGTCGACGTGGAAGACGCCGACGTCGCCCCGCGGCGCGGCGCCGGCGAGGCTCGCCTGCAGCGCCGCGTCGTCGCGCTTGCCTGGGCTGAGGAAGTAGCGGCTGACCGGCGCCAGGCCCGCCGCCAACGGATAGAGCGCCTCCTGCGCCCGCGGCAGGTGGCGCAGCGCCCGGTAGACGCCGCGCATCTCCTCGGCGGCGGCGAGCTCGTCGAAGGCGGCCAGCGCCTCGTCGGCGACCGCTTGCAGCGTGCCCCGGATCGGCGCCAGATCGTCCGGCCAGGCGTCGAGCCCCGGCCGCGCCTCGCGCAGCGCCGCGGCCGGCTCGGCCACCACCGCCAGCACCCGCCCCAGCGCCGGCGGGTTGAGGTGGCGGGCCACGAACCCCAGCCCCTCCAGCGCCCGCAGCAGCAGCGGCAGGAAGCCGCGCAGCTCGTCGAGGGCGGGGTCGCTCTGCATGTGGTTCAGCCTCAGGCAGATTGGACCGGGTTGCAACGGCTGCCGGGTCGCGGCGTGTCCCTCCGCGTCCCCCAACTGTGTCATCCCGGAGAGCCCGCCGTCAGGCGGGACTCATCCGGGACCTACTTCCCACGAAGGCGCTGAGGAGATCCCGGACGACTCCGCTGCGCGGGTCTCCGGGATGACCTTGTTGATAAGTGAAGGTCTCAGAACCCAGCTCCTACCCAGCCAGCGCCGCTTCGATCTCGCCGCGAGTCGGCATCGAGGGCGCAGCGCCCGCCCGCTCGGTCGAGAGCGAGGCGGCGGCGTTGGCCCAGCGCAGCGCGGACGGCATGGCGTCGTCCTCCGCCAGCCGCGCCGCCAGCACGCCGCAGAAGCAGTCGCCGGCCCCGGTGGTGTCGACCACCCGCGCCGGGCGGCCGGCGACGATAAGCCGGTCACGGCCGCTCACCGAGACCGCGCCGGCCTTGCCCAGCGTCACAACCACCGTCTGGCCTTCCCGCGAGATCAGCGCGCGCGCCGTCGTCACCACCTCGTCGAGGTTGTCCGGATCGCAGGGCGCGCCGGCGAAGCTGGCCAGCTCGGTCTCGTTGACCACCAGGATGTCGACCAGTGGGAAGAGCCGCCGCGCTTCGAGCGCCGCCGGCGCCGCGTTCAGCATCCGCAGGCAACCGGCTTCAGCCGGCGCGCCCGAGAACAGCGCCTCGATGGTCGCGGCCGGGGTCTCCAGCTGCGCCAGCAGCACCCGGCTCTGCGCTGCGGCGGCCGCGTCCGGCAGCTCGGGGCCGACCGCCAGGTTGGCGCCGCCGGCGACGACGATCGAGTTCTCGCCGGCGTCGGAGACCCAGATGTAGGCCTGGCCGGTGGCATGGCCCGCCAGCCGCTGCACCTGGTCGGTCTCGACCCCGGCCTCGCGCATGGCGGCCAGCATCGCATCGCCCGCCTCGTCGCGGCCGACCGCGCCGATCAGATGGGTGCGGGCGCCGGCGCGGGCCGCCGCCACCGCCTGGTTGGCCCCCTTGCCGCCTGGCAGCCGCGCCACGGAGCGCCCCGCCACCGTCTCGCCCGGCTTCGGCAGCGCCGCCACGCGGCAGACGATGTCGAGGTTCAGCGAGCCCAGCACGCAGACGCTCATCGCCCGATCTCCACCTGTGACCCGATACGAGACGCGGCCTTCTGCGCCGCGCCCGACGCCTCTATATCTTGGCCATGGCCGCGATCCACATCCCCGACCCTCGCCTGAAGACCTGGCTCGCCTCCGAAACGGCGGTGGGCTGCCACTGGCTGGCGCTGGGCGCGCCGGTGCTGGCCGAGCTGGCGGCTGACGCCGGCGCCCAGAGCATCGTCTTCGACGCCCAGCACGGGCGCTGGGGGCGCGACGCGCTGGAGAACGCCGTCGCCGCGGTCGGCGGCCGCGCTCCGACGCTGGTGCGCGCGGCCGACGCCACCGACTTCTCGATCAGCTGGGCGCTCGACGCCGGCGTGCAGGGGATCATCGTGCCGATGATCTCCAGCGCCGCGGCCTGCGCCGAGGTGGTGGCCGCCTCGCGCTTCCCGCCGCACGGGCGCCGCTCCGGCGGCGGCGCGCGGCCGATGCTGGACTTCGGCGCTTACCGCAAAGCCACCGCCGAGACGCTGGTGGTCGGGATCATGATCGAGACCCGCGAGGGTGTGGACGCCGCCGAGGCGATTGCCGCCACCCACGGCCTCGACCTGATCTTCATCGGCCCGTCGGACCTGTCGCTGGCGCTGGGCGGCGGGCCGGGGACCCCGGTGTTCGACGCGGCGCTGAAGCGGGTGCTGGCGGCGGGCGAGGCGGCCGGCGTGCCGGTGGGCATCTACACCGCCGACGCCGCCCAGGCCGCCCAGCGGGCCGGCGAAGGCTTCCGCTTCGTGGTCACCGCCAGCGACACCGGCCTCAACCGCGGCGCCGCCAAGGCCATCTGGGATGCCTGGCCGAGAGGCGCGGGCGGCCAGGGCTGACGGCCGGCCGTGGCCAGCGCCGCCGCCGAGCGCCGCCTCCTGCGCCCCATCGACGGGCGCCGCGACCACCTGCGCGGCGGCAAGTCCGCCCGCGGCCGCGCCGCGGTGCTGATCTACGGCGACTACCTGTGCCCCTACTGCCGGCGCCTGCGCACGGTGCTGGAGCGGCTGCGCGCGGCGCTGGGCGAGCGGATGGTCTACGTGTTCCGCCACTTTCCCAACGAGCGCATCCATCCGGGCGCCGACTTCGCCTCGCGGGCGGCTGAGGCGGCCGGCCGCCAGGGCAAGTTCTGGGAGATGCACGACGGCCTCTACGCCCGTGAGCCGCCGCTGGGTGAGGCGGCGGTCACCGCCATCGCCCGCAAGCTCGGCCTCGACATGGAGCGCTTCGCCCGCGACCTCGCCGACCCGAAGCTGCAGAAGCGCATCGACGACGACCTCGCCGACGGGCGCCGCAACGGCGTCACCGCCACCCCCACCATCTTCGTCGACGGCGTGCGCTACGACGGCGCCTGGGACTTCTACTCGATGCTGGAGGCGCTGGACCGGCCGGTGGGCGCCAGGGTGCAGCGCACCGCCCGCGCCTTCGCCAACCTGCCGACCTCCGCCGGCCTGGTGCTGCTCGTCGCCGCCGGCCTTGCCCTGATCCTCGCCAACAGCCCGCTGGCCCCGCTCTACAGCGCCTTCACCGGCGCCAAGCTGGGCCTCGGCCCGCCGGGCGCCGGCATCTGGATGAGCGTCGCCGACTGGTGCTCCGAGGGCCTGCTGGCGATCTTTTTCCTGATCGTCGGCCTGGAGATCCGCCGCGAGATGACCGCCGGCTCGCTCAGCGAGCCGCGCGCCGCCGCCGCCCCGATCATCGCCGCCATCGCCGGGGTGATCGTGCCGGCCGCCGTCTACCTGGCCATCAACCCCGGCCACACCGCCGCCGGCTGGTCGGCCTCGGCCGACACCGGCATCGCCTTCACCCTCGGCATCCTGGCCATCTTCGGCCCGCGCGCCTCGGCCGGGCTGAAGGTGTTCGTGGCCGCCTACGCGGTCGCCGACGACATCCTCTCGGTGCTGATCCTGGCGCTGTTCTACCCGCGCGACCTGCAGCCGGCCTGGCTGGTCGGCGCCGTCGCCGCGGCCGCCGCCATGTACCTGCTCAACCGCTGGCGCATCTACGCCGGCTGGCCCTACCGCGCCGCCGCCGTGGCGCTGTGGCTGACGCTGCACCTGGCGGGCGTCAGCGGGGCGCTGGCGGGCGTGGTGCTGGCCGCCTTCCTGCCCACCCGCCCCAGCCCCTCGGCCGGCCCGCTGCTGGCCCAGGCCGCCACCGCCCTGGCCGAGCTGGAGCAGGCCGAGCGCGACCTCGGCCGGTCCGAGAAGGCCGACGCCCGAGCCGGGGCCAAAGCCGGCGCCGGCGGCCGCAAGCCGCGCCGGGTCGAGCAGGAGCCGATCTGGGACTGGGCCAGCCGCAACCTCTCGGCCGCCGCCGCCCGCCTGCTCTCGCCCGCCGAGGAGGTGGAGCGCGAGCTGGCCCCCTGGTCCACCTACGTGGTGCTGCCCCTCTTCGCCTTCACCGCCGCCGGCGTGCCGCTGGCCGCCGACCTCGCCGCCCCCGACGCCGGCCGGGTGCTCTGGGGCACGGCGCTGGCCCTCGCCATCGGCAAGCCGCTGGCCATCTTCGGCGCCACCTGGCTCGCCGTCCGCGCCCGCATCGCCATCGGGCCCGCCGGCGCTGCGCCGATGGCCTTCCTTGGCGCCGCCTTCCTGTGCGGCATCGGCGACCCGCTCTCGATCCTGCTCGCCGAGCAGGCCTTCGGTCCCGCCCACGCCGGCTACGCCACCATCGCCAAGCTCGGCATCCTCGCCGGCTCCGCCCTCGCCGCCACCCTCGGCATCGCCGCCCTCGCCCTCAGCCCACCCCCGCAGAGCGACGCCAAACCCGCCTGACCCGCCTCTCCTCACCCGCCCGAAGAGGCGGGGAGGGGGACCACGAAGTGGTGGAGGGGAGCACAAGGCCCCGCCAATCGCGATCGCCGCTCTCCCTCACGAATGCCGCGCGCCGCCCGCTCGCGGCGCTCGTAAACTCGCAGTCCTAAACGCAATAACCTTCCAACCGTCACGCACGCTGACCGTAGATTCTCCGTAGTCAACGGTTCCTCGTGCCGATGATCCGCAAGAGTGTGCCCCCCTCCATCCTGCCAACGGCAATTTTTCACCAGCCGTAGAATCATCGTAATTTACGGTGCCCGCGCCTCTCCCCTGCCAGCGCCACGCTTCGGCGAACCCCGCATCCGACACGTCCGCTCGCCCACGTGAGCCGAGGTCATCCCAGCGCTGCCGCAATATCTCCCGTGCATGTTCGACCGCCCCAGCGCGAGGAGGCGGGGCAGCGATGTCGTAACTTATGGTAATATAATGCAAGCGCGATAGCGGCGGAAATGACCACCGTCAAAGTCCGCGCGCCGGGCAGCCTGCGCGACCTAAGTTGGTGGGAATGGTCAATTCGCGTGACAATGTGTGAAATCTCGCCTGCTGAGCGTCGGCGGCGCCTCGTGCTGATATCCTCCAGTGGTCCCGGGCCCCCAGTTGAAAGCCGTCTTCACCACCAAGATCGATCCGGCCTACGACGATCTGCCGGAGCAGCGGTACCACTTTCCGCGCACCTATCTGCGCCAGGCCGAGGCGGCGGTCGGAGACTGGATTGTCTACTACGAGCCCAGGCGGCCGGGCGCGACCGGGTCAGGTGGGCGGCAGGCCTACTTCGCCACGGCGTTGGTGGAGGGTATCCGCCGCGATCCGGCCCGCGACGACCACTTCTACGCCGACGTCTCGGGCTACCTGGAGCTCGACCGGCCGGTGCCGTTCCGTGAAGGCGAGCACTTCTACGAATCCAGGTTGCGGCGCGACGATGGCGACACGAGCAAGGGCGCCTTCGGCCGCGCGGTGCGCACGCTGCCGGACGCGGAGTTCGACGCCATTCTCGCGGCGGGCTTCGCACCCATCCTCCGAGAAGGCGTGGCGCGCGAGAGCCTGGGAACCCAACTGCCGCCGGGCTTCGAGGACGAGCCCGCAAGCTTCGAGCGGCCCATAGTAGAACGCCTCGTCGCCCGCCCCTTCCGGGATGCCGCCTTTGCGATCGCGGTGAAGCGAGCCTACGGCGACACCTGCGCCTTCACCGGCCTCAAGATCGTCAACGGCGGCGGGCGCGCCGAGGCTCAGGCCGCGCACATCCGCCCGGTGGCCAACGACGGTCCGGATTCCATTCGAAACGGCCTCGCCCTATCGGCGACCGCTCACTGGATGTTCGACCGCGGCCTTGTCTCGGTGGACGACGACTATACCCTCCTGATGGCTGCCGGCCGCCTCCCTGACGCTGCGAGGCGGCTGTTCCTGCCCGAGGGCTGTATCCTGTCGCCGGACCGGCCGGAACTGCGCCCGCATCCGCAGTTCTTGAGGTATCATCGGGAGCACGTGTTCAAAGGGTGAGACGGCTCGATGCTTCGCGACGGTCTTCAGCACGGCTTCGCCGCGGCGGATTGGCAGGCGGCCAAGGACGAGGCGCGCGCCATCATGATCGCAAGAGCCCGAGTGCGCGGAATGATTGCCTATTCCGATCTCGCGGCGCGGCTGACGAAGATCAAGTTAGGCGCGCATGACTCGCGACTATTCCATTTCCTGGGAGAGATTTCGGCCGAGGAGGATGCCGCCGGTCGCGGCATGCTAACGGTGTTGGTTGTGCACAAATCTGGCGACAGGCAGCCGGGACCTGGCTTCTTTGAATTAGCGCAATTGCTTGGCAGAGACACCACCGACGTTCTGGACTGCTGGGTGAAGGAACTAAACGGGGTCTACGCTGTGTGGTCGAAGCGCTGATAGACTTCAGGATGCCGGTGACGCTGTAGGGAACGATGCCCGCCGCCACGCAGCAGCGCCCCGTCCCGTCAGCCTACCGCGCCCCGCCCTTCGCTCTCGCCAGCCGACGGTAGGCAACCAGCGCCGCAGCCGCGAGGCAGACCAAGTTCCACGCCCAGGCGCCCGCCGTCTTTCGCCAGGCGTCCCACCCCTCGGGCAGGCGGCGCTCCACGAAGAGGGCGTCCAGGTCGGCCGTGCTGAGCGCGGGCGCGCCGCGCACGGTCCGGGTTCGTGGGCTGGGCTGGAGCAGGGCGAACAGCAGGGCGAACTCGCCGGCGGAGCCGAGCAGGTTGTCCGCGGCCAGCAGGCGGCCGATGGCGGCGTCCAGGGTGCGCAGCCGGGCGTCCGGGGCGCGCTCGATGCGCCGCAGCGCCAGCCAGGCGACCTCGCCGACCACGCCCGCCAGCCGCAGCCCCAGACCGCCGATGGCGCGCCAGCCGAGCACGGTCGATTTGGGGTCGCGCACGAGATTGGCGGCGATGTAGGCGCCGAACTCGGCGCGTGGGATGACGCCCGCCTGCGCCCGGCCGGTCAGCCGCGCATAGGCGTCCGCGTCGAAGCGGCCTGAGGCCACGACGGCCGGGTCCGCCTCCAGAATGCCGCTGTGGCCGGGGTGGGAGCCTTGCGAGCCCGGGAAGTCGAGCGAGAACAGGCCGTCCGGCAGCAGCGACGCGGCGCTGCGGTCCGCGCCGGGCAGCCAGCCGTGGTTGGCGCGGGCGAAGAAGGCGAGGATCGCGCCGAGGTCTCCGCCGCCGGTGTCGCCCAGCGCCGCCAGCTCGGCGACCCGGGCCACGGGCGCGTCTGGGGCGCCGGCGGCTGGCAGCAGCCCGCCCAGCACCGCGCTGCCGACGAACGGACAGGTGACGCGCGCGTCCACCATCGCCCGCAGCGGCGGCCCGGGGGGCTGCGGCGGGACCGGGGCGTCAGGCAAGGCGCGGGCTCTTCACGGCCCTACTCTAGCCGATATCCATCCCCTTTTCCGCCAGCTCCTGTTTCGCGCTGTCGGTCTTCGTCAGCTGCTCCAGGCCCATGCCGCGCAGCACGTTGGGGGCCTTGGAGAACTGGATGTTGTCGTAGCCGACGATCTCGACGCGGTTGCCCCAGGGGTCGCGGAAATCGAGGAACGGGCCGGGCAGCGGGGCGACGCCGGCGGCCTCGAGGGCGCGGCGGGCGGCGGCCTTGTCGTCGACCACCAAGCCGAAGTGGCGCCCGTCGTCGGCGCCCTGTGTGCGGCCCTTCTGCAGCGCCAGGAACTGGTCGCCCAGGTCAATGAAGGCCATGCTGTCGCTCTTGCTGCGCAGCTCGAAGGCGAAGATGCGGCCGTAGAAGGCCAGCGCCTCGTCGATGTCGCCGACTTCGAGGGCGACGTGGTTGAAGCCGATGGCGCGCGGCCTGGCTGGATCGGTCATCGCGGGTCCTCCTGCACACCTTAGGTAGGCGAGCGGCGCCGGGGCGCAATCGTGCTGGGACCTCGCACAACCCCCCGCCGGCAGCCGCCGCCTAGTACTCGTCCCGCCGCTGCGGCCAGTCCGGGTGGTTGGCGTCGTTGCGGCCTTCGGGGGTGAGGTCGAGGTAGTGGTGGGTTCCGAGCAGCGCGTCGAGGCCGCGGGCGTAGGTGGAGTAGGTGTGGAACACCTCGCCGGCGTCGTCGCGGGCGAAGACGCTGAGGCCCGGGTGGTCGCGGTCGAGGTAGCGGGGATCGGTGGTGATGGTCCCGAAGTTGTAGTCGACGCGGCCGCGGGCGACCTCCTCCTCGGTGAAGGCGACCTTGAAGTCGCGGCCGAACGCCTCGTCCCGGGCGGACACCCAGTCGAAGCGCCAGCCCATGCGCGCCTTGTAGGCGTCGAGCTTGGCCAGCGGGGCGCGGGAGACGGCGAGGATACGCACGCCGTGCTGCTCCAGGTGCGGGGCGGGGCCGTCGATATGCTCGGCCTGGAAGGTGCAGGCCGGGCAGCCGGCCTCCCACTCCGGCGCGAACATCATGTGGTGGACGATCAGCTGCTGCTTGCCGTCGAACAGCCCGGCCAGGGTCTTCGGGCCGGCGGCGGTGTCGAACCGATAGTCGGCCTCGACCTTCACCCAGGGCAGGGCGCGGCGCGCGGCGGCCAGGGCGTCGCCGGCGCGCATGTGCGCCTTCTCCTGGTCCAGCAGCGCCCGGCGGGCGGCGAGCCATTCCTCCTGCGAGGCGATCCTGGACGGCTGCATGGCGGGTCTCCTGGGCGTTGGGATGGGACGTCGATGATCGCACATCGCGGACGGGCGCACGGTCCCGGCGCCCGCCGTCGCTCCCGCCTAAGCCTCCAGTTCGATGTCCCAGTAGAGGTAGTCGAGCCAGCTTTCGTGCAGGTGGTTGGGCGGGAATTTGCGGCCGTGGTCCTGCAGCTCGTACATGGTCGGGCGGTGCGGGGCGCGGTGGGGGCGCATGTGGGCTTCGGCGGGGGTGCGCCCGCCCTTGCCCAGGTTGCAGCGGGCGCAGGCGGTGACGATGTTCTCCCAGGTGGTGCGCCCGCCGCGCGAGCGTGGGGTGACGTGGTCGAAGGTCAGCTCCTCGCCCGAGCCGCAGTACTGGCAGGCGAAGGCGTCGCGCAGGAACACGTTGAACCGGGTGAAGGCCGGCGGGCGATCCTGCGCCACATACTGCTTCAGCGAGACGACGCTGGGCAGCGCCATCTCGAACGAGGGCGAGTGGATCTTCTTGTCGTAGGTGGAGACCACGTCGACGCGGCCGAGGAACACGGCCTTGATGGTCTCCTGCCAGGGCCACAGCGACAGCGGATAGTAGCTGAGCGGCCGGTAGTCGGCGTTGAGCACGAGCGCGGGCCAGCCGGACGGGACGCGACTAAGCACCTGCATGGCCGGGCTCCGAAAACTGGCTATGGACCTGAACGCCTGGACTGAAGACGCACCTCCTGCGGCCGGACCTCGAGGAATCAGCCTCGCTCATGGCCGCTCTCCTTAACGGAGATTCCACGACGCCACGATGACGGCAAGGGGGGGATTGGCCGGCGTGGGGGTGGTTTTGCGCGGGTGAGGCGGGGAAGACACCCGGCGGGAGGGGGTGCTGGGTGACGCCAGACTCTGAGCGCGGCGGTTTGAGCGGGCCTCCGCGTCCGCGGATACGGTGAATCTACGGCCCGACCGCCACTTCGAACGCCAGCTCCGCCCCGCGCGCCTCGGCGTCGCCCTGGCCGGGGGCGCGGCGGTCGATGTCGAAGGGGCGGCCGAGGCGGTTGCCGGCGATGTCCTCCAGCACCGGGTCGGCGAGGAGGCGGTAGCGGCCGGGCGTCCAGGGATGGGCGGGGGTGAAGGCGAAGCGGGTCTCGGCCCGGTCCAGCCGCGCCGCGCCGGCGAGCTCGGCCGGGCCTTTCCAGATCGACAGCGCGCGCAGCGCCAGGGCGGCGTCGAGCGGATGCGGGAAATCGACGATCAGCGGCCCGGCGGGCGCCGCGGGCGGGGTGACGCGCCAGTCGGCCGGGTCGAGCCCGGCGCGCAGCGGCGGGCCGACGATGACCGGCTTGCGGAACCCGGCGGCCAGCAGCGCGCCTTCGGCGTCGCGCCAGAAGGGCTCGATCACCAGCGTCGCCGCCGCGCCCTCGCTCAGCGGCGGGCCCTCGTTGACGTGGTCGACGAGGCCGCGCTTGATCCGCGCCGGGTCGAAGAGGACGGTCAGCCGCCGGCCCTCGGGGTCCCAGAGCTCCTGGTCGATCTCGACGAACATGCCGCCCATTGGCCGGCCGGCGGCGTCGAGCATGCGGATGTGGTCCCAGGCGACGCCGATGCGCATCGGCGCGGCGAACTGCACGTAGAGGCGCAGGATGTTCTCCGGCCAGGCGCCGGCGCTGGGGGTCACCGAGACCACCCGGGTCGAGGGCGCGCGCTGCGGCCGCGGCACGCCGCCGAACCAGGCGACGACGGGCGGGGCGCCGCCGGGCGGGCGGAACTCGGCCCGCAGGCGCAACTCGGGCGAGGGGACGAAGCGCGGCCGGAAGGCGAGCGCGCCGGCCTCGGCGGCGTATGCGCCCAGCATCGCCGGCGCGCCCGGCCGCTCGCCGGCGAACACCTCGAAGACGCCGGGCCAGCCGCCCGCCGGCGCCGGCCCCGCCCACGGCCCGGCGCGAAACGCCTCGCCGTCGCGCCAGATGCGGGGCGCGGGCGGCGCCTGCGCGCCTGGCGGCCCGCTCAAGGCAGGGCGATGGTCGTCAGGTCGAGCGCCTCGCCGGTCGCCACCATCGCCAGCGCGTGGCCCTCGCCTAGCCGGTCGAGCCGGCGCACGCCCTGCAGCTCGCCGATGGTCTCGTAGGGCACGCCGTGGGTGGCGGCGATCTTGTCGGTGATCGGCCCGTACTGGTCCAGGCCGTTGGCGTCGAGCTTCATCACCCCGCGGTTGGAGTTGGCCATCAGGATGTGGTCGGAGCCGTCCTTGCGGTAGGCGATCATGTCGAGCGGGCGGTTCATGTTGCCCAGCTCGGCGATGGTCATGCCCATCACCTTGGCGCCCGGCGTCAGCTTGGCCACCGGGATGCGCACCAGCGGCGTGCAGGTGTAGGAGGCGAGGATCTCCGGCTGGCCGTCGAACTCGTAGGCGATGAAGGTGCGGATCGGCGCATTGGTCTCGTACTGGCCGTGGGCGCCGTGCCAGATCTCGATCGCCGCGCCGCGCTCGCCGCCCGCCTCGAACGGATAGGGGATGGCGCGCAGAGTGGAGGCGAACTCCTCGTTGGAGAGCCCGGCGACGATCACCTTGCCGCCGGCGTAGCCGAGGTCGGTGATGGTGTCGGTCCTGAGCGCATTGCCGCGGCGGTCGACCTTCTCGGCGTCCGGCTGGTCGGCCAGGGCGGCGCTGGTGTGCGGCGTGGCGTCGAGGTCGAGCTCGGTGAGCCGCCCGGACGCGTCGGCCTTCAGGATCAGGTGGTCGGCGTCGGCCCCGGCGCCGCGGGCGACGGCGATGTAGACGCTGCCGGAGACCGGATTGACGGCGATGTCGGGCACCCGGATCTGGTCGGGCGCGGCGCCCACCAGCGCGGCGATCTTGCCGGTGAGGTCGGGGATCTGGATCGGGCCGCCGCCGGGCGCGAGGTCGCCGGTCTCGTAGGCGTAGACCCGGGCGCCGAGGCTGTCGCCCACCAGCAGCACGGCGTTCGGGGCGAAGGCGAGCGCGCTCGCCGACTTCAGCCGCACCTGCGCCGCACTGGCGCGTTCGAGAACTGTGGCGTCGCTGGACATGGGCTTCCTCTCCGGTCAGGCTCTTGGCGGCCTTTCGAGGGCGGCGTCCTAGACCCTTTCAGGGTCTCCGGTCGAGCGGCATCTGCGGTGAAATGGACGGCCCCGGCGCCTTGAAGCGGCGTTGACTTGGAGACCTCGGCGGCTATAAAGCGCCTCCCTTCGCCCGCGGGCCCTCTCGCGGGCGCATTTCATTTTGCCAGGACCGAACGCGATGTACGCGGTGATCAAGACCGGCGGCAAACAGTACCGGGTCAAGCCCGGCGACGTGCTGGTGGTCGAGAGGCTGGCCGGCGAACCTGGCGCCGACGTGGCCTTCGACCAGGTGCTGATGCTGGGTGAGGGCGACGCCGTCACCGTCGGCGCGCCGCTGGTGGCCGACGCCTCCGTGAGCGCCACCCTGATCGAGACCCGCAAGGGCGAGAAGGTGAAGATCTTCAAGAAGATCCGCCGCCAGGGCTATCGCCGCACGCGCGGCCACCGGCAGCTGGAGAGCGTGCTGCGGGTCACCGCCGTCGCCGGGGCCGGCAAGACCGAGACCTGGGACGGCGAGGTCGACCTGACGCCGCTGTCGGTGCTGCACCTGCGCGCCCGCAACCTCGCGGTCCGCGCCGCCGACGCCACTCCGGTGGGCGTCGAGGTCGAGACGGTGGTCGAGCCGCAAGGCAAGGGCAAGAGCCCGCGGGTCCGCGCCCGGGTGGTCGAGGAAGCCGCGCCGACCGCACCCGAAACGGACGCCGCGCCGGCGCCCGAGACGCAGGCGGACGCCGCGCCCGCCAAGGCCCCGAAGAAGGCCGCCGCGCCGAAGCGCGGCCCCACCAACATGAAGGACACCGCCAAGTCCGGCGCGCCGAAGCAGTCCAAGGCCCAGGCGAGGGCGCCGGTGCGGCGCACCTCGCCGCGCGGCAAGGGCTGAGGCGAGGTCAAGGAGTAGCCCATGGCACACAAGAAATCCGGCGGTTCGTCGCGCAACGGCCGCGACTCTCCCGGCCAGCGGCTCGGCGTGAAGAAGTTCGGCGGCGAAGCGGTGCTGGCCGGCAACATCCTGGTGCGCCAGCGCGGCGCCAAGTTCTGGCCAGGCGACAACGTCGGCATGGGCCGCGACCACACCCTGTTCGCCACCAAGACCGGCGCGGTGAAGTTCGTCACCAAGCGCAACGACCGCACCTACGTCGCCGTGGTCCCGGCCGAGGGCGAGTAGCCGCCGCCTGATCGGCGACGACGCATCGACGTCACGAAAAAGGCCCAGGTCGCGACCTGGGCCTTTGCCGTTTGATCAGCATCCGGCCGCGATCAGAACGCCACCTTGACGCCCGCTTCCACCGCGTTCTGGTTCTGCTGCCGGCTGAAGCTGCCTTCGTAGCGGGCGAAGACCGAGACGCGCGAGGCCTGGTAGACCAGCCCCAGGTGCGCCAGCCCGGCGTCGCGGCCGGGATTGACGCCGGAGATCGAGAAGCCCGTGCCGGCGGCCGCCGCGAAGCTCTCGGCCGCGACCGGCGTCAGGGTGTCGAAGTCGTGCGCCCAGTCGAAGCTGGCCTGCGCGCCCAGCGTGCCGCCCGTGACTGCGAAGGTCCTGGAAACGCGTACGCCGAGCAGGCTCTGCACCGCATCCTGATGCGAGGCGGCCACCGCCAGGTCCGCGCCGCCGGCGCCGGTCTCGACGTAGCCGCCCTGGCTCACCTCGCTCCAGGAGACGCCGGCGCGCGGGGCGATGGTCCAGCCGCCGGACGTGGCGATCCGGTCGCCGAACGTCGCCTGGACGCCGCCGGACGAGCCGCTGAAGCTCGCCGAGGCCACCCGGCTGACGCCCGGCGTGACGATGCTGCGGTGCTCGCTGGCGTGGTCGTAGCCCCAGACGCCGCCGAGGTCGGCGTAGAGCCCGCCCCAGCGCTGCTCGCCGTATAGACCTGCCGACGTGTCCGCGACGCTGCCGCGTTGCGCCAACCCGTTCAGCGTCAGCGTGGTGTTGTCGTAGCTGACCGCCGCGCCCAGGGTGGTGTCGGCCCCGAAGTCGAGCTGGACCCCGCCGCTCAGCCCGCCGGCGCTGCTGCGGAAGCCGTGCGCGTCGCCGTCCGAGCTCGCCGAGCCGAAGCGGCCGAAGCCGCCCAGCCAGACCGGATCGTTGGAGCCGCCGCCGCCGGCGGCCGCGGTGCGCTCCTGCAGCTGGTCGCCAAGGCTGCCGAGCAGCGCGCGCACGCTGTCGCGGCTGGCGCTCATCAGGTCGGGCCCGATCTCGCTGCCGAGCTGGTTCAGCGCCGCGTCCTGCTCGGCCCCGGGCGACAGGTTGATGATCGACGTCGCCAGCGGGTCGAAGTCGCTCACCCCGGCCGGGAAGTTGTTGAAGGCGATGGCGATCGAGCGCTGGTTCGGAGTGCCGCCCTGAATGGCGAAGTTGCCGTTCTCGGCCACCGCCACCAGCGTGTCGCCGATCGTGCTCACGTCGAACTTCACGTTGCCGGAGGAATCGACCTGGCCGAACGCGCCGCTGATCGACCCGGCGGTCAGCAGGTCGAACACCTGGCCCTTGCGGATGCCGCCGGGGTCCTGGTCGAGCTGCAGCGCGCCGGCCAGCGTCGCCTTGCCGCTTATCTCCAGCTCGGAAGAGCCCGAAGGGCCGATCTCCAGCGCCAGCGTGCCGCCCGCGCCCTGGGTGAAGTCCCCCTTTATGGTCAGGACGCCGATGGTGCCGCCCGGCGAGACCACGCCGTTGTTGATCACCTCGCCGACCACCGTGCCGTGACCGGAGAGCGTCGCGCCGCTGTTCACCGTGACGTTGCTGGTCAGCATGGCGCTGGCGTGGGCGAAGTCGCCGACCTGCAGGTTGCCGGCCGCGACCGTGGTCTGCGCCACCTGCGAGACGCCGTTCAGCACCAGCAGCCCTCCGCCCTGCTTGGTGATCGCGCCCACCCCGTCGATGTCGTTGGCGAAGATGGCGTTCGACCCCTGGGTGAACACCAGGGAGCCGTTGTCGGTCACCGCGCCCTGCGCCAGCAGGTTGGCCGTGCTTCCCTCCAGCGTCCCGCCGGCATCGATGGTGAAGGCGCCGACGAGCTGGCCGCTGACGATCAGCGTGCCGGCCGAAACGTCGACGGACCCCAGTTGCGAGACGCCGCTGAGGGTCAGCGCGCCGCCGCCGGTCAGGGTCAGGCCGCCGCTGCCCACCACGCTCGTGGACAGCGTCGCGTCGCTCGCCTGGTCGAGCACCAGCGAGCCGTCGTCGGCGATCGGGCCCTGCGCCAGCAGCGTGGCGACGCTGCCCCGCAGCACGCCGTGCGGATTGATCGCGAAAGCGCTGGCGAGCGAGCCCGTGACAATCAGTGCGCCATTGTCGACGACGGTGGTCGCCACCTGCGAGGCGCCGCTCAGCGTCAGCGCCGCGCCGCCGTCCAGGCCGATGACGCCGGACCCGTTGATGGCGCCGGCGAAGGTCCCGTCGCTCAGCTGATCGAAGACGAGCACGCCATTGTCGGTCACCGCGCCGTGCAGGTTGGCCGAGCCGCCCTGCAGCATCGCGCCCTTGTCGATGATGAAGGCGCTGGCGAGCGAGCCGGTGACCACCAGCGCGCCGGCCTCGACCGTGGTCGTGGCCACGCTCGACGTCCCGCTGAGGCCCAGGACGCCGCCGCCCTCGACCACGATGGCGCCGGACCCGTTGATGGCCCCGCCGAACGTCCCGGTGTTGGTCTGGTCGAACACCAGCGCGCCGTTGTCGGTCACCGCGCCCTGCAGGTTTGACGAGCCGCCCCGCAGCGTCGCGCCCTTGTCGATGGTGAAGGCGCTGCCCAGGAAGCCGGTGACGATCAGCGACCCGGCCGCGACCTCGGTCGAGCCGACGCTGGAGGCGCCGCTCAAGGTCAGCGCCCCGCCGCCGGTCACGGTCAGCCCGCCGCTGCCGACCACGGCGTTGAGCAGCGCGCCGTCACCCACCTGATCGAGCACCAATGAGCCGTTGTCGACGATGGGTCCTTGCGCCAGCAGGGTGGAGACGGCGCCCTGCAGCACGCCATGCTGGCCGATGGTGAAGGCGCTGGCCAGCGAGCCGGTGACGATCAGCGCGCCATTGTCGACGAGGGTGGCGGCGACGCTCGAAGTCCCGCTCAGCGTCAAGGCGCCGCCGCCTTCCAGGACGACGGCGCCCGACCCGTCGATGACGTTGGCGAAGGTCCCGGCGCCGGCCTGGTCGAAGACCAGCTCGCCGTTGTCGGCGACCGCCCCCTGCGCCAGCAGGCTGGCGGCGCTGCCCTGCAGCACGCCATGCTGGCCGATGGCGAAGGCGCTGACGAGCGAGCCGGTGACGATCAGGGCGCCGTTGTCGACGGTGGTCGTCGCCACCTGCGAGGCGCTGCTCAAGGTCAGCGCCGCACCGCCGTCGAGGACGATCGCCCCCGATCCGTCGATGGCGTTGGCGAACGTCCCGGCGCTCGTCTGGTTGAAGATCAGCGTCCCGTTGTCGGCCACCGCGCCTTGCGCCAGCAGGTTGACCGAGCCGCCTTGCAGCGTCGCGCCGGTGTCGATGGTGAAGGCGCTGGTGAGCGACCCGGTGACGATCAGAGCGCCGGCCGACACCTCGGTCGTGGCGACGTTCGAGGCGCCGCTCAGCGTGAGAGCGCCACCGCCCTTCAGCAGGATGGCGCCGGAACCGTCGATCGCGCCGGCGAAGGTGCCGGCGTTCACCTGGTCGAAGACCAGCATTCCGTTGTCGGTGACCGCGCCCAGCAGGTTGGATGCGCCGCCTTGCAGCGTCGCGCCGGCATCGATGGCGAAGGCGCTGGTGAGTGAGCCGCTGACGATCAGCGTGCCGGACGACACCTCGGTGGTGGAGACGTTCGACGCGCCGCTGAGCGTCAGAGTCCCGCCGCCCTGGAGGACGATGGCGCCTGACCCTTCGATCGCGTTGGCGAACGTCCCGGCGGCGGCCTGGTCGAAGACCAGCGTCCCGTTATCGGCGACGGTCCCCTGCGCCGATAGGGTCGAAGTGCTGCCCTGCAGCGTTCCGCCCGCGTCGACGGTGAAGGCGCTGGCCAGCGAGCCGGTGACGGTCAGCGAGCCGGCGGCCACCTCGGTCGTAGCGACGTTAGATGTTCCGCTCAGGGTCAGCGCTGAGCCGCCGGTGACGGTCATCGAGCCGGTCCCGGTGATCGGGCCGGCGTAGGTTCCGTCGCTGGTCTGGCTGAAGATCAGCGCGCCGTTGTCGACGATCGAGCCGGCCAGGTTGGCCGAGCCGCCTTGCAGCGTCGCCCCGTTGTCGATGCTGATGGCGCTGTCGAGCGTTCCGGTGACGATCAGCTCGCCGGTCGACACGTCGACCGAGCCCAGCTGCGAAGCGCCGGAGAGGGTCAGCGTGCCGCCGCCGGTCAGGGTCAGGCTGCCGGTCCCGACGACGTTGTTGGCCAGCGCGCCATTGCTGGTCTGATCGAGCACCAGGGCGCCGTTGTC
>DASXEN010000004.1:0-34393 GCA_036490095.1 Caulobacteraceae bacterium
CATCTCGCCGAAGCGCTGGCCGCCGAACTGGGCCTTGCCGCCCAGCGGCTGCTGGGTGACCAGGCTGTAGGGGCCGATCGAGCGGGCGTGGATCTTGTCGTCCACCAGGTGGTGCAGCTTCAGCATGTAGATGTAGCCGACTGTGACCGGCCGCTTGAACTGCTCACCCGACTGGCCGTCCATGAGGTAGACTTGGCCGGAGCGGGACAGGCCCGCCTCTTCCAGCAGCCGCTCGATGTCCTGGATGTGGGCGCCGTCGAACACCGGGGTGGCGATCGGCACGCCCTTGGTCAGGTTGCGGGCCAGCTCGCTGAGCTCGGCGGCGTCGGTCGGCACTTCGACGTCGGGGCCGTAGAGCTCGTTGAGGCGCTTCACCAGCGGATCCTTCTTGCCGCCGGCTTCCCAGGCCTCGAACAGCTCGCCGATCTGCCGGCCGAGGCCCGCGCAGGCCCAGCCCAGGTGGGTCTCGAAGATCTGCCCGACGTTCATCCGCGAGGGCACGCCCAGCGGATTGAGCACCACGTCGACGGGCGTGCCGTCTTCCAGGTGCGGCATGTCCTCGATCGGCAGGATCTTGGAGATCACCCCCTTGTTGCCGTGGCGGCCGGCCATCTTGTCGCCCGGCTGCAGCTTGCGCTTCACCGCGACGAACACCTTGACCATCTTCATCACGCCGGGCGGCAGCTCGTCGCCGCGCTGCAGCTTGTCGACCTTGTCCTCGAAGCGGCGGTCGAGCCGGCGGCGGGCCTCGTCGAACTGGCGGCGCAGCGCCTCCAGCTCGGCCATCGACTTCTCGTCGTCGAGGGCGATCTGCCACCACAGGCCCGGCGAGATGTCGGCCAGCTTCTCGGTGGTGATCTCGCCGCGGCCGAGGCCCTTGGGCCCGGAGACGGCCGCGCGTCCGACCAGCAGCTCGCGCAGGCGCGCGGTCATGTTGCGGTTGAGGATGGCGAACTCGTCGTCCCGATCCTTGCCGAGCCGTTCGATCTCGTCGCGCTCGATGGCCAGCGCCCGCTCGTCCTTGTCGACGCCGTGGCGGTTGAACACCCGCACCTCGACGACCGTGCCGGCCACGCCCGGCGGCAGGCGCAGCGAGGTGTCGCGCACGTCGGAGGCCTTCTCGCCGAAGATGGCGCGCAGCAGCTTCTCTTCCGGCGTCATCGGGCTCTCGCCCTTGGGCGTGACCTTGCCCACCAGGATGTCGCCCGGCAGCACCTCGGCGCCGATCGCCACGATGCCCGCTTCGTCGAGGTTGCGCAGGGCTTCCTCGCCGACGTTGGGGATGTCGCGGGTGATCTCTTCCGGACCCAGCTTGGTGTCGCGGGCCATGACCTCGAACTCCTCGATGTGGATCGAGGTGAACACGTCATCGCGCACGATGCGCTCGGAGATCAGGATCGAGTCCTCGAAGTTGTAGCCGTTCCAGGGCATGAAGGCGACGAGCACGTTGCGGCCCAGCGCCAGCTCGCCCAGGTCGGTCGAGGGGCCGTCGGCGATGATGTCGCCGGCGACGATCTTGTCGCCCACCCGCACCAGCGGACGCTGGTTGATGCAGGTGTTCTGGTTCGAGCGCTGGAACTTCGAGAGCCGATAGATGTCGACGCCCGGCTTGGTGGGGTCGGTCTCCTCCGTCGCGCGGATGACGATGCGGGTGCCGTCGATCTGCTCGACGATGCCCGGGCGGCGCGCGGCCACCACGGCGCCGCTATCGCGGGCCACCACCGATTCCATGCCGGTGCCCACCAGCGGGGCGTCGGTCTGGATCAGCGGCACCGCCTGGCGCTGCATGTTGGAGCCCATCAGGGCGCGGTTGGCGTCATCGTTCTCCAGGAACGGGATCAGCGCCGCGGCGACCGAGACCACCTGCTTGGGCGACACGTCCATCAGGTCGACCTGGTCCTTCGGCAGCAGCGTCGGCTCGCCGTTGATCCGGCCGGGGACGAGGTCTTCGACGATCTCGCCGTCCTTCAGGGCGATGTTGGCCTGGGCGATGATGTGCTTCGCCTCTTCCATGGCCGACATGTAGATCACGTCGTCCATGATCTTGCCGTCCTTCACCCGCCGGTAGGGGCTCTCGATGAAGCCGTACTTGTTGACCACCGCGTGGGTGGCCAGCGAGTTGATCAGGCCGATGTTCGGGCCTTCCGGCGTCTCGATCGGGCAGATGCGGCCGTAGTGGGTCGGGTGCACGTCGCGCACCTCGAAGCCGGCCCGCTCGCGGGTGAGGCCGCCCGGGCCGAGCGCCGACAGGCGCCGCTTGTGGGTGATCTCGCTGAGCGGGTTGGTCTGGTCCATGAACTGCGAGAGCTGCGAGGAGCCGAAGAACTCCCGCACCGCCGCCGCCGCCGGCTTGGCGTTGATCAGGTCGTGCGGCATGACCGTGTCGATGTCGACGGAGCTCATGCGCTCCTTGATCGCCCGCTCCATGCGCAGCAGGCCGACGCGGTACTGGTTCTCCAGGAGCTCGCCCACCGAGCGGACCCGGCGGTTGCCGAGGTTGTCGATGTCGTCGATCTCGCCGCGGCCGTCGCGCAGGCCGACCAGGGTGCGCATCACCGCGATCACGTCCTCCTTGCGGATGACGCGCTCCTCGTCGGAGGTGTCGAGCTCCAGGCGCATGTTCATCTTCACGCGGCCGACGTTCGAGAGGTCGTAGCGCTCCTGATCGAAGAACAGGCTCTTGAACATCGCCTCGGCGGCCTCGACCGTCGGCGGCTCGCCCGGGCGCATGACCCGATAGATGTCGAACAGGGCGTCCTCGCGGACCGAGTTCTTGTCCACGCGCAGGGTGTTGCGCATGTACGGGCCTACCGTGACGCCGTCGATGTCGAGCACGTCGATGGTGGTGAAACCGAGGTCCTCCAGCGTCGCGATCGAGGTGGCGTCCAGCTCGTCGCCGGCTTCGGCGTAGATCTCGCCGGTCTGCGCGTTGACTTCGTCGCGGGCCAGGTAGCGGCCGATCAGCGCCTCGGGCGACAGCAGCAGTGTCTTCAGGCCGTTGTCCTGCAGGCGCTTGGCCTGGCGGGCGGTGATCTTGGTCCCCGCCGGGGCGACCTCCTCGCCGGTGTCGGCGTCGATCAGCGGGAAGTCGGGCTTAACGCCGCGCCAGCGCTCGGGCTTGTAGGGCGTCGCCCAGCCGCCGCCGCCTTGCTTGGGGGCGCGCTTCACGAACGGCACCACGTCGTAGAAGGTGGTGAGGATCTCCTCGCCGTCCATGCCGAGGCCGTAGAGGAAGGTGGTGGCCGGCAGCTTGCGGCGCCGGTCGATGCGCACGTAGACGATGTCCTTGGCGTCGAACTCGAAGTCGAGCCAGGAGCCGCGGTAGGGGATGATCCGCGCGGCGAACAGCAGCTTGCCCGACGAGTGGGTCTTGCCCTTGTCGTGGTCGAAGAAGACGCCGGGGCTGCGGTGCATCTGCGAGACGATGACCCGCTCGGTGCCGTTGACGATGAAGGTGCCCTTGTCGGTCATGAGCGGGATGTCGCCCATGTAGACGTCCTGCTCCTTGATGTCCTTGACGGAGCGGGCGCCGGTCTCCTCGTCGGTTTCGAACACGATCAGGCGCAGCTTGACCTTCAGCGGCGCCGCGTAGGTCATGTCGCGCTGGATGCACTCTTCGACATCGTACTTCGGGTCCTCGAACTCGTAGGACACGTATTCGAGCGTGGCGCGCTCGTTGAAATCCTTGATCGGGAACACCGAGCGGAACACCGCCTCGATGCCTTCGATGCGCCGCTCGTGGGAGCGGGTTTCACGCTGGAGGAACTGTTCGTAGGAGGACCGCTGAACCTCGATCAGGTTCGGCATCTGCACGGCTTCGGGGATGCGGCCGAAGGACTTCCGGATCCGCTTCTTACCAGTGAACGATTGCGCCATCAGGGCTCCCATGGGCGCGCCCGGATGGTCTCCGGGCGCTGGTCATCTTCATCCGTCGCGTCCGCCCTCGGATCGAGCGGCCAATGGCCGCCCGCCGGACGCCGGGAACACCGGAGCCTCTCATGCTCCGGGGGCTCCTTCGCTCTGGTCGGAGGGCGTTGACCAGGCCTCGGAGCGGAATGCAGAAGCGCGCCTTCGCTCGGAAAGGCTGCGCGCGTGCGGAATCGTTGTCTCGGGTTTGAGAGAAACGCGTATCTAGGCGCTCGCCGCGGATATGAAAAGGGGGAATCCGCGCGATTTTTCCAAAACCGCCCCTCGCCATGTGACACCGCTTCAGCCGGACTGGCAAGGGGCTAGTCTGACGCGTCCGCGGCGTCGTAGACGAAGGCGATGAGCGCGCGCGCCGGCCAGCAACGCTACGTCTACGGCGGCCTTCGGATCGACTCCGAGCTGGCGTTCACGCGGCTGACGCCGGCCGCTGGCGGCGAGGCGGCGCCGGCCGACATCGAGCTTACCCTCGCCGACGGCGCGCCCGAGCGCGGCGCCCAGATCTACCAGTGGCCCGGCCGCTTCGAGATGAGCCTCTGGCGGGCCGGCGCGGACTGGGTGTTCCGCTCCGCGCCGATGGGCGTCGACGTGTGGGTCGCCGGCGACGGGCGCCATGTCCGCTGCTTCCCGCAAGGGGCGGCCGACGATCCGCTATCGGAGTTCGTGATCCGCCGGGTGCTGCCGCGCATCGCCCCGCTGCACGGCCGCCTGACGCTGCACGCGGCGCTGGCGCAGGGCGCGAACGGCTGCGTGATGCTGGCCGGCCAGTCCGGGGCGGGCAAGTCCACGCTCAGCACCGCGCTGGGGCGGATGGAGGGCTGGCGCCAGCTCAGCGACGACATCTCCATCCTGGCGCCGGACGGCGGCGGGGTCTGGGCGAGCGCGCCGGGCGCCTACCTGACGCCGGCCTCGATGGCCGGCCTGGGCTTCGACGCCGGCGACGGCGGCGGCGACCCCAGCCACAGCGGCAAGGCCTGGTTCGGCGTCGGCGCGCCCGCCCACGAACCGCTGCCGATCGCTGGCCTGGTGTTCCTCAAGCGCCGCGCCGGCGTCGAGCGTCCGCAACTGACGCCGCTGGCGCGCGGCGAGGCGCTGGCCGCGCTGACCGCCCAGTTCATCCGCTTCGATCCGTCGAACCGCACGGCCGAGGCGCAGCTGTTCGCCAGCTTCGCCAGGGTGATCGCCGCGATCCGCTGCTACCGGCTCGAATACCCCTCCGACTACGCCGCCCTCCCCGCCGTCGCCGCCGAACTGCGGAAGGCCGGCGCGCCGGCCTGGGCGGCCTGAGCCGCCGCCGTGGCTCGGCCGCCGGTCTACGACCTGGTCACCGCCGCGGGCGACTATCCGCCCTGGGACGGGCCGCCGCGGCGCACGGTGGTGATCTGCAGCCACATGCGCTCGGGCTCGACGCTGCTCGGCGAGGCGCTGCGCGAGGCCGGCGGCGTCGGCACGGCGCTGGAATATTTCCACCGCGGCTTTCGCCCCACCCTGCAGGCGCGCTGGGGCGCGGCCTCGCTGGACGACTACGTGCGGGCCGTTCACCGGCACAGGACCGACCCGTCGGGCGTGCTCGGCGTCAAGCTGTTCTGGATGGACCTGGAAGACCTCGCCCACGAGCGCGACCCCGAGGGCCAGCCGCCCGAAGGCCAGCGCCTGGCGACCTCGACCAGCGCCGACGACTACCGGCGCATCTTCGCCCTGGTCCGGGACATCTTCCCCAACCCGACCTTCGTGCATCTGCGCCGCCAGGACCGCGTGCGGCAGGCGGTCTCCCACCTCACCGCCATCCGCACCGGCCTGTGGCGATCGATCGACGGCGACGAGCGCGAGGCGTCCGGTCCGGCGGACTACGACTACGAGCGCATCGGGCGGATCATCGCCGCGGCGAGGCGGGCGCACGCCCACTGGGCCGGGCTGTTCGCCGCCCTCGGCGTGCAGCCCTACGCGATCACCTACGAGCAGCTCGCCCGGGACTACCAAGGGACGCTCGGCGGCCTGCTGCGGTTCCTGGGTGCGGCGAGCGGCGAGGCCCCCCCGCTCCGCACCCGCCCGCAGGCCGACGCGGCGTCCGAGGCGATGGCCATCCGCTTCGTCAAGGAGGATGCGGCGCGCCGGGCGTGAGCCTCCGTTCGCGGCTGACGCGCCTACAGGCCGAAAGCGTGCTCCAGCCACAGGTCGATCGAGATGGCGTTCCAGACCGCGGCGTAGTTGCCCGGCGCAGGCCCGACCGCGCCGTCGGCGATCCACCCGCCGACCGTCGCCTCGATCGTGCGCAGCGCCTGCGCGTCCAGCCACCCGAGCCTGACGGGCGCCAGCGCTTCGATCGGCCGTTCCGCCAGCCGCCGCCGCGCTAGGGTGAGGATCGAGCTGCTCATGTTGGCCTTGGTCTGGCGGGTGCGGACCTGCTCCGGCAGCGTCCCGCGCATGGCCACGCGCAGCAGGTGCTTGCGCTCCAGGCCGCGCCGCAGCAGGCCGCCGTCGCAGCCCATGAAGAACTTCACCAGCCGCTGGTCGTGCAGCGGGTGGCGCAGCTCCATCCCCTGGCTGGCGACATAGGTTAGGGTGTTGTCGAGATTGATGTGCTTGCGCGGGTAGGTGGAGGACCAGTAGCGCTGCTGCTGGGCCAGCCCGCCGAGCCGCGGCAGGTCGGGCATGGCGCGCCAGCGCGCCACGAGCCCCACGTCGTCCGCCCACCCCGACCGCACCCAGGGCGGCACGGCGGTGGAGAAGTTCAGGTTCGGCCGCTGCACGCGCTGGCGGCGGATCGGCACGAGCAGCGGCAATACCGCCTCCGAAACGATCGTCCTCAGGTTCGCCGCCGCCGACCGATCCGGGCGAGCCCCGAAGGTCTCGTCGAACAGCCGGCCCCACCGCCCCCGGACGAACAGGTCCGGCCAATGCGAATGGGTGCCGCCCAGCCAGTCGTCGCCGCCCTCGCCGGTCAGGATCACCTTCGCCCCGCCCAGCGCCGGAAGCCGGCTGATCGGCGTCTCGGTGCAGTGGACGCTGGGACGTAGCGGCAGCTGGTACGTGGTCCGGCACCAGTCGGCCGGCTCGCCCGCGGCGCCCGGCGCGGCGGCGACCTGGATGGACGAAACACCCGCCTGCCGCTCGACCGCCTCGATCCAGGCGCCCTCGTCGCAGGCGTCGCCGTAGTAGCGGGTCGAGACCGCACGCAGCGGCGCATCGATGCGGCCGGCTCGGTACAGCTCGAGGCCGCGGCACACCACGGTGGAGGAATCGAGCCCGCCGGAGAGCTGCGCGGCGACCGGCGTGGCGCTGCGGTGCGCGGCGATCAGGCTCTGGTCGAGCAGCGCGCGGAACCGCTCGACATGCTCGGCCTCGGAGACACCGGTCAGGTCTTCGAACGGCCCGTCGTACCAGCGGCGCGTCCGCACCTGGCCGTTCTCCAGCGTCAGCGAGAACCCCGGCGGCAGGCGCTGCACGTCCTTCCAGAGCGTGTCGGACGGGCTGGTGACGCGGATGGCGAGAAACTCGGCGGCGAAGCCCTCGTTGAGGCGCCGGGGCAGGCCGAGGCCCTCGACCAGCGTCCGCGGCTCGGTGGCGAACGCCAGCCGCCGGCCGTCGAAGGTCCAGAGCAGCGGCCGCCAGCCGCCGTTGGAGCGGGCGCAGAACAGCTGCCGCCGCCCTGGCCGCCAGACCGCCAGCGCGAAGTCGCCGGCGAACGCGTCCAGCGCGCCCTCGCCCAGCCGTTCCAGCGCCGCCAGCGCGATCTGCGCATCCGGCGCGGCCTTCGCCGGCGCGCCGGCGCCCAGCCGGCCGAGGATTTCGTCGCGGTTGTCGAGCCGGCCGTCCATGACGATCCGCGCGTCCGAGCCCTCGACGCCGCAGGGCTGCGTCTCGGTCAGCGACTGCGGCGTGCTTCGCAGCGCGAAGCGCAGCAGCCCCGCCGGTCCGTCCCGCCAGGCGTCGACGCCGTCGGCGCCGAGGAAGGGCGTCGCGCGCCGCATGGCGTCAAGCGTCGCAGCCTCCGCCGGGCGGCCATCCAGCCAGACGATGCCGGCGATCGCGCTCATGAACGGCTCCCGGGCCCGCCGGGCCTCTCGCAGACATCGCCCTTGGCCGCAATGGCCCGCGCCGGCTCGGGCGATGGAAACAACCACCGGCGCGGCCGGCCCGATTCACGCCCCTGCGATAACGGTGTTACAGCGACGCTCAGGCGTAGCTGGCGCGACGGGCGCCGGCCGCTGTCGCCAGGGAGGCCCCATTGCCCGACCAACTGCGCTCCGACGAACGACCTCACGACACTGTCGAGCAGACGCCCGGCGCCGAGCCGGCCCGTCGGTCCTGGCGAACGCCGGCCGTGATCGTGACCGCCGCAGCATCGGCTGAGGGCATCGATTTCAACCCGGGCGACGGCCTCACCAACCTTTCCTGAGCAAGGCGCACGGCTCGGCGGCATGCTAAAAACCGGGCGCCTGTAGGATTTTGCGATAACGGCGGTCGTGGAAGCTTGCGTTCGAGCGGCCTCCTCCTCTAAAGTGCTCTTGCGGCATAGCGATAGCTCGCGCTATTGGTAATGCGAGCGTTTCAGCTGGGAGGCCGAATTGCCGAGAGAAACTCACTTTGACGAGCAACTTCAGGACGTTGCCGAGCATGCGCCTGACCAACTGGTGCGCCGGCCCTGGCAGACGCCTGCGGTGATCGCCGCGAGCAAGGCGTCGTCGGCCGAAAGCATCGGCGGCAATCCGGGCGACGGCCTGACCAATCTCTGCTGATCGGCGCCGGCCGACAGCCTAACGCGTATCCAACGCAATCAGCAGGCCGCGGGCGAGGAAGTCGCCTGCGGCCTCGCTGATGTCTGCTCGCATCGCGGCCTCATCGACGTCGAACTGTTCGGCGAGCGCGGCGGCGATCGTCGCCAGCGACGCACCCTCCACGAGGCGGCGCCACACCTCCGCGGCCGCCTCGTTCAGCACGTGATATCGGTCGGCGCGCGCGTCGAACAGCAAGAGCTCGCCCGGAACGTCGCGCCAGGTCACCTCCGGCGCGGCGCGGAAGCGCGCGTCTGCGTCCATCGCCTCGACCTCCTGAAACGGCAAAGAGCCCGGACGTCGCCGCCCGGGCCCCTGTATCCTGACGCGAAGCGCGGACCTACTTCACCGTGACGCTGGCGCCGGCCGCTTCGAGCTTGGCCTTGATGTCGGCCGCTTCCTGCTTGGAGATGTTCTCCTTCACATTCTGCGGCGCGCCTTCCACCAGGTCCTTGGCTTCCTTCAGGCCGAGGTCCGGGCGGATGGAGCGGACTTCCTTGATCACGTTGATCTTCTTGTCGCCGCCGCCGGTCAGCACGACGGTGAACTCGGTCTGCTCTTCCTGATCGCCGCCGGGGGCGCCGGCGCCCGCGGGTGCGGGACCGGCGGCCATCGCCACCGGCGCGGCGGCGGAGACGCCCCACTTTTCTTCCAGCAGCTTGGAGAGCTCGGCGGCTTCCAGCACGGTGAGCGAGGACAGGTCTTCGACGATCTTTTCGAGATTGGCCATGGGTTCAGTTCCTTGGGGCGAAAGGGTCTAGAGGGTCAGGCCGCGTCTTTGGCGGCGTAGGCGGAAAGCACGCGGGCGAGCTGGGCGGCGGGCGCCTGGACGACGCCGGCGATGCGGGTGGCCGGGGCCTGGATCAGGCCGACGATCCTGCCCCGCAGTTCGTCGAGCGACGGCAGCTTGGCGAGGGCGTCGACGCCGGCGGCGTCCAGCACCTGCTCGCCCATGATCCCGCCGACGATGGTGAACTTGGCGTTGTCCTTGGCGTACTGGGCCGAGACCCTAGCCGCCGACACCGCATCCGCCGCGTAGGCGATGCCCACCGGCCCCTTGAACAGCGCCGCGGCCGCGTCGCCGCCGTCGCCGTTCAGGGCCTTCTGCGCCAGCCGGTTCTTCACCACCTTGAACGCCGCGCCCTCCTTGCGCAGTCGCCCGCGCAGGTCGGAGATCTCGGCGACGGTGAGGCCGAGGTAGTGGGTCACCACCAAAGTGCCGGCCCCCGCGAACACGCCCTTCAGCGTCTCGATCGACTCGGCCTTCTGATCACGGTGCATGCCGCTCTCCGTCAAAGAACCAGGCGCGACGCAGGGCGACGCGGAAAACCCTATCCAAGGAGGAGAACGGAAGGCCGCGCCGCCGCCGTCGGGCGCGCCGCAAGAGCCTTCGCATCCTGTCTCCCCGCGGCGGTGAGCCGATTAAGCCAGTTGGCCCGCGGTTCTCGGACAGAGCCGCGCCGAGCTTGCGCCCATCGCGGAAGGCGCGGCTTATGCTGGCTCGCGGCCCCCAAGTCAAGGAAGCCGCTCGGGCCGCCCCGTCACGCTATCTTTGCGACCGGGAGATCACGTCAGCTCTGACAGCGTAGATTGCAGCGAGAGCGGCAGCTAGCAGCTAGCACCGTCCGGCGGCGGGGAACGGGAGAAGCGGAGCTGAACGCCATGGGGATGGCTGTCGATCCAATAGCCCGATGAAAAGATCGAGAATAGCGAAGGCTGGACTCCCGGTCCTCCTGTGAGGTCAGGAGCCATTTTATAGGCGATCCTCAGAGTTCTCGGTCCCTCCCACGCCACATTGACAGCGCGTGCGCACTCGGCGCTGAAGACTCGCTCGCTCAACCTTGGGAACGTCCTTCCCGGTTCGACCACGAATACCTCTTCGGTGGTCCCTACCGCGGCGCCTCCTCCGATATCGTCGGCGTAGATCGCTTCCAGCCTGCCATCCGGCGACTTGATCCTGCTGACGATCTGGGTGTCGCGCGGATCAGGGGAACAGCCGGCCAGCACCAAAACCGTGGCCGCGTAGAGCCATCGCATCAAAGAGAAACCCCCTGAAACTTTGCGCTGCAAAGTACATGGTATCGCCGTATCCGCCAAACCTGTCGCCTGCCCCAGGATGGTTTCATACGTCGCCGCGCCGACGAGCAGACACAGCAGGCCAGCAAAGCAAGCCGCGCGTCCGGCTGGAACGGAGGCGAACGCGGCGGCTCAGTCCGCCGCGACGGACTGAGCCGGGCGGGGGATCGCGCGCAGGGTTTGCAGCGATGCGGCGCCGATCGCCTCCAGCGAGGCGACGGCTGCGGTCACCGACGCCTGCGCGGCCTCGATTGCGGCGCGCGGCCCGGCCAGATCGGGGTCTGCCAGCAGCTGCTCCATGGCGACGCCGATGGCGGCGTTGGCGATGATCTCGGTGTTGCGCAGGTAGGCCACCGCGTCGGCCACCGCCATCGCGCAGGCCTGGGCGATCACTTCATACCAGTCGCCGCCGGTTGGCGGGACGTCGATCGCGGCCGCGACAGGCGCTGGCGCGGCAGGCGCTGTTGCGGTCCCGTCAGCCACCGGCGGCGTCTCCTGCTGGGGCGACGGGCGGGGCTGCGCGAAGGGCCAGGATGCGGCCCACGGTGGCCAGCACCGTCGCGTTGGCTGTGACATAGGCATTCTGCTGGGCGTTGACGGCGTTGAGCAGCGCCAGGCCCACCGCCTGCGCCGCCACTTGCGGCAGACCCGCGCCGAGCACCGCCGCCGTGCCGACGGCGGCGTCGATGGCGACCAGGCTGTCGATCGTCTGGCCGTTGACCGGGGTGTCGTCGCCGGCAGCGTCGCCGCCGTCGGCGTCGGACGCGTCCGACGGCGTCAGGTCGTCCTCGGCCATCGCGGGCGCAGCCATCGCGGCCTCGGCGGCGGCCAGCTCCTCCTCGGTCATGGTTTCGGCGAGCTCGCCCGCATCCGCGTCCGTGTCGGCGTCGGGATCGGGCTCGGCGGTCGGATCGGGCATCTGGCCGCTCAGCCGGGCAGCGGGCCGGCGCGCATGCCCGTGCGCATGCCCAGCAGGTTGTCCGGCACGTCCGACTGCGAGAGCTTCATCGCCGAGTTGGCGCCGATCGAATAGAGCATCGCCACGCCCTGGGTGGTGACCGCCTGGGCGGTGATGTTCACCTGCTGCTGCGCGCTGGCGGCGTTCTGCATCATCAGCGCGAAGGACTGCGCCGAGGCCTGGAAGAGGCTGCTGAGCGCCATCGCCGGCGCTTCGCCGAGCACGGTGACGTTGGTCTGGGAGACGGTGTCGGTGATCTGCCCGTTGACCGGGGTGGGAAGGGCCACGTCAGGTATCCTTTTCGGTTGTGGAAGCGGGGGCCGGCGGCCGCAGCATGGCGGCGAAATCGAGGGCGTAGAGGGCCTGGACCGACCTGGCGGTGGCGGCGCTCGCCTCCTGCCTCACGCGCTGCTGCTCCGCCACGGCGTTCTCGGCCGCCATGCCCATGGCGCGGCCGATCGCCTCGAACTGGCTGTTGAGCGACGCGGACGGCCCTTCGCCCAGCCGCCCAACGTCGCCCTCCGGCTCGTCGCCGGCGGACGCAGGCGGATCGGCGGCGTCCGCGGTCGTGCGCGTCGGCATGGCTCGCCCTCCTCCAGGTTGACAACCTAGCCTAGCAGCGACCGAAACGAAACCCGGAGGCGATGATCAAAAATCGCGGCTCGCCATGGCTCAGCCGTCGAAATAGATCGGGTTGCCGATCATCAGCGTCCGCTCGCCGTCGGCGGAGCGGACGTCCGCCCTTATCCAGCGCCTCTGGCCATCGGCTGTCAGCAGGAAGGTCAGCACCGTGTCGTCGCCCTCGACGCGCACGCCCTCCAGCGCCGCGCCGTGGCGGCCGTCGGCGACGATGTCCACCAGCGCGCCTGCCGCGCCGGCGATGCGCAGGGTGAAGGCGACCTCGGCCCCCGCGGGCGCGGCGATCCCCTGCCCCATCGCCGCGGCGGCCTGACCGCTGCGCGCGGTCAGCTCCAGCACCCGGCCGGGCTCGCCCTCGATGTCGATGAAGACGCGCCCGGCGCGGATGGCGTCCAGCAGCGCCCGCTGCGACAGGCTCTCGGCGAAGATGCAGGTGGTGGGGTAGCCCACGCTCGGATGGCCGATGCCGTCGGTGTCGGGCTGGTGGTTGTCGCTGCCGCCGACCGCGGTGATGCGATGGCCTTCGTTCAGCCGCGCCTCCCAGAATGGAATGCCGCTCAGCGGGCCGTCGGCGCGCCCGCCCTGGAAGCGGATCGCCCCGCCGTTCACCACCTCGATGGCGTCGACGCGGGCGTAGTCCGTGCCCCTGGCGGTCCAGCCGCAGCCCATGCAGTGCTCGTTCGACGGCAGCGCCGGGTGGTTGACGATGAAGAGGCCGTGCTGGCGGCCCACCGCGTCCTGCAGCTCGCGCACGGTCGGCAGGTGGCGGCTGGTGAGGCGGAACTCGACGAAGCCGTTCGCGCCCAGCACGCCGGCGTGGCCGCAGAAGGTGGTGATCTCGACGCCGGGGATCAGCAGCAGCCGATCGTAGTGCGGCTGCAGCTCGCGCAGCGCATGGTGGTGCGAGACGGCGTTGTGGTCGGTGACGGCGATGAAGTCGGCGCCGCGCGCGGCCGCGGCCTCGACGGTGCGGAACACCGGGCCGGGCGAGCGGCCCTCGCCGCTCTGGCGCGCCATGCTGCCGTCCGAGTGGCAGGTGTGCATGTGCAGGTCGCCGCGATACCAGCGCGGGCCGACCTCCAGCGGCGCGTCGGCGAAGGCGGAGACGGCCGTCGCCTCGCCGCGGCCGAAGCGGATGCGCGCCTCGTAGCGGCAGGCGACGCCCTCGCGGATGTTGGGCACGCCCAGCAGCAGGGTCCAGCGGCCCGGAACGATCGGTCCCGGCAGGTAGGAGGGCGTCGCGTCGATGACGCCGACCGTGAAGCTCAGCTTGTCGCCGCCGCTCCAGCCGCGGAACCGCTCGGGGTCGAAGAGGCCGAGGTCGATGGTGGTGCGCTGCTCGCGGGTGTCGTAGGCGAACGCGACGGTCAGCCGCTCGACGCCGGCCGGCACGTCGAACGGCAGCTCGACGTAAGTCTCGTGGTCGGCGCGGGTCAGCTGGCCGGCGAGGACGATCTCGTCGGCGTCGGCTGCGGCGCGGGCTGCGGGCTCCCTGACATCGGTCACAGCGGCTCCTTCCTGAGGCTGACGCCGTGGATAAGCCCGTCCTCGCCGGCGCGGAAGACCACCCCGGCCCCCTCCACCGCGTCCTTCACCTTCATCACCGTCTCGAATCTGGCCTGGAACACCTCGTCCGACGCCTCCAGCCGCTTGACGGTGATCGGCGAGACGCCGGCCTCGTCGGCCAGCCGCTGCTGGCTCCAGCCCAGGAGGGCGCGGGCGGCGCGGATCTGCAGGTTGGAGATCATGCTTGACGGTGTCGCGGCCAAAAGATACTTTTTGTATCAGTTAAGATAGCAAAGGGGTCGAGCATGGTCCAGTTCACCAGGGTTTCCCCGGTCCTGCTGGTTCCGGACGTGTTCGAGACGGCGGAATATTACCGCGACGTGCTCGGCTTCACCTTCGACCAGATTTACGGCGAGCCGCCCAGCTTCGTCATCGTCGAGCGCGGCGGCATCGCGCTGATGTTCCGCCAGCCACGCGAGGGCGCGCCGCAGCCGTCCAACGCCACCATCACGCCCAACTTCCCCTCCGACGTCTTCATCGGCGTCGACGACGTCGCGGCGCTGGAGGCGGAGCTGCGCGGCAAGGGCGTGGAGATCCTGAACGGACCGACCTACCGCCCGATCTGGAACGGCAAGGAGCTGGAAGTGCGCGACTGCAACGGCCGCGTGCTCACCTTCGGCCAGGCGATGGGGTGACGCGGGTGCGCGGGCCATCCGCGCGGCCAGCCGGTCGCCTTGTGGCTAAACAGGAGCGTCTTCGTGCGCTATCGTCGCCGCCGGAGACACCCGTGACTTCGCAACTCGCAATCACCATCGACGACGAGCAGAAGCAGCGTCTCGAAGCGCTCGCCGCCGCGCGATCGGCGACGCCGGCGCAGGTCGCTGCCCAGGCGGTCGCCGAATATCTGGCCGAGGACGCGGAATTCAGGCGAGCCGTCGAAGAGGGCATGGCCGCGGGACACGCGGGCGATGTCCACGATTTCGCGCCGTTCGCCAAGCAGCTGCGCAAGCGAATGGCCATCCGGGCGGCCGAGTCCGATAGGTGAAGCTGCGCATCTATGGTCCGGCGCGCCGGGACCTCACGGATGCCTACGACTACATCGCCCAGGACAGCCCTGGCGCCGCTGACCGCATTCTCACGCGGATTCTCGACGCGATCGAGATGCTGGAGACCTTCCCGCTCATGGGGCGTCCCGGCCGTGTGGGCGGAACGCGTGAGCTCGTCATCACCCGCACCAGCTACATCGCCGTCTACGAGGTGGTCGGCGAAACGATCGCGATCGTCCGGGTCCTGCACGGACGCCAGGAGTGGCCGCCGCCCGTGGATGAGCCTTAAACTGCCCGCTGCCGCCAAACCGCTTTTGTCGCGAGACACTCCATGACCTTTGCCATCCCATGACTTTCACCATCGAAGAGCGCCGCGCCGGGTCGGGCGCTATCTGCCGGGCGATCCTGGCCACCATCGAGCCCTGGTTCGGCTTGCCCGCCTCCAACGCCGAGTACGAAGGCCTGGCCGAGACCGGCCCGGCCGTCGTTGCGCTGCAGGACGGCGAGCCCGTCGGGCTGATGCTGCTGCAGCGCCATTTCGACACCGCGCTGGAAATCTACTTCATCGGCGTCGACGGCTCGCGCCATCGCCAAGGCGCCGGCCGGGCGCTGATCGCCCACGCCGAGGCGATCGCCCGCGCGGAGGGCCGCCGATTCGTCACCCTGAAGACCCGCGGCCCATCGCTGCCCTACGAGCCTACGAGCGCACGCGGCGCTTCTACGAGGCGTTGGGCTACGCGGCGCTCGAGGAGCGGACCGACATCTGGGGCCCGGAGAACCCGACGCTGATCATGGCCAAGCAGGTCGTCCCTTAGGCGGCGACCTCGTCCTTCGCCGCCGCGCGGACATACGCGGGCCGCTCGGTCACCCGTTTCACGTAGCCCTCCAGCAGCGGCGTCGCCGGCAGCAGCGGGCCGCCCATGAACATGGCGAAGGTGGTGGCGATCAGGATGTCGGCGGCGCTGAAGCGGTCGCCGAGGATGTAGGGGCCGGCCTCCAGCGTGCGGTTCACCAGCGCCATCACGTCGTCCGTCGGCGGCCAGCCAGCCATCACCGGCGGCACGTCGACTTTGAGGAACTGCATGGTCCAGGCCGGCTCCATCGCCCCGCAATAGTAGGCGAGCCAGCTGACATAGGCGCCGCGCTTCGCATCGCCGACCACCGGCCCGATCCCGTTCGCCGGGTACTTGTCGGTGAGGTAGAGGGCGATGGCGGCGGATTCGAACACCAGCTCCCCGTCGTCGTCGATCGCCGGCACCTTGCCGTGCGGATGCGGATTGGCCGGATCGCGCCCGCTGCTCCCGTCGGGCGTGCGCGTCGTCACCGGCTGGATCCGGTAGGGCGCGCCCAGCTCTTCCAGCAGGACGATGAACCGCGACGAGCGCGTCCTCGGGCGATGGTAGAGGGTGATCATGGGGCAAATCTCCTCAAGGACCGGTGGATAGAAGTTCACCTTTCGTTCGATCGGACAAGCAAAAAAGAGGCGGGCCGCGCAGGACCCGCCTCTTTGCTTTCGCGAGCGCCGGCGCCCTAAGCCCCGATGCTGCCCAGCTCGACCTTGAAGCCCGGGCCCATTGTGGAGCTCAGCGAGATGCGCTTCACGTAGGTGCCCTTGGCGCCGGACGGCTTGGCGCGGTTCAGCGCGTCGACCAGCGCCTTGACGTTGGCGCTCAGCGCCTCCTCGGTGAAGCTGGCCTTGCCGACGCCGGCGTGGACGATGCCCGCCTTCTCGACGCGGAACTCGATCGAGCCGCCCTTGGCGTCCTTGACCGCCTGGCCGACGTTCGGCGTGACGGTGCCGACGCGCGGGTTCGGCATCAGGCCGCGCGGGCCCAGCACCTTACCGAGGCGCCCGACCAGGGCCATCATGTCCGGCGTGGCGATCACCCGGTCGAACTCCATGAAGCCGCCCTGGATGCGCTCGACCAGGTCTTCGGCGCCGACGATCTCGGCCCCGGCGGCCTTGGCCTCGTCGGCCTTGGCGTCCTTGGCGATGACGGCGACGCGCACGTCGCGGCCGGTGCCGGACGGCAGGGCGACGACGCCGCGGACGTTCTGGTCGGCGTGGCGCGGGTCGACGCCCAGGTTGACGGCGATCTCGATGCTCTCGTCGAACTTCGCCGTGGCGTTGGCCTTCACCAGCTTGATGGCTTCGGGCAGCGGATGGATGGCGTCACGGTCGCCGGTCCAGGCGTTGATGCGTTTCGGTTGCTTCGCCATGTCTAGCCCTCCACCACGCGAAGGCCCATGGCGCGCGCCGAGCCTTCGATGATCCGCGAGGCGGCCTCGATGTCGTTGGCGTTGAGGTCCTTCATCTTCTTCTCGGCGATGTCGCGCAGCTGCTGGCGCGTCACCTGGCCGACCGTCTCGCGGCCGGTCTTGCCGGAGCCCGACTTCAGGCCGGTGACCTCCTTCAGGTAGTGGCTCGCCGGCGGGGTCTTGGTGACGAAGGTGAAGCTCTTGTCCTGATAGACGGTGATCACCGTCGGCAAGGGCGTGCCCTTCTGCATGTTCTCGGTGCGGGCGTTGAACTCCTTGCAGAACCCCATGATGTTGACGCCGCGCTGGCCCAGCGCCGGCCCGATGGGCGGCGAGGGCGTGGCGGCGCCGGCGGGGACCTGCAGCTTGATGTAGCCCAGGATCTTCTTGGCCATGGTTGTCCTCTCAGACTAATCGAAAGGCCGTGGTGCGGGGTTGGCGCCCCTCCCACGGATTTTGAGCCTCGCGCCAGAAAGCGATCTCGGCGCGAGGGGCGGGCGATTATCAGCGATGGGCCGCAAAGGCAATGCGGCGGGAGGAACGCGCGTGGACTGGAAGACCTACGAGGCGCTGGGCCTGCACCTTTCCATGAACGACGAGACGGCGCCGCGCGTCGTCAACGGCCGCAGCAACCGCGAGATCCAGAACGCGCTCGCCACGCCCGGCGACCGCCAATACCACCCGAATCCCGAGGCCTTCCCGGCGGAAGAGACCCCGCGCGGCGCCGTGCGCTCGCATCGCGACTGGGCCGGCTCGGCGGTGTTCGCCGGCACGAAGCGCGACCTGTGGATCTACACGCCGGCCGGCTTCGATGCGGCCGGGCCGGCCCCGGCGCTGATGGTGTTCCAGGACGGCGGCGGCTACCTGAACCGGGAGGGACCGGTCCGCGCGGCGGCGGTGTTCGACACCCTGGTCGCGGCCGGCGAGATGGCGCCCACCGTCGGCGTCTTCGTCATGCCCGGCCGGCTCGAGGGCGTCGCCGACACGGTGCAGCGCAGCCGCGAGTACGACGCCGTCACCGACGCCTACGCGCGCTTCCTGGTCGAGGACCTGCTGCCCTTCGTCGAGCACGAGATCGGCTGCCGCCTCACCGACGATCCCGCCCGGCGCACCATCTGCGGCATTTCGTCGGGCGGCATCTGCGCCTTCACCGCCGCCTGGTTCCGCCCCGACGCGTTCGGCCGGGTGATGAGCCACTGCGGCTCCTTCATCGCCATCCGCGGCGGCCACCACTACCCCTACCTGATCCGCTCGATCGACCGGAAACCGATCCGCGTCTGGCTGCAGAGCGGCTCGAGCGACGCCGACATCGTGCTGGGAAGCTGGCCGCAGGCGAACCAGGCGGTGGCCGCGTCGCTGGAATACGCCGGCTATGACCACAAGTTCGTCTTCGGCGAAGGCGGCCACAACCTGCGCCACGCCGGCGCCGTGTTCGCCGACGCGCTCCGCTGGCTCTGGCGAGACTAGCCGCTCCTCACCCGAACCGAAGAGTTCGGGGGAGGTGGATCGGCGCGTCGCAAGCGCGGCGAGCCGGAGGGGGCGCAAGGCGGCGTCAACGGAACCGGCGGACGGAGTGAACGCGGCCTCGCGCCCCCTCCACCGCTTCGCGGTCCCCCTCCCCCGCACTCTGCGGTGCGGGTGAGGAGAGGTCAGGTGACCTTCTCCACCTGCCCGTATTCCAGCTCCACCGGGGTGGCGCGGCCGAAGATCGAGACCGTCACCCGCAGGCGGGCGCGGTCCTCGTCGACCTGCTCGACCGAGCCGTTGAAGCTGGCGAAGGGGCCGTCGGTGACGCGGACGGTCTCGCCGATCTCGAACTGGATGGTCGGCTTGGGCCGCTCGACGCCCTCCTCGATGGCGCCGATGATCCGCGCCACCTCGCGCTCGGAGACCGGCATCGGCTTCAGCCCGCTGCCGAGGAAGCCGGTCACCTTCGGGGTGTTCTTGACCAGGTGGTAGGCCTCGTCGGTCATGTCCATCTTCACCAGCACGTAGCCGGGGAAGAACTTGCGCTCGGCGTTGATCTTCCGGCCGCGGCGGATCTCCACCACGTCCTCGGTGGGCACCAGTATCTCGGCGAAGGCGTCGTCCAGGCCCTGGGTGTGCGCCTGCTCGCGGATCGACTCGGCCACCTTCTTCTCGAAGTTCGAGTAGGCGTGGACGATGTACCACTTGTGGCGGGTGGAGGTGTGGGTCGCCGTCTCGCTCATGCGCCGAGGTTCCCGAGCTTGAGGATCTGATTGATGGCGAAGGAGAAGGCGGCGTCGACGCCGAAGAAGAACAGCGCCGCCAGCACCACCATGATGCCGACCATCACCGAGGTGATCCAGGTCTCCTTCCAGGTGGTCCAGGTGACCTTGCGCATCTCCGCGCGCACCTCGGCGAAGAACTTCGGGGCGCTGCGCAGGGCGTCGACGACGTTGAAGCCCTTGCCGCCCTCGTCGACCGCCGGCGGCGCGCTGCGGGCGGGCCCGCGCGGCCGCAGGTTGGTGGGGACGGCGCCTTGATCCTTGGCCATGAACGCGACTTCAGCCTTCCTTCGCCGACGCGGGCGCCTGCCCGGCGCCCCTTCGGCCTATCATATAGTGGCAGGAGTGGAGGGACTCGAACCCACGGCCCTCGGTTTTGGAGACCGATGCTCTACCAGCTGAGCTACACTCCTAGTTCCGTCCGACAATGACTAAAACGCGCCGGAGAGCTGCCTGCCCGCCGGCGCGTTCGGCTCATCGCCGCTAGGTCGGGTGATGTAGCAGCGGGGCGCGGCGGCGGCAAGCGCGGGTCGTGCCGCGCGGGCCTCTGCCGTGCTATCGGCGGCCATGCCCCTCGTTCCCGCGATCCTGCTCCTCGCCTGCCTCGCGACGCTCGCCTGGATGACCTGGCGCGACGCCAGGCAATACGCCCGCTTCAAGAGCTTCACCGAGACCGCCGACCGGCAGCGCTTCTATCGCCGCTGGCTGGTCGGCTCGGTGCTGCTGTTCATCGGCGGATCGCTGCTGGCGCTGGCGCTGACCGGACGGCTGCGCGCCCTCACCGTCGAGCCGACCATCTTCCTCGACCTCACCCGCCGTCTGCGGCTGGTCGCGCCGGTCTCGATCGTCGGCCCGGAGCTGCTGGGCGGCATCGTCGGCGGCATGACGGTGGGCGCGGTGCTGATGGTGGTGCTGAGCCAGCGCAGCGGCCGCAAGCCGGTGCAGGTCGGCGACATCGGCGCGCTGATGCCGCGCAACGGCGCCGAGGCCGGCTGGACCTTCCTGCTCTCGATCAACGCCGGGATCAGCGAGGAGCTGTTCTTCCGCCTGGCGCTGCCGCTGCTGCTGGTGCTGACCTTCGGCAAGCCGCTGGTCGCCTACGTCGTCGCCTCGGCCGTCTTCGGCCTCGCCCACGTCTATCAGGGCTGGATCGGCGTCGTCGTCACCGCGGTGGTCGGCGCGGTGCTGGCGGCGCTCTACCTCTGGACCGGCGCCCTGGTGGTTCCGATCGTGCTGCACGCCCTCGTCGACCTGCTCGGCCTCGTCGTCCGCCCCGTCCTCGCGCGCCGGCTGGCCCGCCGCTGACGCCGAAGGGCTCGTCTTCGCCGGCCCAAGCTGCGAAAGTGGCCGCATTTCGAGCGACCTGATTTCGGAGGACAGGCATGGCGACCGGCGTCGACACACTGATCAGTCCAGCCATGGAGGAGGCCAAGGGCCGATGGGGCGAGGCTCGCGTCTCGCCGCCGATCTCGCCCTCGGACATCCGCAAATGGGCGATCGCCACCCATTGGCCGGAGACCCCGCCGCCGGTCTACTGGGACGAGGCCTACGCAAAGACGACCAGGCACGGCGGCGTCATCGCCCCGCCCGACTTCAACCCCTTCGCCTGGCCGGTGCGCCGCGCGCGTCCCGCCGCCATGCCCGAGCCGGCCGGCGGCGTGCGCCTGACCGGCATGAACGGCGGCCAGACCGACACCTACGGCGCGCCGATGCGCCCCGGCGACGTGATCAGCGCCCGCTCGCGCCTGCAGGACTTCAACGAGCGCCAGGGCCGCTTCGGCCTGATGCTCTACACCTTCACCGAGACCGAGTGGACCAACCAGAAGGGCGAGTTCGTCCGCCGCCGCATCTCCACCTCCATCCGCTACTGAGGGCCGCCGCGATGACCGTCAAAGTCTACTTCGAGGACGTGCAGGTGGGCGACGAGATGCCGGCCTGGTCGCGCCAGACCGACTTCATGCACTGGAACCGCTACGCCGCGGTCAACGACGAGTTCGTGCCCTTCCACATGGACGACGAGGCCGGCCGCCGCGCCGGCAACAAGGAGGGCGCGTTCGGCATGGGCAACCTGCGCTACGCCTACCTGGCCAACGCCCTCGCCGACTGGATCGGCGACGAGGCCGAGATCCGCGAGATCGGCTGCCAGTACCGCGCCATCAACCAGAAGAACGACACCCTCACCGTGGTCGGCAAGGTGGTCGAGAAGGAGACCGTCGACGGCGAGCACCGCGTCAAGCTCACCACCAACGTGATGAACCAGGCGGGCGAAGCCACCTGCCCCGGCCACGCCGTGGTGGCGCTGCCGTCGCGGGGGTAGCGCGCCGACGGCGAACCGGGGGGCGAGCCGACGGTCGCGAAGGGTCTGCTGGGGGGCTGGCCATTGACCATTCTCTGGATCGGCGGGGCGGCGGACGCCGGCAAGACCACGCTGGCGCGGGGATTGGCGGAGCGGCTGGGCTGCGAGCTCTACGAGTACGACCGCACCGACGCGGCGCACCACGAGGCGCTGGCGGCCGAGCATGGCGACATCCGCGCCTTCATGGCCGCCTCGCTCGACGCGCGCTGGGTCGAGCCGACGCCGGAGGAGCTCTATCGGCGGGCGATGCGCAGCTTTCGCCTGCGCTGGCCGCTGGTGCTGCGCGAGCTGGCGGGGCTGGCGGCCGATCCGCGCCAGCTGGTGGTGGTCGAGGGCTTCGGCCTGCTGCCGGACCTGGTGCGCCCGCTGATGAACGACCTGCGCCAGGGCCTGTGGCTGGTCCCCACCGACGAGTTCAAGCGCGGCGCCTGGCGGCGGCGCGGCAAGCCGAGCTGGGCCGCCATGGTCGCCGATCCCGACCGCGGCGCGGCCAACCTGTGGGTGCGCGACGCCTTCATCGCCGACGAGGTGGCCCGCCAGGCGCGGGCCATGGGCCTGGCGTTGGTGGTCAACGACGGCGCCCTCTTCGCCTCGCAGCTGGTGGAGCTGGCCGCCGGGCAGTTCGCGCCGTTCCTGCGTGGCTGACCGGCAGGCCGCCGCGCCGATGCCGGTTGCCGCCTCGGGCGTATGCCCTTACATCCCGGCGCTCCTAAGCGAGCTTGGGCCGGTAGCTCAGTGGTAGAGCACCCGACTTTTAATCGAGTGGTCGTGGGTTCGACCCCCACCCGGCCTACCACCCTCCACAAAGACGCAAGCATTAGCAGCTACTTGCCCCCCATTTTGTCTAACCGGGCGATCTGGTTAGACAGCGTTCGTTCGCTATCCGCCCCCTTGAGGAGCGCCATGGCGCTCGCGGCGAGGTGAGCCTGTTCGGCGGCTTTGGTGTAGCGCTCGACTTCCTTCAGGGTCGCGTGACCGGTGATCGCCTGTATCTGGTGAGCGGAAGCGCCCGCCTCGGCTAAGCGGCGCGCGCCGGCTTTGCGCAGGCCGTGCGGCGGCACGCCGACAGGCAGTCCAGCGGCCCGCACTGCGCCCCTGAGCCAGTTTCCGAAGCCAGCGGCGGTGTAGGGCTGGCCGGCCCCCGTGGTGATGTACGTCAGGTGGTCGGTCGGGAATGCGGCGATGCTGGCCGCCAGGTCAGCGTGAAGCGGGATCACCAACCGCGCGCCGGTCTTTTGCTGGCGGATGCTCAGGGCGCCCTCGCGGAGGTGCTGCGGACCCATCAGGCGCACGTCGCCGCTGCGTTGAACCGTGCAAAGCAATAGGTCGAACGCCAGCCGCTCCTTGGTCCCGAGCGGCCACCGGGCCCGGAACGCTTCGATCTCTGTCTCGCTCCAACTGTGGTAACCGTCCCCGCGCACAGCCAGTTTGCGCACCCCGAGCGTGGGATCATCCTTGCGTAGGTTGCGCTCGACGGCGAAGCGCATCAGGCCCCGCAGCGCCTTCAACAGGTCGTTGGCGGTGCTCGGCGCGTGAGCGTGTTCGTCCATCAGCCCCCGAATATGTCGCGGCTCAAGGCCGGCGGCAGGCTTGTCGGCGTGCTGAGCGCGGAACCTATCAAGCTTCAGCCGGCGACCCTTGCGCGTGCTAACGCCGAGCTGTTTCCAATCCGCCGACGTGTAGTAGGCCGCCACGAGCGCGCCGATCGTCCCTGGACGCGTCCGCTCTGCTCCAGCCCCTTGCTCGGGGGGAGCGGTCCCGGCCTCGGCCGCGTGGTACCAAGTCCACCACTCGGCCGAGCCGAACAGGGCCTTGGTTTGCGAGCCTTTCAAGCCCTTGGCGCGAAAGCGCCACCAGCGCTTGCCGTGCCGGTCAAAGTAGGAGCTGACGCCTCTAGGCTTTGGCGCGGGCATCTAGCACCTCGTCCCACGGGTTGCCGCCGGCGGCGGGAACGGCGTTGACCGGTTCAGCGGGAAGGTCGTCAAAAGCGGCGTCCAGCGCGGCGCGGTCCCAGATCACGCAGCCATCGACCTTGCGCGGCGGAGGCATTCGGCCATCGGCGACGAGCTGATCGAACTTGGTGACGCCGAGGCCGACATAGCTGGCGGCGCTCTCCCGGCGCAGGCCGCGCGGCGCATAGCCGTGAACCGCGTTCCGGGTCATTGCTCAGCCACCGCAGGCGACGAGACAAGTCGTCCTAGCCGTTGCAGCGCGCCCCAAGTGACACCCCGCGCCGCGTAAAAGCCGCTCGATTCGGTCGTCCGAGCGATAATGGCCGTGTGGTATTGATGGTCGGCATGGTCGAGCATGATCGCGCCGTCCGGTTGGCGGACCCGATCATCCGGGAGCGTGATGCGGATATGCGCGCGGCCGAGCCGGCTGATGAAGCCCACGTAGACGTTCAGGTCCGCGGCGCCCGTCGAAGCGCCCGCATCCTCCAGGAGCGCGGTTAGCGCTTCAAGCAGCGTGTGCCGGCGCTCCAGCGCAGCGAGGTGCGGAAGGTGCTTGGCGAGCGACATCCAGGGTGATTTCTCGTTGCTGTCGCACGCCGCGAACGCAAATTGCGACCACCCTGCCACCCCCCGGCTATCGGTGTCCAAGGGCGGGAGATCGCCTAGACCGGAAATCAGGAGAGCCGCGGCGTCGCGAGCCGTCACCTGCGCGGCGGCGAAGCCCCGGCCGCCTTTGGTGACCATGCCGCCATCTAGCAGCATGAGCCAGCGGTCCTTGACCCGGTCTGGTGACCAGCCGAGGAGATCGGCCAGCGCCGCAATCAATTGACCTGATTTCGCCACGCAATTCGTCTCCGCAAGTCGCACCGGGATGATTTCCCCCTATGTGCCGGTTCGCCGCGGCGGTCAACGCATTGTTGAGAATTCCCCCTACGGAGGCCGGGCCGCTCTTTTGCCGCGCGGAGCTGCCCAGAATTAACCTTGGACAACTTGTCCGGGTTTGCCCGGGCGGCCTTGCGGGCCGCACCGAATGGTGCGCTGAATTGGAGTGGGTGTGAGAGCCCGGACAGAGATTTGAGGCTTGGCCGGTCCGTTGGCGCGGATCGCAGGAGCCTGACGGGGCGTCGCCTTGGCGGGCGGCCCGAACCTGGCCATTAGGCCGGGGGCGGCGCGCCATGTCCAGAGCTAACGCTTAAAAGCCGTCGACCTGTAATCTCTGCAGGTTCTCACCCCCCGGCTGCCGGGGCCGACGCCTGGCGCGGCCCCTCTGTAGGCCGATCTTGGGAACTTGCACCATGCACTCAGAACAACGCGAGAAGGCGAGCACCGGCCTCGCTGGCCTTTCCCACTGCCGCAGGCCGAGCGCGGCGCCCGCGCGACCAGGCGACCGGCTGGACGCGATCGTCGCCGAGCTCGCGGAGATCCTGCGCCTGCGCGCACGCCTCAGGGACGCTGAGCTGCGTCAGCGTCTGGACGAAGACGATAACGCGCCGTCCACCGAGGAGTTGGACGACACGCTCTTGGAGAAGCAGGCGGCTCTCGAATCGCTGGCCAGCCTGGTCGAGGCGCGGACCATCAACGGTGCGATGCTGCAGGCCCTCTTGTCGCTCAACGCCATGGCGGCTCTGAGCGACCTGGTTGCCCTGGATGGAGACCGCCGACGGTTTGACCGTCACGCCCGCGCGCGCCGATTGCTCGCGCGGCTGCTCTTCAGCGCTGCGTGGGCGCTGTTCGATCTTTCCGGTGACCGCGACGGCGAAGCCGGCGCGGCTGTCAGCCGCGCCGACCTCAAGGCGCTGATTGAGCATTATGCGCCGCGGGGCTTTCACGACCTCGATCAGATCGAACGATTGAGGTCACCCGCCTGGAGCTAAAGACGGAGCCCACTCCGCTCAGGCGCACCCGGTTGGATTAGCGGGGCGCGCCTGGGCGGGGCAGGCACTCAACACCCTGCCACTTCAGATACCGCCGCAGATATAGCGCCCCGTATAGGTGGTGCTGGAGGCCAACTGAGTCGCCGAGCTGATCGGCAGGGTCGTGGTGGACTCGGCCCAGTTCGACACGATGTCGCCCGACGCGTTCTTGAACGCCGAGACGACGCAGGCGGGCGTGTTGGTCCGGGTGATCGCCATGTTCACCGTCACCGCAACGCCCGCTGCCGAGACGCCCGTGCCCGTCGTCAGGGTGAACCTGCCCTGGATGGAGTCACAGACGCTTCCGCTGGCGCAGGCGACCGCGGCTCCGGTCCCAACGACGGTTGTGCCGCCCAGGACGAACGGCGTCCCGAGCAAGCCGGTCGAGCCCGCGAAGGACGGCGGCTCGATGGGATGGAAGAACTTCAGGTAGCCCTGCGCGGTCGTGTACTGGCTGAGGGTGTTGCCGTCGCCGTCCGCGACGGTGATGGAGTCGCTCTGATCGGTCAGGGTGCCGGTCCCGCGGCCGATGAAGACGTTGCCGGTCCCGGTGACGATCCCCTGGCCTGCGCCCCCGGCGGTATTGCCGATGAAGATGTTGTTCGACCCGCTGGTCACCGTCCCGCTGGCCGTGCCGATCATCGTGTTGTGGCTGCCGGTCAGCGTGGCTGATGCGCCGCACGTCGCCCAGATGCAGATATTCGAGCCACCGGTGGTGATCGCCGTGCCGGCCGACGGGCCGAGGCCGAGGTTGAAGGTTCCGCTGGTCACCTGGTCGAGGGAGTGGACGCCGACCGCTGTGTTGTCGGTGCCATCGACGATGAAGTGGCCCGCCTCGAAGCCGATGCTGGTGTTGTCAATGGCTGTCGTGAGGTTGCGGTTGTTCTCGGAGCCCACAGCGACGTTGCGGTGACCGGTGGTCAGCGCACCGAAGACGATGGTCCCGATGCCGATGTTGTCGCCCCCGGAGGCGCGCGAGCAGAAGCTGTTGTCCGGGCCGATCAGCCATGACCCCGAGCAGAAGCCGATCAGCGGCGTGCTGCTCGACATGATGAAGGCGCCGTTGACGTCGATCTTCGACGTGGACGCCAGCACAAGGCCGCCCGTACCCCACGTCGTGCCGTCCGGGCCGGTGAGCCTGTCGGTCGCGCCGGCGGTGTAGGCGAAGCCCGTCGCGCCGCAGAGCACCGAGGAGCAGTTGTACTGCAACTGGGTGTTGGAGCCGCCAGCCGCGGCGGTGGGCACCGTCACGCCGAGCGCCGCGGTCGAGCCGTTCACCCGGGCGAAGACGCCTGACGAGGTGATCCAGAGGTCGCCGTTGGCGGGCGAGGTCGGCCCGCTCCCCTGCCCGAGGCTCACCCCGGCTGAGGAGAGGGTGGAAGCCGCGAAGCTCTGCTTGCCGCCCCAGGTGTTCGCGCCCGTGGTGGCGAACTGCAGCGGACTGCCGCCGATCTGGGCGAAAAGGCCGGCCGACGTGGCCCACAGGCTGCCGTTGGGCGCGGTGCCGGACTCGGAGCCGGGCGTCAGGACGACGCTGCCCTTACTCGCGCCCGGGGCCGGGAAGGTCTGGACGTCGGACCAGGTGTTCGCGCCGTTCCCCACCACCTGCTGCGTCGCGCCGCCAGCCTGGAAGAACAGCCCGCCGCTGGTGGTCCACAGGCTGCCGTTCGGCGGCGTGCCGCTGACCGTGCCGGGCGTCAGCACGATCGAGCCTTTCGACGCCCCCGGGGCGGGGAAGGTCTGCGGTTGGGTCCAGCTGCCGGCGGCCGTGTAGGGGATCGCGGCGATCGAGCCGGCCGTGAAGAGGCTTGTATTCCCGGTGCTGACTTGCGTCCCGGCGACGGTGTCCGCCGGCGCAGGGCTGACGACCGGGTAGCTGGAAATCGGCCCCGACAGCGCCGCGAGCGGCGTCAGCGCCAAGCCAAAGGCCACAGCCGCGGCCAGAAGTGATCTTTGCATAGGGGTGAATCCCCCTCCTTCGTTGTTCTTGTCAGGTCCAGAAAAGCGGGTCGCCGCCCGCACGGATGCTTTCGCCGTCGCTGTCGACGATGAGCCGGCGCCAGCCGCCCGCCTTCAGCGGTTCGACGTCGTAGAGGTCGACCTCGATCTCGCCAGCGCTGTCGGCCGTGTAGGCCCGACCGTTTACCTCGGCCCTTGCCGGCGGATCCTCAGGCTCGCGCCACATCAGGGCTTTGGTGGCGGCGGCGGTGTCGATGTGCTGTTTCATTGCTCGTCCTCCTCCTATTGCTCACCGCCCCGGAACCGCGTTCCGCGCGGCCCTTCCCTCGGGGGGCGCCCGCCGCGATGGTGAGATGGGGGGCCATCCGCGGGCTGACGGGGTTTTTCGGGAGCCCAACCCCCGATGAGGCACTCACCGTCTAATCCTCCAAGCCTGAATGGGGGCGCGGTGAAGCAGCCGCCCGCGCAGGCTCGCGCGCGGTTCCGGCCGTCACGAGAATCGGATGTCGGAGACCTCCGAAAAGAAGGTCGGCCGCAGGATCGCCACGTCGCACATGATCATGGCGCGCACGAGCACCTGGCCTCGCGAGAAGGCGTTGGCCGGGCTGCCGGCGGCGTCCACATAGCCGCCTTCTCGGCTGACCTCGATGCTCAGGCTTTGCTGCATCCCGAACAGCACTTGCGAGAAGTCGCCAACCACGGAGTAGGTGGCCGGGGGCGACCCGTTGGTAAGGATTCCGTTCGCGACGTAGGTCCGTCCAGCGCCTTTGATGGCAGTGTAGTTCGGCGTCGGCCGAAGCGGCTGATAGAGCGTGTCCAGCAGGCCGTCGAGCGCAGTGTCGACGTCGCTGTTGTGGAGGATAGACAGGTCGCCGAGCTGCGCGTTGGCGGCCAGCACCTTGCCGATGGCCGCCGACCAATTTGAGTAGGCCGTGGCGCTGGCGAGAGCGGCGCCGACCGGGATCACGTTGTCGGGGGGGATGTTGGGAAGGATGCCCCGCGGCTGGTTGACCGTGCCGTCGCCGGCGATCGCGGCCGCGTCGAGCTTGAGCCCGAGCGACTTGGTCAGCTGGGTGGTGAGAATCTCGTTGATGTTCGACGCGCTGAGAACCAGTTCAAGGCTCAGCGGCACGACAACGCCCATCGTGCGGCTCACCAGGTCGAGGCGACCGTAAGAGCCCTGGGAAACCACGAAGTCGGCGTTCTCGGCCTTCCACCCTGCTTGCGGGTCCGCCGTCACGATCGCGACGCTCAGGTTGCCCCGATCCATCGGCACGGTGAGCGCGCCGGCCTGCAGCACGCGGGCCTGGGCCCGGGCCAAGTCCACGATGTAGCCGGACATTTCCGATGGGATCAGGAAGCCGCCGCCGGCGCCGATGCCGGCCGAGCCGGCGCGGACATGCTGCGGCAGGCGGTCCCAATCGCCAGTGCAGGCAGCGCGCACCACGTCGCCAAGCCCCCAGTCCGCCGGCTCGTTGCGCAAGGAAATGGCTTCGTCGTGGCGATAGGCGCGGAAAATCTCGCCCGTGGCCGCGTTGCGCAGCAGCCGACCCGTAGGAGCGCCGCCGCCGGCAATGCGACGGTCGTCCTGGCCTTCCACCGGCCGGGCGGTGCGCGCGGACAGAGCTTGGTTCGCTCGGATCTCGCCGATCATCCGGTCGATGTCCGCCACGCCCTCGCGGGCCAGCGTCAGGTCGGCCTCGAAATCGTCGGTGTCTTCGGGGTTGGGACCGTCGAGCAGCGCCGCGCGGGCCGCCTGCAGGCGGTGGACCGGCGGGGGCGATGCATTCCGGTCAACCGGCTCGCCGAAGCTGCTGAAGGCGGGCGCGAACTTGTCGAGCGCCCGGGCGAGCGCACTGGTCGGGTTTGTGGTGCGCATTTGCGGACCTTTCGATTGAGAGAAATCTTGCCAATCGGCCGCCAGGCGCTTGGCGTCGGCGGCCGACATACCGGTCGCGCGAAGACTGGCCTCGACCGAACGGATTGAGCTGGTTCCGTCTGACCGCCGCGTAACGACGGCGCCAGTGTCGCTCGGCACGCTCACAAAGGACGCCTCGAGCAGGGTCCAGCGTGAGAAAATCTTGCCGCGGGAGGGCTTGGCTGGGTCGACGGGCTTGGCCGTCGCGTAGTCGGGATCGAACGCGATCGACATGGTGGTGATCACGCCGCTCTTGACCAGGCCGCGCACCTTGTCGGCGACCGGTGAGACGCCCTGTTGGGCGAACCGCACCCGGGCGACGATCTTGTCGCCTTCGACGGAAACCGCCTCGCTGCGCCCCACGGGCTCATTCTGATCGTGAAGCCAAAGCACGATCGGGTTTTCGCGGTAGCCCGTCAGGTCCGCGCCGCGAGCGAGGAGGACATGGCCGTCGCGGGCGATGTTGCTGGTCGAGAGAATCACCTCGACCTCGTCATCACCGAGCGTGTTGATCTGGGCACGCGCCAGTTGGCGAAGGATGGTCATGGTTCTGCACGACTGGAGGGGTGGGCGCGCAAGCGCCCTGGATCACGTAGGCCCGTGACCGTCGCCCTCTGCCGGCGTCCCGCGCGGCTCCAGCGTCGGTGTCGGCCCGGCGTCCCGCGCGAGCCAACCACGCTGATCCGGCGTCCCGCGCGAATCAGCACGGCGAAGCTGTCATCGTTCGGCGCGAGCCGCAATGGGGGTAAACTGGAAAACGGAAATAATAGGAATTGGCGGGCCAAAGCGAGGCGGCGGCCAACGAAATAGTCTGTTGTGTCAGGTACTTGCGGCTCGCGGGGAGATACGCCAGCACGGCCCCGCGCCGTTTTCCGGCTGAAGAGGAAAAAATCTCCGCGTGGCGAACAATGCGGTTGCTCGCGCAAGGGCAAGTCCCGGCCGAAACCCCATGCCATCGAGACGGGGGACCCGCCAACATGGCGTTGCCGCGGACGCTCATGCTGCGCGCGGGTCGACAATCGCGGCGCCAGCGGTCGCCAATTCGTCCCTGAGATCGCGCCGAAGGCGGTCGAAGGCTATCGACGTGCGCGGCCTGATGCTGCGCGCCTCGGCATCCCAACTCGCCCCGTCTAGGTACGAGACCGCGAAGCCTTCGCCCCACCTGCGAACAGCGGCGTCGCGGATCGGCTCGTCAGCGAACCGCGGGCGTGATGCTTGATCGAGCGCCGGGCCTGACTTGTCGATCGTGGCTTTGAAGTCGAGGTCTCTGAGCCAATATTGGAGAGCCTTGCGATCGCCCCGCCGCACGTCAGCCGACCACCGGAGATACGCCATAGCCGCGGCCTCCAGCCTCGCAGCGCCCCAGCCCTCGACGAACTGAAGCCACTCGCGAAGTGCTGGCGCATACGACGTCGCGCCGGGTCCGCTCGCGGTCCATGCCGCAAAGACCCTTTCGAACTCAGGCGAAGTCTCGCGCGCGGAAGACGCGCTAGCGTCTTCTCTAGGTTCACTAGGTTCTTCTACATCTGCAGCCAGTTGCAGGGCTGCACTGCAAATCTGCGTTTGCAGGCCTGCAGTTTCTGCAGGCCTGCAAATTGCTGCTGCCCGCTTGTTTGCGCGCTTCGAGGCTGCCGACTGAAGCTCTTCAAAGGTGACGCCAGGCGCGACCTGGTAGATCGGCAGCCTGAGGTTCCCGATTCCATGGAACTCGCCGGTTCGCGCAATGAGTGCGGCGTCTTCAAGCCCGCGCAGCCGGCCATACACGGTGCGCTCCGAGACGTTGGTGTGGCTGGCCAGCAATGCGACGCGAGCCCAAGCCCGGCCATCCGCATCGGCGTACTGGGCTAGCTTCAGGAGCACGAACTTGCTCACGACGTCCAAGTCGGCCTGCCGGTCGACCCAATCGAGCAGCTGCTCTTTTGGCGCGTCTCTACTCACCGCCGCCACGCAGGGCGGTTAGACAATCCGGCCAAAAAGCTCCGAGAATCAACGAGAGGCCCGCAGTGGGTTAGACAAGCCAACCCGCTGAATTCATTGGTGGGGCCGAGTTCCACCCGGCCTACGCCCCTTCCCCGCTGGCGCGCCGCTACCGGCTCCGCTACAGATTGAGCATGCGACGCGCCGAGGCTCTGGCCCTCGCGGCCTTGTTGATCGCCGTTCCGGGGGCGGGCGGCGCGGAGTCGCCCTATAATCCGCCGCCGACCGGCTACGCCGACGCGCCGCCGCCGACCATCGACGCGCCCGCCGACCAGGCGGCGCCGCGGACCGTCACCCCGCCGCGGACCGATCCGAAGGAGCGGCTGCTGTCGCCGCAGCAGGTCGGCCGCCAGGGGGTGATCAAGGGCGTCGCCGAGCAGCCGCTGCGCGACCTCAACCTGATGCAGAGCCGCATCCCGCCGGTCCTGCAGGCGGCGATGGCCGATCCGTACGAGCGCGCCTGGCCGCCCACCTGCGAGGGCATCACCGCCCAGATCGCCCGGCTCGACGCCGCGCTCGGCCCCGACCTCGACCAGCCGGTCTCCACCGACCACCCGAGCATGCTGGTGCGCGGCGAGGACAACGCCCGCGACTACGGCCTCGACGCCATGCGCGCCGGGGTCCAGAGCTACATCCCCTTCGACCGCTACATCCGCCTGGTCACCGGCGCCGACCGGCACGACCGTCGGGTGATGGCGGCGATCCAGGCCGGCGCCATCCGCCGCGCCTACCTGAAGGGCCTCGGCGAAGTCCGCGGCTGCGCCCCACCCGCCGTGCCACGCCACCTGGCCCACCCGGTAAGGATCGCGTCGGACGCGGACGGGAAGCCGCGGGCGCGGTAGGGCGCGTCGACCGCGCGCTGCGGCGCTCGGCGCAGGGCCCCCACTCCCGCTCATCCCGGCGCACGTCGGGATGCGGACCCGGGCGGGCGGGGCGTTGCAGGGCGCGCGCTTGCTTGCGGCGACCAGCGCGCCGCAGGCGCCGTCTCTAACCGCGGACGCCGCAGATAAGGCGCGGAGGTCGCAGAGGGGCTCGCTGTCTCTGCGTGCTCTGCGTCTTCTCTGCGTCCTCCGCGGTTGGAAGCGATGCCTGACGGCATCCGCCATGCCGGACGGCTTCGCGCCCCTGCAACCGCCTCCTGCCTGCCTCGAAGGACCCTAGAACGGGATCTCGTCGTCGAGGTCGGCGGTGAAGGATTCCTTCGGACCCGTCGATTGGCGCGGGCCGCTGGAGTAGCCGCCGAAGTCGCCGTCCTCGCGGGCGGCGCCGCCCTCGGCGCGGCCGTCGAGCATGGTCAGCTCGCCGCGGAACTTCTGCAGCACCACCTCGGTGGTCTGCCGCTCGGCGCCCGAGGCGTCCTGGAACTTGCGGGTCTGCAGCGCCCCCTCGATGTAGACCTTGGAGCCCTTCTTCAGGTAGTTCTCGACCACCTTCACCAGGTTGTCGTTGAAGATCACCACCCGGTGCCACTCGGTGCGCTCCTTGCGCTCACCGGAGTTGCGGTCGCGCCAGCTTTCCGAGGTGGCGATCGAGAAGTTGGCGACGCGGTCGCCGGAGTTGAGGGTGCGGATCTCCGGGTCGCGCCCGAGATTGCCCACCAGGATGACCTTGTTGACGCTGCCCGACATCGGCGAGCCTCCTCTATCGCCCGGCGACCCAAACGCGCCGGCATCACGGGGCTCAGCCTAGCGCGTCAAATTCCGGCCCGCAACAGAATGTTCCGTCTTTGTTCCGAATTGTTAACAGCTTTGACCGGCGCGCGCTAAGGCGCCGAGCCCACCGGCACCAGCTGGTCGCCGCTTCTGACCAGGAACGGGTAGCGCGGGCCGCTGTAGGTCTCGGAGGTGAACACTCCCTCGTCGCCGAGGAACAGGAAGTTGCCCTGGTAGGCGCCGACCACGTCGCGCTGGCCGCCGCCGAGCGAGAGGAAGCGCACCCGCATCGCCTCCAGCTGCGCGGCGCAATGCTCCATGTCCGGCACGTTGCTGGCCAGCACGTTGAACTTCGGCTTGTCGTCCTTCATCGCCGCCAGGTGGTAGCAGACGCCGACGTTGGTCGGGGCTTCGACCTGGGAGCGGCAGCCGGCCAGCGGCGCGGCGGCGGCGAGGGCGGCGATGAGGAGCGCGGCGCGGGACATCGGCGCGCTTCTACAACGGCTCCGGTCCGCGGGCGAGCGCTTCAACCGGGTTGGTCCTGGCAGGGCGGCCACGGATCGATCAGCGGCGCGAAGTCGCGGTTGTTGGACGAGATCTCGATGCGCCCGCCCATCAGCCGCAGCGTCTCCTCGCCCCAGCGCCCGTAATAGACGTCGTCGGTCTCAGGACACCGCCCCCCGTAGAGCGCCTGGACGCACTGGGTCAGCGGCATCGAGGCCGGCAGCTCGCGCCAGCCGGCCCCGGCGAAGCGCCAGCACGACTGGCCGCCGGCCTGGGCCAGCTGCTGCTGCGGCGCCCTGACCGCGTTGGCCGCGTCGGCGCCGCCCGCCTCCGTCACCGGCAGCGACTGCGGCGGCGCCTGGGGCGGCGCCTGCGAGGGCAGCGGGGTGATGTCGGCGCCGGTCCCGTTGGTGGCGGCGGCGAGCGCGCCTGAGGGGTCGAGCCCGACGTCGAGGGCGCCGGTGGCGACGCCGTTGCGCCTGGCGCAGTCGGCCAGCGGCAGCTCGCCGACGAACTGGCCGCCGACGAAGCAGCGCAGCGGCCGCTTCGGATCGAGCTTGGCGTCGTCGTCGCGGCCGGACACCACCACCAGGCCGCCCTGCGACGCCGGCGGCGCCTCGGTGGGCTTCCGGCTGTGAGCCAGGATCGCCCAGGCGATCAGCAGCCCGGCGGCCAGCGCCGCGGCGCCGCCGCCGACGGCGATCACGCGCGGGTCCCTCAGGAAAGCCCC
>DASXEN010000017.1:0-36402 GCA_036490095.1 Caulobacteraceae bacterium
CGCCGCAGAGCGGCGGTCCTTGACGCGGACCGGCCCCTCGGAAGAGCATCAGCCAAGCGAACAATGGCGCCTTCTCGATCCCCAATCCCCCATCGACGGTCACCGCAGGCCTTTGTGCCGGCCATGACCGAGAGAGGGGGCTATGGGTATTCAAGATTGAGCGGGAATACCCGCACAGGTCGAGACCCTCGTCACGCCCGTCTAAAGCCCCGCTAGCGGCCTTGGTGCTGTTACTGCTAGTACCCTAGCGCCCACCCCAAGCGACGGCCCTCAGCGGCCTTCCCAGCGCCTTCCAGGGGCATCCCGGCCGCGTACCGAGGAAATTACCGCCCGCGTCGGTGCGGCAGGCCGCTAGAGCTTGTGCTGGACGACGGCCCAGAGGATGCGGCCGAGCGCGCCGAAGAGCAGCACGCCGGTCGCCAGCGCCTGGATCATGAACCCGGTCTCGCGGGCCTCCGGGGCGCGGCTGTAGCCGGTCAGGTAGAGGATGCGGCCGATGATCCAGATGACGCCGATGCCCGCGGCGACCAGGTCGGCGTTCCACCAGGCGGCGAACAGCCACAGCGAGACCAGGAACAGCGGCAGCCATTCAAGGGTGTTCATCTGCACCCGGTAGGCGCGCTCGAAGTCCGGATGGCCGGTCACCGCGGGCGCCGCAACGCCATACTTGCCGCGGCCCTGGCCGACCCGCAGGCCCATGTAGAAGTAGACCAGCAAGGCCAGCAGGGTGACGATCGCCACCAGCGGGTAGGTCAGCATCGCATCGTTCCTTCGCCCCGGCGGGCGCGCAGCGGCCCGCTCCGAGTGGCGCAGCTTGGCATGCGTCGCCCTGGCTGGCGAGCCGGCTAGTCGCCGGCCGCCGCCTCGATGGCGTCGATGTCGGCGTCGGAGAGGCCGAAGTGGTGGCCGATCTCGTGGGTCAGCACGTGGGCGACCAGCTCGGCCAGCGGGACGTCGCCGCGCTCGGCCCATTCGTCGAGGATCGGCCGCCGGTAGAGGAAGATGCGCGCCGGCTCCGGCGACGGGTCCAGCACCGAGCGGCGGCCCAGGTCGACGCCCTGGTAGAGGCCGGTGAGGTCGAAGGGGCTCTCGATGCCGAGGTCGTCCAGCACCTCGTCGGCGGGGAAGTCGTCGATGCGGAACACCACCTCGCCGGCCAGGCGGCGGAAGTTGGCCGGCAGCTCGGCGAAGGCCGCCTCGGCGAGGGCGGCGATGTCCTCCAGCGAGGGCGCCGGCTGGTCGCGCCAGACCGGCGCCGTCATTCGCCGCCCCCGCTCACTCATCCGGGATCAGGATGTGCGGCGCTTCGGGCGCCGGCGCCTCGAAGAGGCCGATGTCGAGCGGCTGCTGCGGCTTGACCGGCCGCAACGGGTTGGCGGCGAGCGCCCGCAGCTCGGCGGCGCTCAGCTGCGCGGCCTGGGCGCTGCGGCGCAGCTGCCGCGCCTGCGCCTCGCGCTCGGCCTGCAACGTCTCGGCGCTGAGCACCTGCCAGTAGGAGACGGTGAGGCGGAACACGGTGGCCGGCGGCCGGGCCGGCGCCTTCGGCCAGCGGCGGCCGCGGGCGAACGCCGGCTCGACCGGCGCCGGCGCGGCGCCCTCCAGGCGCTCGGCCAGCGCGCAGTAGCGGTCCTCCGGCGCCACCTGGGCCGTGCGGCCCGGCCGCTCGTCGTCGAGCCGCCCGGCGAAGGCGTCGAGCGCCGCCTCGCGGGTGGCGAACGCCGGCCCGGCGGCCTCGGTGACGAAGCGCACGTCGGCGCCGGCGACGAGGATCGCCTCGCGCTCTCGCGCCGCGCGGCCCTTGGGCCTGGCCAGCGCCTCGTCGGCGTTGGCGGCCACCGGATAGAGGATCGCGTTCACCGATCCATCATGCGCCATGCGGCGCGCGGGCGGAACGCCTATGCTCTGCGGCGTCTGATTCGCGCGAGGCTGAATGGACTTGCAGGCGCTGCTCCTCGCGGCCGCGGCCGCCGTGGCGGCGCTGGCGGCGGCGGCCGCCATCTGGGCGCTGATGGCGCGCCGGACGGCGGACGCGGCCGACCGCGCGGCAGACGCGCGCGCCGATGCGGCGGCGCGCGCCCTGCGCGCCAGCCAGTCCGCCGCCGAGGCCTTCGAGATCGCCATGGTCGCACTTGGCGACGGCCCGCCGCGCCTGGTCATCGGCGAAGAGAGCCTGGCGGCCTGCGCCGAGCGGCTGGGCGCGGCCGGCGGCGACGCCGAGGCGGTGCTGGCCGCCGTCGGCCGGCTCGATCCGGCGCACGCGCCGCTGCTGGCGGCGCTGGTCGAGACCGGCGCGGCCTGCGCCTTCGAGGTGCGCGGACCGGGCGGCGGAGTCGTCGTCGACGGCCGCGCGGCCGGCGCGCTGGCCTTCGTGCGCCTGGCCCCGCTGGCCGAGGCCGCCGAGGGGCTGCCGAGCGCCGAGCGGCTGGCCGCCTTCCTCGACGCCCGCGCCACCCCGGCCTGGATCGCCGGCGCCGACGGGGCGCCGGCCTTCGCCAACCGCGCCTGGCTCACCGCCGTCGGCGCCGACGCGCTGCCGGCCGCCCGCGCCAGGGGCCTCACCTTCGACCGCACCGCCGACGACCTGGCCCGCGAGGCGGCCAAGGCCGGCGAGCGGCGCGAGGCGGTGCGCTGGGCCGCGGCGGGCGGGCGCCGCCGCGCCTTCCGCTTCACCGCCGAGCCGCTGGAGGGCGGCGCGGTGGGCGTGTGGTCGGAGGACGTCACCGAGGCGGAGGAAGCGGCCGAGTCGCTGCGCAGCCAGGCCCAGGCGCAGGACCAGACGCTGAACCAGATCCGCGAGGGCGTCGCCATCTTCAGCCGCGACCGGCGCCTGCAGTTCCACAATTCGGCCTTCGCCGAGCTCTGGGGCCTGGAGCCGGCGTGGCTGGCCGAGCGGCCCAACCATGGCGAGCTGCTCGACCGCCTGCGCCAGCGCCGCCGCCTGCCGGAGAGCGCCGACTACGCCAAGTGGCGGGCCAGCGAGCTGGCCGCCTACACCGCCCTCGACGCCTCGGAGGACCTTTGGCGGCTGCCGGACGCGCGCACCCTCAGGGTGGTGCGCCAGCCGCACCCGTGGGGCGGCCTCTTGCTGATGTTCTCCGACATCACCGACGAGCTGAAGCTGAAGGCCGAGTTCAACGCCCTGATCCAGGTGCAGCAGGCGACGCTGGACAAGCTGACCGACGCGGTCGCCGTGTTCGCCTCCGACGGGCGGCTGAAGCTGCACAACGAGGCGTTCGAGCGCTTCTGGGGCGTCGGCGCCGCCGAGCTCGACGCGGCGGCGGACTTCGACGGCGTCGAGGAGCTGGCGCTGCGGCGGCTGCACGACCGCCAGTTCTGGCGCGACCTGAAGGCGCGGGTCACCGATCCGGAGCCGGCCGCCCGCGCGCCGATCTCCGACGAGGTCACCACCGCCGACCAGCGCATCGTCGCCTTCCAGTCGCGGCCGCTGCCGGACGGGGCGACGCTGATCGGCTTCTCCGACGTGACCGACACCCGCAAGCTGGAGGGCGCGCTGCGCGAGCGCGAGGCGGCGCTGGCCGAGGCCGAGCGGCTGAAGCGCGAGTTCGTCGGCAACGTCTCCTATGAGCTGCGCACGCCGCTGACCACCATCATCGGCTACTCCGAGCTGCTGGAGCGGGCCGGCGAGGGGCTGTCGGAGCGCGGTCGCGGCCACGTGGCGGCGGTGCGCACCGCGGCGATCCAGCTGGGCCGCTCGATCGACGACGTGCTCGACATCGCCCAGATCGACGCCGGCGAGATGGGCCTCGACCTGGAGGACGTGAACGTCGGCCGGCTGCTGGAGGCCGCCGCGCTGCGCTGGGCGCCGCATGCGGACGTGGCCAGCGTGCTGCTGAGCGTGGCCGCCGGCGCCGACGTCGGGCTGATCCGCGGCGACTCGCGGCGGCTCGGGCAGATGCTCGACCACCTGATCGAGAACGGGCTGCGGCAGACGCCCGCCGGGGGGCTGGTGACGCTGGCGGCCGAGCGCGGCGACGGCCTGGTGCGGCTGATCGTCTCCGACACCGGCCGCGGCATCCCCTTCCACGTGCAGGCGCACATCTTCGACCGCTTCGTCGGCCGCGACCAGGGCGGGCCGGGCCTGGGCCTGGCGCTGGTCAAGGCGCTGGTGGAGCTGCACGGCGGCTGGGTGGCGCTGGAGAGCGAGCCCGGCGCGGGGTCCACCTTCACCTGCCACCTGCCCGAAAGCATCCACGCCCCCGCCGCCCCGCCGGAGCTGTTCTGAGACAGCGCCGCGGGATGAGGCCGTCTCTTATCTCAACCAAGCCATGTCATCCCGGACAAGCCGCGCAGCGGCGCAGATCCGGGATCTACTCAGCGCCTTGGTGCAAAGCAGATCCCGGACAGCTCGCTGGCGCGAGCTTCCGGGATGACACGGTTGGTGGTGCGGGCGCTGAATTCCCGGAAGGACGCGATCTGGCCTCGGCGCGCCCTAAGCCGGCCGCCGCGCCCTCAGCGCCTGCGCGATCGTCCCGTCGTCGAGCCAGTCCAGCTCGCCGCCGACCGGGACGCCGCGGGCCAGCATGGTGACGGCCACCCCGGCGCCGGCGAGGCGGTCGGCGAGGTAGTGGGCGGTGGTCTGGCCGTCGACGGTGGCCGGCAAGGCGAGGATCACCTCCTTCACCGCCGCGTCGTGGGCGCGGGCGACGAGGCCACCGACCCGCAGCGCCTCCGGCCCGACCCCGTCCAGCGCCGAGAGCAGGCCGCCGAGCACATGGTAGCGGCCACGGAAGGCGCCGGCCCGCTCCATGGCCCAGAGCGCGCCGACCTCCTCGACCACGCAGATCAGCGCGTCGTCGCGGGTGGGATCGGCGCAGATGGCGCAGGGATCGCGGGTGTCGAGCGAGCCGCAGACGCCGCAGACCTTCACCCGCGCGGCCGCCTCGGCCATCGCCTCGGCCAGCGGGGCCAGGAGCTGGTCGCGGCGCTTCAGGAGCGCCAGCGCCGCCCGCCGCGCCGAGCGCGGCCCCAGGCCGGGCAGCTTGGAAAGCAGCGCGATCAGCCGCTCGATCTCGGGTCCGGCAGACGCGGCCAAGTCAGAAGGTCGGCAGGCCGGGGATGCCGGCGAACATGCCGGCGGCCTCGCGCATCAGCTCCTGCTGTTTGGCTTCGAGCTTGCGGCGGGCGTCGGCGTGGGCGGCGATGATCAGGTCGGCGAGGATCTCGCCCTCGCCGGGGGCCAGCAGGCTGTCGTCGATGGCGAGGCGGGTGAGCTCGCCGACGTTCTTCAGCGTCACCGAGACCATGCCGCCGCCGGAGCTGCCGTCGACCTCGGTCTGCGCCATCTGGTCCTTGGCCGCCTGCACCTTCTGCTGCAGCGCCTGGGCCTGCTTCATCATATCGCCGAGGTTCTTCACGCGTCGCTCTCCTCGCTGTCGTCGCCGGGCTCGTCGTCGTCGGGCCCGTCGTCGTCTTCCTGGACCGTCTCGGCCGCCGGCGGCGCGAGCTGGCGGATCTCGGTGAGCTCGGCGCCGGGGAAGACCTCCATCACCTGGCGCACGAACGGATCGGCCAGCAGCTCGGCGCGCGCGCTCTCGGTCTCCCGGGCCTTGAGCTCGGCCAGGGTCTCAGCGCCGCCGCCGGTCTCGGCCATCACCAGCCAGGGCTGGCCGGTCCACTCCTTCAGCCGCGCCGAGAGGCGCTGGCTGAGGCTGTTGGGCGCGCCCGGCGCGGGCTCGAAGGAGATTGCGCCGGTGCGGAAGCTGATCAGCCGCACATACTTCTCGACGTCGAGCTTCAGGGCGATGTCGCGGCGGCGGTCGATCAGCGCCACCACGTCGTCGAAGTTGCGCAGCGCCGGCTCGGACGCGGCGGCCGGAGCCGGGGCGGCCTGCACGGCCATGCGCGCCGCGCCGCCGCCGCCGCTGGCGGCCCTGGACCCGCCGCCGCCGGAGGGGCCGGCCGGCGCGGGCGGCGGCTCGCCGCCCTCGCGCAACGCCTTCAGCGCCTCCTCAGGGCCCGGCAGGTCGGCCGCGTAGGCGAGGCGGATCAGCGCCATCTCGACGGCGGCGGCCGGATCGGGGGCGCGGCGCACTTCGTCGTAGGCCCTGAGCAGCATCTGCCACAGCCGCGCCAGGCTGGGGGCCGAGACCGCCGCGCCGATCGCCGCCAGCCGCTGCACCTGGTCCTTGGGCAGCACCAGCGCCTGCGGGCCGATCGCCTTGGCGAGGCTGGCGCCGTGGCAGTGCTCCAAGAGGTCGGCGACCACCGTCGCCGGGTCGGCGCCGAAGCCGTAGATGGTGCGGAAGCGCTCGATCGCCGCGCCGGCCTCGCCGCGGGCCACCGTCTCGAACAGGTCGATGCTCTGGGCGCGGTCGGCCAGGCCCAGCATGTCCCGGACGAGCGGCGCGGTGACCGCGGCGCCGGCCTCCGCCTGCACCAGCGCCTGGTCGAGCAGCGACTGGGCGTCGCGCACCGAGCCCTCGGCCGCGCGGGCGATCAGCGCGACGGCGTCGGCCTCGATGCGCGCGCCCTCGGCCTCGGCGATCCGGGTCAGGTTGGCGGCGATCACCTCCGGCTCGACGCGGCGCAGGTCGAAGCGCTGGCAGCGCGAGAGGATGGTCACCGGCACCTTGCGGATCTCGGTGGTGGCGAAGATGAACTTGGCGTGCGGCGGGGGCTCCTCGAGCGTCTTCAAGAGGGCGTTGAACGCCGCCGTCGACAGCATGTGCACTTCGTCGATGATGTAGACCTTGTAGCGCGCCTCGACCGGGGCGTAGCGCACCCCGTCCAAGAGCTCGCGCATCTCGTCGACCCGCGAGCGCGAGGCGGCGTCCAGCTCCAGCACGTCCATGTGCCGGCCCTCCAGGATCGCCTTGCAGCTACGGCCTTCTTCGGCCAGCGCGGTGACGCTGGGCTCGTGGACCGTGTCGCTCTCGTAGTTGAGCGCGCGGGCCAGCAGCCGCGCGGTGGTGGTCTTGCCCACCCCCCGCACGCCGGTGAGCATGAAGGCGTGGGCGATGCGGCCGGTGGCGAAGGCGTTCTTCAGCGTCCGGACCATGGCCTCCTGGCCGATCAGGTCGTCGAAGCTGCGCGGCCGGTACTTGCGGGCGATGACGGTGTAGGCGGCCCCGGGCGCGGCCGGCGGCGGCGCGCCGAACATGTCGGCGGTCGCCTCGTCGACCGCGGCGTCCTCGCGCTCGGCCGGGCCGGGGGCGTCCGGCTCGGCGTCAGGCGTGAAGTCGTTGTCGGCCATACATTCTTTGCGGCTGGAGGCGGCTTGAAGCTGGAAGCGGCGGTGGAGACCGGCAGACGACCCGGAGCAAAACTCGTTACGGCTGCTTCCTTCCGGACCTGACCGGGTTGGCGAGGCCTCCGCCCATCGCCGATCTCCAAGGCCTATATCGCGTGCGGGGGCGGCAGGCGCAAGCGCGCCGGTTCGGCGCGGGAGCCGTCAGGTCTCGGGGGCCATCCGCGCGTTCGCGCAGAGCAGCCGCAGCTGGCGCAGCAGCGCCGGCCCCACCAGCTGGGTGGTGGCGTAGCCCTCGGCCTTCAGCTGGGCGCGGATTTCCGGCACGCCCGCATATTCGCCGGTCCGGGCCAGGGCGAAGGCGCGCTCAAGCGGCGTCTGATGCGATGTCACGCCCGCAAGATAGGCTGCGCCGTCCCCCGGCGCCAAGCCTCTCGGCGACCGCCCGCCGCCTCGCCGGGCAAGCGCGGTGCTGACGCGCCGGCTTAGCCACGCTAAGAGCGGAGCCGATGCCGCTGACCGCCTTCACCAACGTCTTCGCCGGAAACCCGCTCGACCGGGCCAGCTACCAGCGCAGCAACGCCGACTGGATCCGCGAGAAGGTCGCCGATCCGGGCAGCATCGCGCTGGTCATGTGGAACGGCAAGCCGATGGTCGAGAAACGCGACGGCGGCGGCAGCCAGATCGCCTACGTGCGCGCCGACCTCGCCGACGAACTCTCCGACGGCGGCGAGAAGCTGCTGTTCATGGGGCTATGGAAGACCACCGCGGTGTTCGCCCTCGACATGGACGGCCAGAACGACCCCGCCGACGGGCCGATGCAGGGCTTCGGCCGCTTCGAGGACCTGCGCGGCGTCGCCCTCGACCTGCCGGCGGCCGACGCGGCGATCCTGGCCACCGCCAAGGCGATGTTCGAGTGGCGCCGGCGCCACCGCCACTGCCCCAACTGCGGCCAGCCCAGCCGCCCGGTCGACGGCGGCTGGAAGCGCATCTGTCCGGCCTGCAAGGTCGAGCACTTCCCGCGCACCGACCCGGTGGTGATCATGTTGCCGGTGAACGGCGAGCGCTGCCTCTTGGGCCGCCAGTCGGCCTGGCCGCAGGGCATGTACTCGGCGCTGGCCGGCTTCCTGGAGCCGGGCGAGTCGATCGAGGAGGCCTGCGCGCGGGAGATCCTCGAGGAGGCCGGCTTGCGCACCGCCCGGGTGCGCTACCACTCGACCCAGCCGTGGCCCTACCCGTCGTCGCTGATGATCGGCCTGATCGCCGACGTCGACGACGGCGAGGCGACCCCCGACCAGACCGAGCTGGAGGAGGTGCGCTGGTTCACCCGCGAGGAGGCCCGCGCGCTGATGAAGAACGCCCTCCCAGGCGCCCGCGCCCCTGGCTCGGTCGCCATCGCCCACCAGCTGATCAAGGCCTGGGCGGAGGAGGGTTAGCCGCGCCGCCGGAACGGGTCGGCCGGGTAGACGCCCAGCACCTCGAAGTGGTCGGAGAAGAAGCCCAGCTCCTCGAAGGCGAGCTTCAGGGCGGCGTCCTCGGGGCGGCCGTCGACCTCGGCGTAGAAGAAGGTGGCGGTGAAGGCGCCGTTCTCCATGTAGCTCTCCAGCTTGGTCATGTTGACGCCGTTGGTGGCGAAGCCGCCGAGGGTCTTGTAGAGCGCCGCCGGCAGGTTGCGGACCCGGAAGGTGAAGCTGGTGACGGTGTCGACGCCGGGCGGCGGCCGCGGCGGGTCCCGGTCGGCGGTCAGCACGATGAAGCGGGTGGTGTTGTGGGTCTCGTCCTCGATGTCGCGGGCGAGGATGTCGAGGCCGTAGAGGCGGGCCGCGAGCGCCGGGGCGATGGCGGCGGTGGCCGGGTCCGGGCTCTCCGACAGCTTGCGCGCCGAGGCGGCGGTGTCGCTGGCGGCCTCGATGCGCGCGCCCAGCCGCCGCACGATCTTGCGGCACTGGGCGGCGGCGAAGGGCATGGAGATGACGGTCCTGACGTCCTCCAGCTTCACGCCGGGGGCCGCCATCAGCTGGAAGTGGATCGGCTTGAAGCGCTCGGCGACGATCCGCAGGCCCGAGCTCGGCAGCAGGTGGTGCACGTCGCCCTGGCGGCCGATGATGGAGTTCTCCACCGGGATCATGCCCAGCTGGCAGGCGCCCGACTTCACTGCCTCGAACGCATCCTCGAACACCGCGTAGGGGGCCGGCTCGTAGTCGGGGAAATGCTCCCGGCAGGCCTCGTCGCTGTTGGCGCCGGGCTCGCCCTGGAAGGCGATTTTTGGACGCTGAACGACAGGACTCTGGGTCACGGCCTTCCCCTCGCGAAGGCGCGGGCGGCCTCCAGGTCGGCGGGGGTATCGACGGAAATCGGGGTCTCGTCCACCACCGCCGCCCAGATCGAGAGACCCAGCTCCAGGGCGCGCAGCTGCTCCAGCTTCTCGCGCTGCTCCAGCGGCGAGGGCGGGGCCAGGCAGAACCGCTCCAGCGCCGCGCGGCGGTAGGCGTAGACGCCCACGTGCTTCCAGATCGGCCCGTCGCCGTAGAGCACCGAGCGGGTGAAGTAGAGCGCCCGGCCGCGCGGATCGCCCACCTGGTCTGGGGCCGCCAGGCTCACCACCGCCTTCACCACCGCCGGGTCGGCGCGGTCGGCGGGCGAGGCTTCGGCGGCGATGGCGGTGGCGATGTCGCAATCGGCCTGCGCCGTCAGCACGCCGAGGCAGGCGGTGACCACCGCCGGCGAGACGAACGGCATGTCGCCCTGCAGGTTGACCACCACGTCGCAGCGGCCGTCCGGATCGAGCGCGCCGAGCGCCGCCAGCACCCGATCGGAGCCGGAGGGCAAGCCGGGCTCGGTGAGCACCGCCTGGCCGCCCGCGGCCCGCACCGCCTCGACGATCTCCGCGTCGCCGGCGGCGACCGCCACCGGACCCACCGCGGCGCGCTCGGCCTGGCGCAGCACGCGCACGATCATCGGCGCGCCGGCGATGTCGGCCAGCGGCTTGCCGGGCAGGCGGCTGGCCGCCATGCGGGCTGGAATGATCACGATCGGGGTCATGCCGCAGGCCGTTCCGCGCGAAATTCAATCGGGGCCAAGGCGTTGCGCCTGACCGGTTGCGCCAGCGGCGGTAGCGTGCAACAGACGCCCACGCAACACGGGGCCGGATCCGCAAGAATTCCTCATGGCTGATTTGACGTTCAACAAGATCGCCGGCGCAGTGCTGGCGACGGGGTTAGTGATTTTCGGGCTCCAGAACGTCATCAACATCGTTTTCGAGAAGTCGCCGCCGACCACGCCCGGCTATGCAATCGCCGTGCAGGAGACCAGCTCGGAGGGCGCCGCGCCCGCCGACGTGCCGCCCGACTGGGGCACGGTGCTGCCGGCCGCCGACGTCGCCGCCGGCCAGGGCATCACCTCCAAGTGCGCCTCGTGCCACCAGTTCGACCCGGCCGGGACCAACGCCATCGGCCCCGGCCTCTACGGCGTCGTCGGCCGCCCGCCGGGCACCCACCCGGCCTACGCCTACGACGAGGCGATGCAGGACTTCGCCAAGACCCACAAGGCCTGGACCTACGACCTGCTCTACAAGTTCCTGAAGGCGCCGGGGCAGTTCATGCCGGGCACCAAGATGACCTTCGTCGGCCTGCCGGAAGCCAAGGACCGGATCAACGTCATCGCCTACCTGCGCTCCAACGGCTCGCCCGGCTACCCGATCCCCGCGCCGAAGCCGGCCGCGGCCCCCTCGTCGGGCGCGGCTGCTCCCGGCGGTGCAAGTCCTGGCGCAGCGCCGGCCCCCGGAGCCGCGGCGGCCGGAGCGCCGACCAACGCGGCGCCCGGCGCGCCCGCGGCCAACGCCACCACCCCGACGCCGGGCGCCCAGAGCGCGCACACGGGCGCCGAGCCGGGCTGAGGCGGGGCGGCAGCTCTCAAATTCCCCAAGGACGATCGAGACTAAGCCATTGTTCGCTTGGCTGATTGTTCTTCCGAGGGTCCGACGGCGGGCTCTGAACGCCGGTAGGGCCAGCCGCCGTGGCAAACGGCGTCGTTCGGCGGGCCACCCCACTCCGCTGGCCCGAAACTTGCTTAACGGCGGAGTAACCCTGTCGCCGCCGGAGCTTCCATGTTCGTCCTGATGCGCGCTTTCGACCTCTTCATCGTCGCGATGATGTTCAGCGCGCTGACCTAGAGTTCGCTGACCTCGCCTGGGCGGCGGGCGCGCGCGTTCAGCCACATGACGCCGGCGAGGTCGGAGAGCGAGGCCCAGAGGCGCCCGAGGTTGGTGTATTTCGACCGGCCCGCCTGGCGCGGGCGGTGGCCCACCGGCTCGAAGGCGATCTCGTAGCCCTCGCGCAGCATCAGCGCCGGCAGGAAGCGGTGCAGGTGGTCGAAGTAGGGCAGGCGCAGGAAGGCCTCGCGCCGGAACGCCTTCAGGCCGCAGCCGGTGTCGGCAGCGGTGTCATTCAGCAGCCGCTGGCGCACGCCGTTGGCGAGCCGCGAGGCGTAGCGCTTGGCCGCCGAGTCCTGCCGCTTGACCCTGACGCCGCCCACCAGGGCGAGATTTGCCGGGCCGGCCGTGAGCCGGTCGGCCAGCCGCGGGGCGTCGGCCGGGTCGTTCTGGCCGTCGCCGTCGAGGGTGACCACGATCGGCGCCCGCGCCGCCAGCACGCCGGTGCGCACCGCGCGGCTCTGGCCGGCGTTGCTTGCGTGCGCCAGCAGCCGCAGAGCCGGAATCTCGCCTGCCAGCGCCGCCAGCGCCGCGCGGGTGCCGTCGCGGCTGGCGTCGTCGATGAAGATCAGCTCGTACGACCGGCCGGCGAAGGCGGCGGCGATCTCGCGGGCCAGCGCCGGGGCCGCGCCCTCCTCGTCGAACACCGGCACGACGATCGAGACGTCTGGCGGAGCGGTGGCTGTCATGCAGCGGGTCTTTAGCGGAAAAGCCGCCGCCGGGAAGGATCGTGCTATCAGGGCGCGATGAGCTTGCGCGAGTTGGCGGGGGAGTGGGTGACACGGGCGCGCGCGCCGTGGCTGGCCGCGCTGGTCGCCCTGCTGGCCAGCCTGCCGGGCCTCTTCACCCTGCCGCCCACCGACCGCGACGAGTCGCGCTTCGCCGAGGCCAGCGCCCAGATGCTGGAGAGCCGCGACCTCACCAACATCATGTTCCAGGACGTGCCGCGCTACAAAAAGCCGATCGGCGTCTACTGGCTGCAGGCGGCCAGCGTGGCGACGCTGTCGGGCGTCGAGCTGCGGCAGATCTGGGCCTACCGCATCCCGTCGGTGCTGGGGGCGATGCTGGCGGCCGCCGCCTGCGCCTGGGGCGCGCTCGCCTTCCTGGGACCGGTCGAGGCGGCGGCGGCCGGCGCGCTGCTGGCCGCCACCACGGTGCTCTCCACCGAGGCCAACCTGGCCACCACCGACGCGGCGCTGTGCGGAACGGTGACGCTGGCGCTGGCGGCGATGGGCAAGATCTATGTCGCCGCGCGCGGTGGGCCGGCGGTGGGGCGATGGCCCGCCCTGCTGTTCTGGATCGGGCTCGCCGGCTCGGTGCTGCTGAAGGGACCGATCGGGCCGATGGTGACGGGGCTGACCGGGCTGGCGCTGATCGTCTGGGACCGGCGGGCCGGCTGGCTGGCGGGGCTCGGCTGGGGCTGGGGGATCATCATCTTCTGCGGCATGGTGCTGCCGTGGGCGCTGGCGATCACCGTGGCCACCGACGGCGCCTTCTGGGGCGTCGCCGTGGGCGGCGACCTGGCGCCGAAGCTGCTGGGCGGGCAGGAGGGGCACGGCGCGCCGCCCGGCTACTTCGTGGTCCTGAGCCCGGTGCTGCTGTTCCCCGCCGCGGTGCTGCTGCCGGCGGCGCTGCTGGCCGGCTGGCGGGCGCGGGCCGAGCCCGGGATCCGCTTCGCCCTCTGCTGGCTGGCGCCGAGCTGGCTGGTGTTCGAGCTGGCGCCGACCAAGCTGCCCCACTACACCCTGCCCTGCTTCGGCGCGCTGGCCTGGCTGATGGCGGCGGCGCTGACGCGGCCGATGGGGCCGCGCGTGCGCTGGATCGGCGCGGCGCTGACGGCGGCGGTGGCGGCTGGGCTGGTCGTCGCAGGCGCGGTGGCGGCGGCCGAGTTCGGCGACGCCGCCAGCTGGGCCTGGGCGGCCCTGGTGGCGGTGCTGATGGCGGCGGCGGCGATCTGCGCGGTCGTCTGCATGGCCAGGGCCCGGCCGGCGCGAGCCGCCCTGCTCGCCTGCGCCGTCGGCCTCGCCGGGCATGCGGCGCTGGTGGGCGGCCTCGCCCCCAGCCTGCAGGGCCTGTGGCTCTCGCAGCGGCTGGCCCGGGCGGTGCGGGCGGACCGGCAGATGCTGGCGGCCGGACCGGCGGCGGTCGCCGGCTACGCCGAGCCCAGCCTGGTGTTCGCCCTCGGCGCGCCGACCGTGCTCGGCTCCGCGGCGGACGCGGCGGAGGCCGTCGCCTTCGGCCGCCCGGCGATCGTCGAGCAGAAGCAGGATGCGGCCTTCCGCGCCGCCGTCGCCACCGGCCCGACCAGCGCCCACGTCGCGGCGACCATCACCGGGCTCGACTACTCGACGGGCCACAGGCAGGTTCTGCGCCTATATGAGCCTGTCGCGGCCGCCCCCGGCCCGCGGAGCTGAGGACATGAGCGGCTTCATCGAGATCGTCGAGGTCGGCCCGCGCGACGGGCTGCAGAACGAGAAGGCGGTGCTGGAGGCGCCCGACAAGGTCGACTTCATCCGCCGGCTGGAGGCCTGCGGCGCGCGGCGCATCGAGGCCGTCTCCTTCGTCAACGAGCGGCGGGTGCCGCAGATGGCCGGCGCCGAGGCGATCATGGCCGCGTTGCCGCACGCCGAGGGCCGCTCGCGCATCGGCCTGGTGCTCAACGAGCGCGGCTGGGACCGGGCGCTGGCGGCCGGGGTGGACGAGGCCAACGTGGTGGTCTGCGCGACCGACGGCTTCGGCATCCGCAACCAGGGCGCCCCGGTCGCCGACCAGATGGCGGCGCTGGCGGCCATCGTGGCGCGCCGCAAGTCCGAGGGCGGACCGCCGATCAGCGTCACCTTCTCGGTCGCGTTCGGCTGCCCGTTCGACGGCGAAGTGAGCGAGGCGCAGGTGGCAGGGCTGGCGAAGGACGCCGGCGCCCTCGGCGTCGCGGAGATCGCGCTCGGCGACACCATCGGCGTCGCCGACCCCTGGACGGTGCGGCGGCGGATCGAGGCGGTGCGCAAGGCGGCGCCGGACGCGCGCCTTCGCATGCATTTCCACAACACCCGCAACACCGGCCTCGCCAACGCCTTCGCCGCGGTGGAGGCGGGCGTGACGGTGCTGGACGCCAGCTGCGGCGGGCTCGGCGGCTGCCCGTTCGCGCCGGCCGCCACCGGCAACATCGCCACCGAGGACCTGGTCTACATGCTCTCGCGCGCCGGCTACGAGACCGGCTACGACCTTGCCGGGCTGGTCGAGGCCGGCCGCTGGATCGGCGGGAAGATCGGCAAGCCGCCGGTCTCGGCGCTGAGCCGCGCCGGCGGCTTCCCGGGCTAGCCGCGCCATGGGGGGCGAGGGCGGCGCGCCGGCGACGGGCGGGGAGCAGGGCAAGGATGGGCGGGGCAGGGAGGGGCTGTTCCCGTTCCAGCTGGTCTGGGTGATCCCGGTGGCGGCGGTCGCCACCGTCGCGCTCGGCACCTGGGGCTGGCTGGCGCAGCACAAGCCGCTCGACGAGTCGCTCTACCGCGCGCTGGCGCTGTTCGAGATCAACAACGACAGCTACTCGACGGGCCAGGGCCTGGCCGACTGGCACTTCCGCATCGGCCGCTGGACCGGCGCTGGGGCGGTGATCAGCGGCCTGCTGGCCGCCGCGGCGCTGCTGCACGAGCACCTGGCGACGGCGCTGGCGCGCTGGACGCGGCAGGCGGTGGTGGTGATCGGCGCCGGGCCGATGGCGCTGGGGGCGTTCGAGACGGCGCGGCGGCGCGGGCGCTCGGCGCTGTGGCTGGGCGCGCCGGCGTTCGGCTCGGCGAGCCTGGGCGGGATCGCGTTGCAATGGCCGGCCGGGAGCCGCCCGCGGGCTGTGGCCGACCACGTGCGCGGCGCCGGCCACGTGCTGGTGACCGGCGCCGACGACGCCGAGGCGCTGGCGCTGGCCAGGGCCGCGCGGACCGGTGCGCCTGAGGCTTTCATCACCGTGCTGATGACCGACGCGCGCCTGGCCGAGGACGCCGCCGGCACCCTCAACGACGCCCGCACCCGGGTGCTGGCTACCGGCGCGGTAGCCGCCCGGGCGCTGCACCACGGCCATCCGCCGTTCCAGATCGCCCACGCGGCCGGCCAGGCGCGCATCCACGCCCTGCTGGTCGGCTTCGGAGCCATGGGCCAGGCGGTGTTCCAGGACCTGGTGGTCAACTGCCGCACCACGGGCCTCACGCCGCCGCGGCTGACGGTGATCGACCCCAAGGCCAGCGCGCTGGAGGGCGTGTTGCGGGTGCGGGCGCCGGAGCTGGACGCCTGCGCCGAGGCCGCCTTCATCGACGGCGAGATCGGCGGGCGGGCGGTGCGGCCGGGGCCGGCGGCGCTGGGCGCGGTGCTGGCGGCCGGCGGGCCAATCACCTGCGCCTACATCTGCCTCGCCGACGACGCGGCGGCGCTCTCGGCCGCCTCGATGCTGCAGTCGCTGTTCCGCGCGCTGGACCTCGGCCACCCGCCGATCTTCGTGCGCCTGAGGGCGGCCGGCGCGCTGGCGGTGGGCGCCCTCGCGGACGGCGCCGCCGCCAGCGGCCGCGAGGGGCTCGACGCGCTGACCCCGTTCGGCGACGCCCAGGACGTGCTGGAGGCGAGCGAGTTCCTCTCCGACCAGCCGGACGCCGCGGCCCGCGCCTACCACGAGGCCTACCGCGCCTCGCTGGCGCCCGCCCTGCGCGACGATCCCGCCAACCGCGCCGCGTTCGGCTGGGAGCGGCTCGACGAGACCTACCGCCAGGCCAACCGCGACGCCGTCGCCCACATCCCGGCCAAGCTGGCCAGCGCCGGCATCGACCCGGCCCGCTGGCAGGGCGCCCCAGGCCTGCCGCGCCTCGGCCCCGGCGAGCGCCTCTACCACGGCCCCGCCGACCTGGAGCGGCTCGCCGAGCTGGAGCACGAGCGCTGGAACGCCCAGCGCCGCATGGACGGCTGGCGCCGGACCGACGCCCCGAAGAAGGACGAGCCGCGCCGCCTGCACCCCTCGCTGAAGGCCTACGCGGCCCTGACCGACGAGGTGAAGGAGTACGACCGCGTCTTCATCCGCCAGACGCAGGTGATCTGCGGGGGTGGGGCGCAAACGCAGCCGCACGCCTCTCCCGGTCCGCGACAGACCCGGCCTTAAGCCCTTGGCTGCGAGCTTGCTGGCGGACCACCGCCGAGTGGTTGCCGACTCCCTCCACCGCCCCACCAAACCATGTCATCCCGGACAAGCCGCGCAGCGGCGCAGAGCCGGGATCTATTCAGCGCACCTGTGGAAGCGGATTCAAACGTCCGGGTCCGGGCCCGCATCGGCGGAGGCGGCCCAGCCCAGCCGCGCCAGCGCCCAGGCCGCCGCGTCGCGCACCGCGGCGTCCGGGTCGGCGAGCCGCGCCTCAGCCGCCGGGATCAGCGCGGGGTCGCCCGAGTTGCCGATCGCGTAGAGCACGTTGCGGACGAAACGGGCGACGCCGATGCGCTTGACCGGGCTCTTGGTGAAGAGGGCGCGGAAGGCCGCGTCGTCGAGCCCCGCCAGCTCGGCGAGCGAGGGCGCCTTCAGCGCCTCGCGGGCGTGCAGCGCCGCTTCGCGGCTGGCCTGCGCGAACTTGTTCCAGGGGCAGACGGCCAGGCAGTCGTCGCAGCCGTAGACACGGTTGCCGAGCGCGGCCCGGTAGCGCTCCGGGATCGGCCCGGCGTGCTCGATGGTCAGGTACGAGAGGCAGGCGCGGGCGTCGAGCTGGTAGGGCGCCGGGAAGGCGCCGGTCGGGCAGACGTCGAGGCAGGCGCGGCACTGGCCGCAGCGGTCCTCGCCGGGCTGGTCCGGCGCCAGCGCCAGGGTGGTCAGCACCGACCCGAGGAACAGCCACGAGCCGAGCTCGCGCGAGACCAGGTTGGTGTGCTTGCCCTGCCAGCCGAGCCCCGCCGCCTCGGCGAGCGGCTTCTCCATCAGCGGCGCGGTGTCGACGAACACCTTCACCTCGCCGCCGAACCGCGCCTGCGCCCAGCTCGCCAGCCGCTTCAGCCGCGTCTTGATCAGCTCGTGGTAGTCGTCGCCGTGGGCGTAGACCGAGATCGCCGCCCGCGACCTGGCCTGCAGCGCCGCCAGCGGGTCGTGGTCCGGCCCGTAGTTGAGGCCGAGCACGATGGCCGAGCGGGCGGCCGGCCACATGGCCTGCGGGTGGGCGCGCCGCTCGGCGGTGCGCGCCATCCAGTCCATCGCCCCGTGCCGGCCGGCCTCGACGAATTGCGCCAGCCGCGCGGCGGCCGGCCAGGGCGCGTCGACGCGGGCGAAGCCGCAGACGTCGAAGCCGAGCGCCAGCGCCTCGGCGCGGATCTCGCCGCGGGAATCGTCGGCCGCGGCGGCGTCGCTGGTCACGGCGGAAGGCTGGCCCGTCTAGAAGTCGAGGTCGTCATAATGCGCCGCCGGGGCCAGGCCTGGCCAGCGGTCGGCGAGCAGGGGGCGGAAGCAGGGGCGCGACTTCACCTTCATGTACCAGGTCTTGGCTGCCGGGATGTCGCGCCAGGGCACGTCGCCGAAATAGTCCAGCACCGAGATGTGAGCGGCGGCGGCGAAGTCGGCGAAGCTGAGGCGGGGACCGGCCAGCCAGTCGCGGGCGCCCAGCAGCTTTTCGATGTAGCGCAGGTGGGTGCGCAGCGCCTCGCGGCCGAGGCGCATGTTGGACAGGTCCGGCGCGCCCATCTTGGTCAGCCGCTTCTCCAGCTTCTCGCGCAGGATGTAGCCGTTGACCTCGGCGTCGAACTTGCGGTCGAACCATTGCAGCAGCCGGCGCGTCTCGGCCCGTTCGGCGCCGTCGCGGCCCATCAGCGGCGGCTGCGGGGTCTGCTCCTCCAGGTGCTCGAGGATGGCACGCACCTCGCTGACCACCAGCCGCCGGCCGCCCTCGCTCTCCACCAGCACCGGCGGCACGCCCGACGGGTTCAGCTTGCCGAACTCGGCCGGCTCCTCCCAGTAGCGCACCACAACCGGCTCGAACGGCAGCCGCTTCTCGCCCAGCGCCAGGCGCGCCTGCCGCGAGGCCGGGTCGAGCGGGAAGTGGTAGAGGGTCCGTTCCACGGCGGTCACTAAGGCGCTGGCGCTCGTTAAGGGTCCCTTTACTCAGACGGACCGCGCTGGGGCGGCCGGCGCGTCGCCCGGCTCGGGAAACGCCCCGCCGTGCGGCTCGGCGCGGCCGCGCGGGTCGGCGTGGATGATGATGTCGGCGCTGGGGAAGGCCTCAAGCACCCGCTTCTCGGCCGCCACCACCACCTCGTGCGCCGCCTCCAGGCTGAGCTCCGGATCGAGGTCGGCGTGCATCTGCATGTGCACCGTGGGGCCGGCGGCGCGGGTGCGCAGCTGGTGCACGCCGGTGAGCCGCGGGTCCTCGGTCATCAGCGCCACGATGCGGGCGCGCGCCGCATTCGGCAGCTCGCGGTCCATCAGCTCGCCCGACGCCTCGCGGAACACGCCGATCGCGCCCCACAGCAGCACCGCGGCGACGGCGAGGCCGCCCAGCGCGTCGAAGCCGCCGAAGCCGAACAGGCCGGCGGCGGCGATGGCCACCAGCGCCATCAGGTTGGAGGCGAGGTCGGCGAGGTAGTGGGCGCGGTCGCCGGTCACCGCGATCGAGCGGGTCCGGCGCAGCACCCGGGTCTGGGCGGCGATCAGCATCACGGTGAGGACGGTCGACAGCGCCATTGCCGCGATCGCCCACAGGCTCTGGGCGATCGGTTGCGGGTGCAGCAGGCGGATGATCGCCTGCTGGCCGATCAGCGCGGCGGAAGCGAACACCAGGCCGGCCTGCACCAGGCTGGCGAAGGCCTCGGCCTTGCCGTGGCCGAACCTATGCTCGGAATCCGGCGGCGTGGCGGCGACCCGGACGGCGGCGAAGGTGCCGATGGCGGCGACCAGGTCGAGGCCGGAATCGGCGAGCGAGGCCAGGATCGAGACCGAGCCGCTGGCCAGCCAGACGGCGGCCTTGAGGGCGGTGAGGACGAGGGCGGTGGCGACCGAAAGGCCGGTGACGCGCCGGGTCAGCGCGGCGCTCTCGCGGACGCTCAGGCTGTAGGCGTCGGCCATGCGGGGGAGCCTAGCCGCTCGCCGTCGGGGCCGCTAGCGGGGTCTGGATAGTTGTCGATGCCCGATCCCCTCACCTTCCCACGCCGGCCCGACCGCGAAGCGGTTGGGAGGGTGAGGGGATCGGGCGCCGGCCGCCTATCCCGCGCCTGCCCCCTAGTGGGTCGCGCCGCTGATGGTGTTGCTGATGTGGGTGTACATGGCGTTCTCGTTGCCCGCGAACGCCGACAGCCCGCCGACGATGGCGAGGAAGATGAAGGCGACGATCAGCCCGTATTCGACCGCCGTCGCGCCGGAAATGTCGCCCCTCAGCCCCCGCGCGGTCAGAGAAAGTCGCGCAGCCAGGCGACTAAAGGCTCGTCCGCCGGCGGCATCGGGTAGTCGCTCAGCTTGTCGGGTCTCACCCATGCGATCGCCTCGTGTTCGCGCGCCGTCACGAAACCCTCCCAGCGCCGTATCAGGTAGAGTGGCATAAGCAGGTGAAACGATTCGTAACCGTGACTGGTAAAGACGAACGGCGCCAGGCAGGGGTGGGTAACCTTGACGCCCAGCTCCTCGTCGAGCTCGCGGATCAGGCAGGCCTCAGGGGTTTCCCCGTCCTCAACCTTACCGCCGGGGAATTCCCAGAGCCCGGCCAGCGGTTTACCACGTGGCCTCTTAGCGATGAGAACGCGGCCGTCGACGTCGACGAGGGCCGCGGCGGCGACGAGGACGAGGGGTTTCAAGCCGGGCTCCGGACTGAGGCGGGCGAGGCGCTGGTATAGCGCGCGGGCCGCCTCGCGACAGGCGATAAGCGGCCGGACCGGCGATCTGGCGCGCCTCCAGCTCGGATTGTCGGCGCGCGGCTCTGCGATTGACGGACCCCGCGTCAAAGCCCTGAGCGTGCGGCGGCGAAGAAAAGGAGACGCGGCATGCGGGCGATGGTGCTGGAAGGCGGCGCGGGGCTCGATCACCTGAAGCTGGTCGAGCGGCCAGCGCCCACCCCCGGTCCCGGCGAGGTGCTGGTGCGGCTCGCCGCCGCCTCGATCAACTACCGCGACCTCGCCACCGTCACCATGATGGCCCCGCCGCGGCCGCTGATCCCGCTCTCGGACGGCGCCGGCGTGGTCGAGGCGGTCGGCGAGGGCGTGACCCGGGTGCAGGCCGGCGACCTGGTCATGCCTGGCTTCTTCCCGCACTGGATCGCCGGGCGGCCGACGCCGCAGCGGCTGGCGGCGCTGGGCGGCGCGCTCGACGGCGTCGCCTGCGAGGCGATCGCGCTGACCGCCGAGGGCGTCACCAGGGCGCCCGCCGGCTGGAGCGCCGAGGAGGCCGCGACGCTGCCCTGCGCGGCGGTGACCGCCTGGCGCGGGCTGATGGTCGAGGGCCGCCTGACCGCCGGCGAGACGGTGCTGGTGCAGGGCACCGGCGGGGTCTCCATCTTCGCGCTGCAGTTCGCCAAGCTGGCCGGCGCGCGGGTGATCGTCACCTCCTCGTCGGACGAGAAGCTGGAGCACGCCAGGGCGCTGGGCGCCGACGAGACCATCAACTACCGCACGACGCCCGAGTGGGCGAAGGCGGCCCGCGCCCTCACCGACGGCCGCGGCGTCGACCATGTGGTCGAGGTCGGCGGCGCCGGCACCTTCCAGCAGTCGATCGCCGCCTGCGCGCTGGGCGGCGCCATCGCGGTGATCGGCGTGCTCTCCGGCTTCGTGCAGGACCTCAACGTCGCGGCGATGTTCGGCGGCAACCTGCACATCAACGGCATCACCGTCGGCGCCCGCGAGCACGTCGAGCAGATGGTGCGGGCGATCGAGACGGCGAAGCTGAAGCCGATGATCGACCGCCGCTTCGCGCTGGAGCAACTCCCCGAAGCGCTGGGCCTGATGCAGGCGGGCGGCCATTTCGGCAAGGTGACGATCGAGATCTGACTCTGCTCCCCTGGGCCCTTTGGGGGAGCTTAGGCGCGACCCCAGTGGGGGCGGCGCTTCGGCGTCCGCCCCGCGCCGTGCTACGGGGACCTGCCATGAGCGAGACCCTCTTCCCCACCGCCCCGGACGCCGCCGCGCTCGAGCGCGGCGCGGTGCTGGCGCCGAGCTTCAACGCCGACGGCCTCGTCGCCGCCATCCTGCAGCATGCCGAGACCAACGAAGTGCTGATGCTGGGCTGGATGAACGCCGAGGCGCTGCAGCGCACGCTGGAAAGCGGCGAGGTGTGGTTCTTCAGCCGCGCCCGCCAGGCGCTTTGGCATAAGGGCGACACCAGCGGCCAAGTGCAGCAGGTGGTGGAACTGCGCGTCGACTGCGACCAGGACGCGGTGCTGGCGCGGGTGCTGCCGCAGGGCGATGGCGGCGTCTGCCACGTCGGCTTCCGGCGCTGCTTCTACCGCGCGGTCGAGGATGGCGGACTGGTGGAGCGGCCGTGAGCGTCGAAGCCGCCCTCCTCGCCTTCACCGCCGCCGCGGCGCTGCTGACCATCACGCCCGGGCTCGACACGGCGATGGTGCTGCGCACCGCCGCGGTGGAAGGCCCCAGGCGCGCGGGCCTGGCGGCGCTGGGGGTGGTCTGCGGCTGCCTCGCCTGGGGCGCCGTCGCCGCGCTCGGGATCGGCGCGCTGCTGGCCGCCTCGCACGCCGCCTATGTGGCGCTGAAGTGGGCCGGCGCCGCCTATCTCGCCTGGCTGGGCCTGCGGCTGCTGCTGCGGCCGCGCGAGACGTTCGAGCTGGCGCGAACCGCCGCGCCCCGCGGCAACTGGTGGCTGCGCGGCTTCCTCACCAACCTGCTCAATCCGAAGGTGGGCGTCTTCTACGTGTCCTTCCTGCCCCAGTTCGTGCCGCCGCACGTCCCGCCCGCGCCGTTCATCTTCGCGCTGGCGGCGATCCACGCCGTGCTCGGCCTCGCCTGGTTCGCGGCGCTGATCGGCGCGACGGCGCCGCTGAAGCGCTGGCTGCAGCGCCGCGCGGTGGTGCGGTGGCTGGACCGGGCGACCGGCGCGGTCTTCCTCGGCTTCAGCGCGAGGCTGGCGCTTGACCGCGGCTGACGGCGGCTGGGACGACGAGGCGCCACTCGCCGGCGAGGTCCGCGAACTGACGCTGGCGGGCGATCTCGCCGCCCGCCTCGACCGGGCGCTGGCTGACGCCGCGCCGGACCTTTCGCGCGCTCGCATCCAGGCGCTGCTGGCGGCCGGCGCGGTGACGCGGGACGGCGAGGCGGTGGCGGACGCCTCGGCGCGGCCGGCGCCGGGCGTCTACCGGATCCAGATCCCGCCGCCGGCCCCGGCCATCCCGCGCCCCGAGCCGATCCCGCTGACGGTGCTGTTCGAGGACGCCCACCTGATCGTGGTCGACAAGCCCGCCGGCATGGCCGCCCATCCGGCGCCCGGCAGCGAGGCCGGCACGCTGGTGAACGCCCTCCTCGCCCACTGCGGCGCCAGCCTTTCCGGGGTCGGCGGCGTCGCCCGGCCCGGGATCGTGCACCGGCTCGACAAGGACACCTCCGGGGTGATGGTGGCCGCCAAGACCGACGCCGCCCACCGCGGCCTCGCGGCGCTGTTCGAGCGGCACGACATCGAGCGCCTCTACCTGGCACTGACCCGCGGCGCGCCGCGGCAGGCCAAGGGAACGGTCGCCACCCGCATCGGCCGCTCGGCGCATGACCGCAAGAAGATGGCGGTGGTCCGCGGCGGCGGCCGCGAGGCGGTGACCCACTACGAGCTGCGGCGCCGCTTCGGTCCCGACGCGCGGTCGCTGGCCGCCGAGGTCGCCTGCCGGCTGGAGACCGGCCGCACCCACCAGATCCGCGTCCACCTCGCCCACCTGGGCGCGCCCTGCCTGGGCGATCCGCTCTACGGCGCCGGCTCGCCCGCGCCGGCGGTGCGGGCGGCGATGGCCGCGGCCGGCCTCGCCCGCCAGGCCCTGCACGCCGCCGTGCTCGGCTTCATTCACCCGATCACCGGTGAGGCGCTGCGCTTCGAGACGTCGACGCCGGCCGACATGACCCGCCTGATCGCCGAGTTGGAGCGGCTGTAGGGGACACACACGCATCGCGGGGCGCCGATCAGTGTCCAGAGCGGGGGATGCGTGTGTGTCCCCAGCCCGCGTGGACATTAATTAATGCTTCGGGCGACCGCAGAGTGATCCGAGCACCGGCATCTGGCGTATAAGGCGCGTGGTTGAGCTTCTCTCACAGCGCCGTCAGCACTTCTGCTGACACCGCCTGACTTAAAAAGCGCGCAACGAACACCTATCTATCCAAGTTGTCGGGGTGGGTCGCACGACGTCTCGTGCGCGCCGCCCATAGGGGATAAAATACCGAATATGGCTGCTAGCGCCGCCCTCTCCGTCATGTCGCCTGATGGCGGCCTGTCGCGTTACCTGTCCGAGATCCGCAAGTTTCCCATGCTTGCGAAGGAGGAGGAGTTCATGCTCGCCAAGCGCTGGCGCGAGCACGAAGACCTCGCGTCCGCCCGCCAGCTGGTCAACAGCCACCTGCGCCTGGTGGCCAAGATCGCCATGGGCTACCGCGGCTATGGCCTGCCCATCGAGGAGGTGATCTCCGAGGGCAACGTCGGCCTGATGCAGGCCGTCAAGAAGTTCGAGCCCGACAAGGGCTTCCGCCTCGCCACCTACGCCATGTGGTGGATCCGGGCCTCGATCCAGGAGTACATCCTGCGCTCGTGGAGCTTGGTGAAGATGGGCACCACGGCGGCGCAGAAGAAGCTGTTCTTCAACCTGCGCAAGGCCAAGAGCGAGATCAGCGCGCTGGAGGAGGGCGACCTTCACCCCGACCAGGTGCGGATCATCGCCACCAAGCTGGGCGTGCTCGACGAGGAAGTGATCTCGATGAACCGGCGCCTGGCCGGCCCGGACGCCTCGCTGAACGCGCCGCTGCGCGCCGACTCGGAGAACGAGTGGCAGGACTGGCTGGAGGACAAGGACGCCGTCAGCCAGGAGACCCAGCTGGCCGAGAGCGAGGAGAAGTCCATCCGGATGGCCCTGCTCGAAGAGGCGATGACGGAGCTCACCGACCGCGAGCGCCACATCCTCACCGAGCGGCGCCTGCGCGACGACCCGACCACGCTGGAAGAGCTGGCCTCGCAATACGGCGTGAGCCGCGAGCGGGTGCGCCAGATCGAGGTGCGGGCGTTCGAAAAGCTGCAGAAGGCCATGCGCGCGGCCGCCGCCGAGCGGAACCTGGTCGCGGCTTAGCGCTTCCAGGCTCGCTATCCGGCGCGCTCCCTCTCTCAGGCAAATGACCCCCGCCTGGCCCGGCGCCGCCTTTCGCCGAGATGAGCGGGTTGGTAGAGCCTGACGGATGGCTATCGGCGTGTTCGATACGGGGATTGGCGGGCTGACCGTGCTGCACGCGCTGGTGCGCCGGCTGCCGGGCGCCGACATCGTCTACCTCGCCGACCAGGCCAACAGCCCCTACGGCGGGCGGCCCGGCGAGGAGATCGTCGAGCTGAGCCGCGTCGGCTGCGAGCGGCTGTTCGCCGAGGGCTGCGACCTGGTGATCCTGGCCTGCAACACCGCCGCGGCGGTGGCGCTGAGGCGCCTGCAGCAGACCTGGCTGCCCGGCTACCGGCGGGCGCTGGGCCGGCCGGTGAACGTGCTGGGCCTGATCGTCCCGACCATCGAGGCGGCCACCGGGGTGGCCTGGAACGAGGCGCAGGACCGCCGCCCGGACAAGATCGAGAAGCTCGACATCCTCGGCATCTTCTCGACGCCCGCCACCGCAGGCAGCCGCGTCTACGAGATCGAGATCGCCAAGCGCAGCGACGCGGTGGCGGTGTTCTCCGAGCCCTGCCCGATGCTGGCGCGGCAGATCGAGGGCGGCGAGTGCGATGGGGCGCTGAAGCCGGCCGTCGAGGCGCACGTCGCCCAGCTCGCCCGCCGCATCGGCCGTCCGCCGGACCGCGCCATCCTCGGCTGCACCCACTACGAGATCATCGCCGACCTGTTCCGCGCCGCCCTGCCGCCCGGAACGCCGCTGGTGCACCAGCCGGACGCCACCGCCGACGCCATCGGGCGCTACCTGGCGCGGCATCCGGAATACGCGCCCGGCTCGGCCGGCGCGCGCCGCTTCCTCACCACCGGCCGCCCCGGCGCCCAGAACGGCCTCGCCGAACGCTTCTGGGGCGCGCCGCTGGCGTTCGAGGCGGCTTAGCCTACTTCAGGAACAGCAGCGTCACTTCGTAGACGCCCCAGACCCAGGCGAGCACGACGGCCGCGCCGAGGACCGATTCCAGGGTCGGGCGGCGGTCGGAGGCGCGGCGGCCGCGGCTGCGGCGGACCCAGGTGCGGGCCTGGCCGGGGTGAGTGAGCATCCAGTGGGGCGTGTTCATTGTGCCGCTCGGAGACAGGTGAGGTTGCGTTGGGCCCGCCGTCGCAAATGGCGGGCCGCAACGTCCCAGCGGCCCCGCGCGGCCTACTTGGCGGCGGGCTCGTCGATGCCCCATTGGATCTGGAACGGATCGATCAGGGCGCCCCACATGTCGCCCCAGAACATCTTCTGGAACGGCGTGGTCACCTTGCAGCCGGCCTCGACCGCGCGGTCGAACCAGGCCTGCCCATCCGGCACCATCAGCTGCATGGTCACGCTGTGGCTGTGCTGGAACGCAAAGCCGTGCTCCGGCATGGCGTCCATCACCATGATCAGGCCGCCGTTGATCTCCAGCTGGCAGTTCATGATCTGCTTGCCGTCGCCGGAGGCGGTGCGGGCCAACTCCTTCGCGCCGAAGGCGCGCTGGTAGAAGGCGATCGCCTTGGCGGCGTTCTCCACCTGGATGTAGGGGACGACGCCGCGGGTCAGGGTGTCCGGGTTGGACTTCAGCTCGGTCTGCGTGGTCATGGAAGCCTCCTTCGGGCTGGGGTGGAACTCAGGGCTTCAGGTCGACGGCGGCCTTGAGGCTGCCGTCCATGTAGAAGGGCGTGGACTCGTGCTCGTGGACGATCTTCCAGCCGCCGGGCCCGCGGGTAAGGCCCAGCGTCAGCCGGAACCACACGTCCGACGTCTCACCGTAGGTCCTGCGGCCGGTCATGTGGGCGAGCGCGTGGGCGAAGGCGACGTCGCCGCTGGCGGCCACCTTCAGGTCGCGCAGCTCCAGGCCGATCGGACCGTCCCAGCTGTCGAACCAGTCCTGCAGGCCGCCGACGTCGTCGGCCACCAGCGGCGGGGCCAGGTTGAAGGAGACGGCGCCGGGCGCCTGGCACGCGGCGACCGCGGCGGCGTCCTTGGCCGAGATGGCGCGGTTGCGCGCGGCGATCACGGCTTCGACGTCGGCGGCGTCGGTGCGGGTGGAAGCTTGGGTCATGGTCTTCGTCCTGAAAGCGGCGCCGGTCCGTCGCGGCGCCGATCATAGGACGATCGGAGCGGCGGCGATCCGACAGCGGTGAGCAAAAAAGTCAGGCGCGGGCGGCGGCGGCGTCCTTGGCCAGGGCGTCGAGGTGCTGGCGGATGTGCGCCGCCTGGGCCGGGGTGGTGGCCAGCGCGATCGCCTCGCCGAACGCCTGCCGTGCCTCGGCCGAGCGGCCCAGCTGCATCAGCAGCGCGCCCTTGAGGCCGAAGAAGTGGAAGTAGCCGGCCAGCCGCTCCTGCAGCGGCGCGATCATGTCGAGCGCCGCCTCGGGCCCGCGCGTCTTGGAGACCGCCACCGCCCGGTTCAGCGTCACGATCGGCGACGGCTCCATCCGCTCCAGGGTGGCGTAGAGGGCGTCGATGCCCGCCCAGTCGGTGTCGGCGGGCGTCGCGGCGCGGGCGTGCAGGGCGGCGATGGCGGCCTGCACCTGGTAAGGGCCGCCGCGGCGGTGACGGATGGCCTTGTCGATCAGCGCCAGCCCCTCGCCGATCATCCGCTGGTCCCACAGGCTGCGATCCTGGTCGTCGAGCAGGACCAGCTCGCCGGCGTCGTCGAAGCGGGCGGCGGTGCGCGAGTGCTGCAGCAGCATCAGCGCCAGCAGGCCCATGATCTCCGGCTCGGCCGAGAACAGCCGCAGCAGCAGCCGTCCCAGCCGGATCGCCTCCAGCGCCAGCGCGCCGCGCTCGTCCTGCTCGGCGGCGCCGGCCGAATAGCCTTCGTTGAACACCAGGTAGACCATCGCCGCCACGGCCGCGAGCCGCTCGGACCGCTCGATCGGACCCGGCGCCTCGAACGGCACGTCGGCCCGGGCGATGCGGCTCTTGGCACGGGTTATGCGCTGCTCCATCGCCGCCTCGCCGACCACGAAGGCGCGGGCGATCTGCTTGACCGAGAGGCCGGAGACGATCCGCAGCGCCAGCGCGATCTGCTGCGTCGCCGGCAGCTCCGGATGGCAGCAGATGAACAGGAGCCGCAGCACGTCGTCGCGATAGTGGGCGCCGTCCAGCCGCTCGGCCATCGGTGTCTCGACGTCGTCGAGGTCGGACAGCTGTTCCTCGTCCGGCAGCGCCTCCTGGCGGCTGCGGCGGCGCACCTGGTCGATGGCGGCGTTGCGCCCGACCATGATCAGCCAGGCGGCCGCGTCGCGCGGCGGCCCGTTCTGGGGCCAGCTCTTCAGCGCCCTGAGGCACGCGTCCTGGAACGCCTCCTCGGCAAGGTCCAGGTCGCGGAAATAGCGCAGCAGCGCCCCGATCGCCTGGGGACGGGCCGCCGTCAGCGCCGCATCGATCCAGGCGAGCTCGCTCACGGCGCCGACCCTCCCTGCGCCAGCGCGCCCGGCAGGAACACCTTCAGCGGCCGCACCTCGTAGGCGCCGCCGGGGTTGGCCTTGGCGAGGTCCTTGGCCACGACGAGCGCCGCCTCCAGGTCCTCGCACTCGACGACGTAGAAGCCGAGCAGCTGCTCCTTGGTCTCGGCGTAGGGGCCGTCGATCACCAGCGGCGGATCGGAGCTCTTGCGCAGCGTGGTCGCCGCCGTGGTCGGCATCAGCCGCGCCGTCGGCCCCAGCCGCCCGGCGCGGTGCAGCGGCTCGTGCACCTTGGCGAGCGCGGACATCACCGCATCGTCCTGCTCCTTCGACCAGGAGAAGACGGCGTCTTCGTCATTGTAGCAGAGCAGGGCGTAGAGCATGGGCGGATCTCCGGATGGCGCGCCTCCCATCTAAGACGAACGCGCCGCCCCTGTCCCGACACGCGTTTCGCCACGCGGCGCTGTTCCTTGCGCGGGGGTGGGCTTCCACGCTGCTTTTTGAACCACGGAAAACACGGAGGGCACGGACGCTCCACGCGGCCCGCATCTGGCTCCCGTCCGTGTTGTTCAGTGTTTTCCGTGGTCAAAAAAAGAGCTGCAGCCAGCGCGGCGACCGCGGTCGCAGGCCGAGCCTGCGCGCCCTACCGCCGCCAGACGAAGCTGAGACCCAGAACGTTGCTGGTGGTCTCCTTGGGGGCGTCGTAGCCGGGCAGGCGCGGATCGCGCCGGGGGCCCATGTCGAACTGGGCGTAGCCGAGCACGGCGGAGGCGCCGTGGCCGCTCCAGGTGTAGCCGGCTTCGGCGTCATGCCGGCCGAGCGTGGCGTCCTCGCCCCAGCCCTGGCTCGGCCGGTCGAGGTCCATCGAGCGGCCGCCGATGGCGGCGTGCAGGCCCCAGCCGGGCGAGGCGCCGCCGGGCGGCGCGGCCGGCGGCGGCACGGCGTAGGTCGGCGCGGGTTGGCTCACAGCCGGCTCGGTTTGCGGCGGATCGGCCTGCGCGGCGAGCGGCGCCGCCAGCGCCGCGGTCAGGATCAGCCACCGTCCCATCGCCCGAACTCCCACAAGAGGCGACGCCCGCGAGATCGAATGCGGAGCGCCCGGCGCCGGTTCCAGCGCCGCGGGCGGTTGAATTCATGTCACCGCAAGATATATCCGTCACCTTTCGCGCCCTCCCCTGGCGCAGACTTTGCCGAACAGAGCCCGATGACCCTCCATTCCGGCGCCGCCGCGCTGCGCGACCGCCATTCCGCCAATCCGTTCGCCCTCGGCGACTTCACCGCCGACCGGCGCATGCTGATCCTGGTCGCCATGGCCGTGGTGGTCGGCGCCGGTGGCGCGGCGGGCGCCTGGGCGCTGCTGAAGCTGATCGCCCTGGCCTCGAACCTGGTGTGGCGCGGCCAGCTCTCGGCACAGACATTCACCTTTGCCGGCGTGCATCCCAGCCTCTGGATGGCGCTGGCGCCGGCGGTCGGCGGCCTGGCGATCGGTCTGATGGCCCGCTTCGGCTCGGAGAAGATCCGCGGCCACGGCATCCCGGAGGCGATCGAGGCAATCCTGATCGGCGGCAGCCGCATGTCGGCTAAGGTGGCGGTGCTGAAGCCGCTGTCGTCGGCGATCGCCATCGGCACCGGCGGACCCTTCGGCGCCGAGGGGCCGATCATCATGACCGGCGGGGCGTTCGGCTCGCTGTTCGCCCAGTGCTTCAACCTCAGCGCCGCCGAGCGCAAGACGCTGCTGGTGGCCGGCGCGGCGGCCGGGATGACCGGCGTCTTCGGCACGCCGCTGGCGGCGGTGCTGCTGGCGGTGGAGCTGCTGCTATTCGAATGGAAGCCGCGCAGCTTCCTGCCGGTGACCATGGCGGTGCTGATCGCCGCGGGGGTCCGGCCCTTCCTGCTGGGCTCGGGGCCGCTGTTCCACGTCGCGGTCGATCCGGACCTGGGCTGGAGCGGGCTGGCGCTCTGCGCCGGCGCCGGGATCGTCGCCGGGCTGCAGTCGGGCCTGCTGACCACACTGCTCTACAAGGCCGAGGACGCGTTCGGCTCGCTGAAGCTGCACTGGATGTGGTGGCCGGCGCTGGGCGGCCTGGTGGTCGGCGTCGGCGGGCTGGGCGACCCCAGCGCCCTCGGCGTCGGCTACGACGTGATCGGCGACCTGCTGGCCGGGCGCATCCCGATGGGCGAAACCGCGCGGCTCTTGGCAGTGAAGGCGGCGGTGTGGATCATCGCCCTGTCGTCCGGCACCTCCGGCGGGGTGCTGGCGCCGCTGCTGATTCTGGGCGGGGCGCTGGGCGGCCTCGAGGGCCACTTCCTGCCCGGCGGCCCCGGCTACTGGGCGCTGATCGGCATGGCCGGGATGATGGGCGGAACCATGCGCGCGCCGCTGACCGGGGCCCTGTTCGCCGCCGAGCTGACCGGCGACTTCCACGCCCTGCCGGGCCTGCTGGCCGCCTCCGCGGCCGGCTACGGCGTCACCGTGCTGCTGCTGAAGCGCTCGATCCTCACCGAGAAGATCGCCCGCCGCGGCCTGCACCTGACCCGCGAGTACAGCGTCGACCCGTTCCAGATGATGCGGGTGCGCGACGTGATGGTCGAGGCCGTGGAGACGCTGCCGTCAAACATGCCGGTGGACCAGGCGGTGGCCTTCTTCACCGCCCCCGAGACCCGCCACAAGAGCTATCCGGTGGTCGACGGCCAGGGCCGGGCGGTCGGCATGGCCCCGCGCGCCGAGATCATCCGCTGGCTGACCGAGGGCGCGCACGAGGGCCAGACGCTGGCCGACGTGATCTCCGACGCCGCCATGCTGACCGCCGGCCCGGACGAGGCGGTGGGCCGGCTGGTCGAGCAGATGGTGGAGCGCGACGTGGGCCGCGTCTCGATCGTCGACGGGGCCGGGCGGCTGGTGGGCCTGGTCACCCGCAAGGACCTGCTGCGCGTGCACGCCCGCCAGCGGGCGGTGGAAGCCGAGCGCGAGTCCACCCGCCCCGCCTGGCGGGCGCGGGCGGCGACCGCGGCGACGGAGGCCTGAGGGGCGCAGCCGGCGCGTGGTGCTTGGTTCGAGACGCGCTCTGACGAGCGCTCCTCACCATGACGAGGTTGGGTGTAACGAGCCTATTTCGTCATCCTGAGGAGGCCGCAACGCGGCCGTCTCGAAGGACGCAGCGTCTTGGCTGAGCGACAACCGCCGGCCTTTGGGGGATGAGGGAGTGGCCCCGCCTACTGGCAGGCGAGGCACTCGTCGTAGTCGGTGCGCTCGGCGGCGGCCTTCTCGATCAGCCCGGCCAGGCCGTCGCCGCCGGCGAAGGCGGCGCGCTGCACGGACTTGGAGCGCAGGTAGTAGAGGCTCTTCACGCCGCGCTCCCAGGCCTGCCAGTGCAGCATGTGCAGGTCCCATTTGTCGACGTCGCCGGGCAGGAAGATGTTGACCGACTGCGACTGGTCGATGTCCGCGGCGCGGTCGGCGGCCAGCTCCACCACCCAGCGCTGGTCGATCTCGAAGGCGGTCTTGTAGACGTCCTTCTCGTCCTGGCTGAGGCAGTCCAGCTGCTGCACCGAGCCCTCGTTCTCCAGGATCGAAGCCCAGACGGCGGGCGTGTTCTGGCCGCGCTCTTCCAGCAGCCGCTCCAGGTAGGGGTTCTTCACCGCGAACGAGCCCGAGAGGGTCTTGTGGGTGTAGATGTTGGCCGGGATCGGCTCGATGCCGGCGCTGGTGCCGCCGCAGATGATCGAGATCGACGCGGTCGGCGCGATGGCGATCTTGTGGCTGAAGCGCTCCATGACGCCGCGGTCGGCGGCGTCGGGGCAGGGGCCGCGCTCCTCGGCCAGCGCGCGGCTGGCGGCGTCGCAGCCGCGGCGCAGGTGCTTGAAGAGGCGCATGTTCCAGCTCTTGGCCAGCGCGCTCTCGAACGGCACGTTCTGGCCCTGCAGGAAGGAGTGGAAGCCCATCAGGCCGAGGCCCACCGAGCGCTCGCGCCAGGCGGCGTAGGACGCCGTCGCCATCTCCGGCGGGGCGCGGTCGATGAAGTCCTGCAGCACGTTGTCGAGGAAGCGCATGCAGTCCTCGATGAAGGTCGGGTGGTCGCGCCACTCCAGGAACATCTCGGCGTTGACCGACGAGAGGCAGCAGACGGCGGTGCGCTCCTTGCCCAGGTGGTCGAGGCCGGAGTGCAGCATGATCTCCGAGCAGAGGTTCGACTGGCGCACCTTCAGGCCCAGCTCGCGCTGGTGCTGCGGCATGGCGCGGTTGGCGGTGTCGGAGAAGATGAAGTAGGGCTCGCCGGTCTGCAGGCGCAGCTCCAGCAGCTTCTGCCAGAGGCTGCGCGCGTCGATCTCGCGGATCGCCTCGCCGGTCTTCGGCGAGCGCAGCGCGAAGCGGGCGCCGTCGCGCACGGCCTCCATGAACTCATCGGTGATGCAGACGCCGTGGTGCAGGTTCAGGCTCTTGCGGTTGAAGTCGCCCGAGGGTTTGCGGATCTCGACGAACTCCTCGATCTCCGGGTGCCAGACGTCTATGTAGACGGCGGCCGAGCCGCGCCGCAGCGAGCCCTGGCTGATCGCCAGCGTCAGCGAGTCCATCACCCGGATGAAGGGGATGATGCCGCTGGTCTGGCCCGCGCCCTTCACCTTCTCGCCGATCGAGCGGACGCCGCCCCAGTAGGTGCCGATGCCGCCGCCGTTGGCGGCCAGGAAGACGTTCTCGTTCCAGGTGCCGACGATGCTTTCCAGCGAATCGCCGACGGCGTTGAGGAAGCAGCTGATCGGCAGCCCGCGGTCGGCGCCGCCGTTGGAGAGCACCGGCGTCGACGGCATCAGCCACAGCCGGCTGATGTAGTCGTAGATGCGCTGGGCGTGATCGGCGTCGTCCGCATAGGCGGTGGCGACGCGGGCGAACATGTCCTGGTAGCCTTCGCCCGGCAGCAGGTAGCGGTCCTCCAGCGTGGTGCGGCCGAAATCGGTCAGCAGCGCGTCGCGCGAGCGGTCGATCTCGACCTTGCGCACCAGCTGCAGCGGCGGCCGCTCCTTCGGCCTTGCCGCCCGCTCCGCAGCGGCGGTTTCCGCAACCTTCTTGGCCTCGCTTCCCATCATCACCATACCCTAAACCCCTGTAGCCTTGGGATCGTTCGCCGTCCCTTGGCCATCTACATCTTGTGGGCGCAGCCCCAGAAAACCCAGGATATGGGGACATATGGTTGCCAACTGGTCAACGGCCCAGAGGTGCGCCGACGACGATTTTTCTGTTGATCGACGCCCAGGGCGAGGCCCGCGAAGCGTGCCGGATCAACGCCTTGCAGCGATCGATCGGAGCATGGTCACGAGACTGTGACAAAGCGGCTCGCCCCGCGCGCTGGGGCCAAGCTTGGCCGGCCCGGAGAGCCTCGCCAGGGCCTCGCCAGCGCGGCGGCGGGCGTTTCATTACCAAAGTTTAAGGGGCGATCTTCGCCCCGAAGTGCTTGGACCCAGGGCATCTCATTGCACGGAACGGGCGATTTTAGATGAAGACACTGCTTGGCGTGGCTCTGGCGGCCAGCGCCGCGGGCGTTATTGGCCTTGGCGCGCTGGCGCAACCTTCTAATGGGCCGCAGATCCCGCCCTGGGGCTTCGGCCTCGACGGCCGGGACACGTCCATCTCGCCGGGCGCCGACTTCTACGGCTACGCCAACGGGACCTACGTCAAGAACCTGGTGATTCCGCCCGACCGCTCGCGTTTCGGGGCCTTCGACACCCTGGCGGCGCTCTCCGAGTCGCGCGTCCATACGATCCTGGAAGGGGCCGCGGCCGACAAGCAGGCCGGCGGCTCGGAGGCCAAGATCGGCGCCTTCTACCGCGCCTTCATGGACGAGGCCCACGCCGACGCGCTGGGCGACAAGCCGCTCGCGCCTGAGCTGGCGGCGATTCGCGCCGCGAGCAGCCGCAGCGCCATCGCCCACCTGATGGGCGAGGGCACGCGCGGCTTCTACGGCAGCTTCTTCGACGTCGGGGTGCAGATCGATTCGAAGGACCCCGCGCACTACGCCGTGTACCTCGGCCAGGGCGGGCTCGGCATGCCGAACCGCGACTACTACCTGCAGCCCAGCTTCGCCGCGCAGAAGACCGCCTACCAGGCCTACGTCGCCCAGATGCTGGGGCTGGTCCACTGGCCGGACGCGGAAGCGCAGGCCAAGGCGATCGTCGAGCTGGAGACCAAGATCGCCGACGCCAGCTGGAGCCTCGCCGAAGAGCGCGACCCGCTGAAGACCTACAATCCGACGACGCCCGAAGAGCTGGCGCGCACGGCGCCCGGCTTCGACTGGGCGGCCTACCTGGCCGGCGCGGACCTGCCGGGCGTCAAGCGGGTGGTGGTGAACGAGAACACCGCCGTGCCGAAGATCGCCGCCCTGTTCGCCGCGACGCCGGTCGCGACGCTGCAGGCCTGGGAGGCGTTCAACGCCGCCGACTCGGCCTCGCCGTTCCTCTCCAAGCCGTTCGTCGACGCCAACTTCGAGTTCCGCAACAAGACCCTCAGCGGCCAGAAGGAGCAGCGGCCGCGCTGGAAGCGGGCGGTCGGCACGCTCGACGCCGACATGGGCGAGGCGGTGGGCCGGCTCTACGTGGCCAAGTATTTCCCGCCCGAGTCGAAGGCCAAGATGGTGGCGCTGGTGGGCAACATCCGCACGGCGCTGGCGGCCCGCATCCAGCGGCTCGACTGGATGAGCGAGGCGACCAAGGCCAAGGCGCTGCAGAAGCTCTCCATGCTGACGGTGAAGATCGGGTACCCCGCCAAGTGGCGCGACTACGGCACGCTGCACATCTCCGCCGACGACCTGGTGGGCGACGTCGAGCGCTCGGCGGCGTTCGAGTGGCATCGCAGGGTCGCGCGGCTCTATGGCCCGGTCGACAAGGGCGAGTGGATCATGACCCCGCAGACGGTGAACGCCTACTACAACCCGCGGGTCAACGAGATCGTCTTCCCGGCCGCCATCCTGCAGCCGCCGTTCTTCGATCCGCACGCTGACATGGCGGTCAACTACGGCGGCATCGGCGGGGTGATCGGCCACGAGATGACCCACGGCTTCGACGACCAGGGCCGCCACTTCGACGGCACGGGGCTGCTCACCGACTGGTGGACGCCGCAGGACGACGCCAAGTTCATCGTCCAGGCCAAGCGCCTCGGCGCCCAGTATTCGGCGATGGAGCCGCTGCCGGGCGTGCACATCAAGGGCGAGCAGACCATGGGCGAGAACATCGCCGACCTCGGCGGCTCGCTGCTGGCGCTCGACGCCTACCACGCCTCGCTCGGCGGCAAGCCGGCCCCGGTGCTGGACGGGCTGACCGGCGACCAGCGGGTGTTCCTCGGCTGGGCGCAGGTGTGGCGCGAGGCGATCCGGCCCGACGCCCTGCGCCGCGCCCTGGTCAGCGACGTCCACTCGCCGGGCACGGCCCGGGTGAACGCCGTCGTGCGCAACATCGACGCCTGGTACGACGCCTGGGGCGTGCGCCCCGGCGACCCGCTTTACGTCGCCCCGGACCAGCGCGTGCGGATCTGGTGACGGGCGGGTCGCGCTACAAAGCCTTCTCCCCTCGCGGGAGAAGGTGGCGCGCAGCGCCGGATGAGGGGTCGACGGGTGCTGGTGGCTAGCGCCCCGCAGGCAAATCCCCGAGTTCAGCGCGACCCCTTGTCCGTCAGCTTCGCTGACACCTTCTCCCGCAAGGGGAGAAGGAAAACCGCATTGTTTTTGACGGTCAGGCCGAAAAAATCAAACCCGCCGCGGGGGATAATCGCGGCGGGTTTGACCGATCTTGGTCATTCGATCCAAGTGGGCGTTTCCTCCCCGAAACGCCGGAAGCGCAGGGCCTTGGAAGGACCGTCACGCCTCTCGCGCTTTGGAGAGAACGGCAAAATTTCTCCGCTGTCAACGCCGCCTCGCCCCGCGATTGAGCACAGTTTGCGCCAAATCAAACACAACGGGGTGAATCTTGGACCTGAGGGTCAACCAAGCCTCAGGTGAACAGCGTTTATTGACGCCTATGGCGAATTCAGAGGGAAAGACGCGCCGCCAAGTCTTCGATCGGCTGGCTCTGCGCCGCGAAAACATATTCCGGCCGGGTCACGGATACCGGCGCGACGCCGGCGTCAGCCAGGGCGGCGGCGGCGTCGAACAGGTCGTCCGCGCCGACCAGCAGGCTGTGCGGCGGGCTCTTGGCGCCGTCGCGGCGGAACGCAGCCAGCGCCTCCCTGGCGGCCTTGTCGGCCTCCGGCGGCCAGGCGAGGGCGGCGGTGCGGCGGGCGCGGGCGCGGGCCGGTGCTC
>DASXEN010000023.1:0-22093 GCA_036490095.1 Caulobacteraceae bacterium
GCTTCGGCGGCCGCCGAAGCCGCCCGACGATCACCGTCGGCACGGCCACCGCGGCGCTCGGCGACGTGCCGATCACCGTCTCGGCGCTCGGCACCGTGACCCCGGAAGCCACCGTCTCGGTGATCTCCCGCGTCACCGGCCAACTGAACCAGGTGCGCTTCACCGAGGGGCAGATGGTGCGCAAGGGCCAGCTGCTGGCGCAGATCGACCCGGCCCCGTTCCAGGCCGCGCTCGACCAGGCCAAGGGCTCGCTGGCGCACGACGAGGCGACGCTGGCCGGCGCGCAGGTCGACCTCAACCGCTACCGCACGCTGGTGGCGCAGAACTCCATCGCCCGCCAGACCTATGACGACCAGGCGGCGACGGTGCGGACCGACCAGGGCCTGGTGCAGGCCGACAAGGCCGCCGTCGCCAGCGCCCAGATCAACCTCGGCTGGACCCACATCGTCTCGCCGGTGGGCGGGCGCGTGGGCCTGCGCCAGATCGACCCCGGCAACCAGGTCAGCGCCAACGGCGCCACGCCGCTGGCGGTGGTCACCCAGATCGACCCGATCGACATCATCTTCGCCGTGCCTGAGGACGCCATCCCCTCGATCGTGCGCCATCCGGGCTTCGGCGCCGGCCTGCCGGTCACCGCCTTCGACCGCACCGGCGGGGCGGCGCTGGCCACCGGCAGCCTCGCCACCATCGACAACGTGGTCGACACCACCACCGGCACGGTGAAGGGCAAGGCGCGGTTCCCGAACCCGGGCGGGGCGCTGTTCCCCAACCAGTTCGTCAACGTCACGGTGCTGGTCGACACGCTGAAGAGCCAGGTGATCGTGCCCTCGACGGCGATCCGGCACGGGCCCGACGGCGACTTCGTCTGGGTGCTGCAGTCCGACAAGACCGTGAAGATGCGCGCGATCAAGACCGGCCCGGCCACCGGCGAGGCCACCTCGGTCGCCTCGGGCCTCAGGGCCGGCGAGGTGGTGATCACCGAAGGCGGCGACCGGCTGCGCGACGGCGCCCAGGTGACGCTGCCGAAAGCGCGCCCGAGCGGGGCCACGAACGGGACCAACGGCACGAACAGCGCCGGAGGCGGCGGCTACGGCGTCTTCGGCGGGGCGGGGTGACCTCTTGAGCCAGGGAAGCCACGCGCCCAGCGCCCGTCCATGAGCCCGTCACGCCCGTTCATCCAGCGTCCGGTGGCGACCTCGCTGCTGATGACCGCCATCCTGCTGGCCGGACTGGTGGCGTTCCACTTCCTGTCGCTGTCGGCGCTGCCGGAGGTCGACTACCCGACCATCCAGGTGCAGACCTCCTATCCCGGCGGCAGCCCGGAGGTGATGGCGCAGACCGTCACCGCGCCGCTGGAGCGCCAGTTCGGCCAGATGGCCGACCTCAACCGCATGTCGTCGGTCTCGTCCGGCGGCTCGTCGGTGATCACCCTGCAGTTCAACCTCGACCTCTCGCTCGACGTCGCCGAGCAGGAGGTGCAGGCCGCCATCAACGCCGCCGGCAACCTGCTGCCGGTCGACCTGCCGGCGCCGCCGATCTACGCCAAGGTCAACCCGGCCGACGCGCCGATCCTGACCCTGTCGCTGACCTCCGACAGTCTGCCGCTCACCGAGGTGCAGGGCATCGCCGAGGAGCAGCTGGGGCAGAAGATCTCGCAGATCGGCGGCGTCGGCCTCGTCACCATCGCCGGCGGCCAGCGGCAGGCGGTGCGCATCCAGGTCGACACCCGCGCGCTGGCTTCCTACGGCATGACGCTGGAGTCGCTGCGCACCATCATCGCCAACGCCAACGCCAACCAGGCCAAGGGCTCGTTCGACGGCCCCACCCGCGCCTACGCGATCAACGCCAACGACCAGCTGCTGAACGCCGACGACTACGCCGACACCATCGTCGCCTACAAGAACGGCAACGCCATCCGGCTGAAGGATGTCGCCCACATCGTCGAGGCGCCGGAGAACGACAAGCTGGGCGCCTGGTACGACGTCGCCGCCGCCAAGGCCGGCGGCAAGACCACGCCCGCCAGCCTGAAACCGGGGATCGTGCTCAACATCCAGCGCCAGCCCGGCGCCAACGTCATCACCACCGTCGACAAGATCAAGGCGGCGCTGCCGCAGCTCACCTCCACCCTGCCCGCGGGCCTGAACGTCACCGTGGTCACCGACCGCACCACGGGCATCCGCGCCTCGGTCACCGACGTCGAGTTCGAGCTGGTGCTGGCCATCGTGCTGGTGGTGGCGGTGATCTTCCTGTTCCTGAAGAGCCTGCCGGCCACCTTCATCGCCGGCGTCGCCGCGCCGCTGTCGATCGTCGGCACCTTCGGCGTGATGTACCTGCTGGGCTACTCGCTCAACAACCTGACCCTGATGTCGCTGACCATCGCCACCGGCTTTGTGGTCGACGACGCCATCGTCATGATCGAGAACATCTCCCGCTACATCGAGGCGGGCGAGCGGCCGATGGCGGCGGCGCTGAAGGGCGCCGAGCAGATCGGCTTCACCATCATCTCGCTGACCGTCTCGCTGATCGCGGTGCTGATCCCATTGCTTTTCATGGGCGACGTGGTCGGGCGGCTGTTCCGGCAGTTCGCGGTGACGCTGGCGGTGACCATCGTCATCTCCGCCTTCATCTCGTTGACCCTGACCCCGACGCTGGCGGCGATCTGGCTGAAGCCAGCCGAGGAGGAGCGCGAGAGCCGCTTCAGCCGCTGGACCAGCCGCTTCATCGAGCGGACCATCGAGCGCTACGGCGTCGCGCTGGACTGGGTGCTGGAGCGGCAGACGCCGACGCTGCTCGTCGCCCTCGCCACCCTGGCGGTGACCATCATCCTCTACCTGGTCATCCCCAAGGGCCTGTTCCCGACCCAGGACACCGGCTTGGTGCAGGGCGTCACGGTGGCCGGCCAGTCGGTCTCCTACGGCAACATGGGCGACCTGCAGCAGCAGGTGGCCGCGCAACTGATCAAGGACCCGGACGTCGCCAGCCTCACCAGCTACGTCGGCGTCGATGGGACCAACACCACGCTCAACACCGGCCGCTACCTGATCAACCTCGTGCCGCTGGGCCAGCGCACCTCGTCACAGCCGCAGATCCTCGACCGGCTGCGCGAGCGCGCCGCCGAGGTGCCGGGCATGACCCTCTACCTGCAACCGGTGCAGGACCTGACCATCGATTCCAACGTCAGCCGCACCGAGTACCAGTTCTCGCTGGAGGGGCCGGACACGGCCACCGTCACCGCCTGGGCCGGCAAGATCGTCGACGCGCTGGCCAAGGAGCCGAAGGTGCGCAACGTCGGCGCCGACGTGCAGGACCAGGGCCTCAGCGCCTTCGTCGCCATCGACCGCGACACCGCCGCGCGGCTGGCGATCACCCCCTCCACCGTCGACGACGCCCTCTACGACGCCTTCGGCCAGCGGATCATCTCGACCATCTTCACCGAGTCCAACCAGTACCGGGTGATCCTCGAGGCCGACCCGAAGCAGATCAACACGCCGCAGGGCCTGGGCACGCTCTACATGAGCGCCGGCTCCGGCGCGCCGACGCCGCTGGGGGCCATCTCCACCGTCGAGACCCGCACCGCGCCGCTGCAGATCAACCACGTCGCCCAGTTCCCGGCCGCCAACATCTCGTTCGACACCGCCCCCGGCGTCTCGCTGGGCGACGCGGTGAGCGCCGTCAAGGCCGACGAGGCGAAGCTGAAGGTTCCCGCGGTGGTCACCACCACCTTCCTCGGGGCGGCGAACGCCTACCAGGCCTCGCTGAGCAACGAGCTGTGGCTGATCCTGGCGGCGATCGTCTGCGTCTACATCGTGCTGGGCGTGCTCTACGAGAGCTACATCCACCCGATCACCATCCTCTCGACCCTGCCCTCGGCCGGCGTCGGCGCGCTGCTGGCGCTGATGATCGCCGGCTCCGACCTCGGGGTGATCGGCGTCATCGGCATCATCCTCTTGATCGGCATCGTGAAGAAGAACGCCATCATGATGATCGACTTCGCCCTCGACGCCGAGCGCGACGAGGGCAAGCCGCCGCTGGAGGCGATCCGCCAGGCCGCGCTGCTGCGCTTCCGGCCGATCATCATGACCACGCTGGCGGCCCTCTTCGCCGCCCTGCCGCTGATGCTGGGCTGGGGCGAGGGCTCGGAGCTGCGCCGCCCGCTCGGGATCAGCATCTTCGGCGGCCTGATCGTCAGCCAGCTGCTGACCCTCTTCACCACGCCGGTGATCTACCTCTGGTTCGACCGCGCCGGCCGACGCTTCGGCCTGACCCCGAACCTGCGCAAGGGCGAGGCCGATCCGGGGCTCGACGAGGCCGCGCCGCCGGCCTCCCTGCCGGGGCCTGAGCCGGACCCGGCCGGATGAACCTCTCGGCGCCCTTCGTCCGCCGGCCGATCGGCACCATCCTGCTCACCGTCGGGGTGGCGCTGGCGGGCATCGGCGCCTTCTTCAGCCTGCCGGTCTCGCCGCTGCCGGAGGTCGACTTCCCGACCATCTCGGTGCAGGCGCAGCTGCCGGGCGCCAGCCCCGAGACCATGGCCACCAGCGTGGCGACGCCGCTGGAGCGCCACCTCGGCCTGATCTCCGACGTCTCCGAGATGACCTCATCGAGCCGTGTCGGCTCTGCCAACATCACCCTGCAGTTCGGGCTCGACCGCGACATCGACGGCGCGGCGCGCGACGTGGAGGCGGCGATCAACGCCGCGCGCGTCGACCTGCCCGCCACCCTGCGCGCCAACCCCACCTACCGGAAGGTCAATCCGGCCGACGCGCCGATCCTGGTGCTGGCGCTGACCAGCGAGTCGAAGACGCCGGGGCAGATCTACGACGCGGCCTCCAACATCGTTCAGCAGCAGCTGTCGCAGGTGAAGGGCGTCGGCGACGTGGAGGTGGGCGGCGCGTCGCTGCCGGCCGTGCGCGTCGAGCTGAACCCGGTGCAGCTGGCCCACTACGGCATCGGCCTGGAGGACGTGCGCGCCGCCCTCGCCTCGGCCAACGCCAACCGCCCCAAGGGCGTCATCGACGACGGCAAGCTCAGGCTCCAGGTCTACACCAACGACGCGGGCAAGGTGGCCGCCGATTACGCGCCGCTGCTGGTCGCCTACCGGGGCGGCTCGGCAGTGCGGCTCACCGACATCGCCCAGGTCTACGACGGCGTCGAGGACATCCACAACCAGGGCTTCTTCGTCAGCAAGGGGGCCAACGGCAAGCCGGTCAACAAGCCCGCCGTCGTCGTCACCGTCAGCCGCCAGCCGGGCGCCAACATCATCTCCACCGTCGACCAGGTGAAGGCCAAGCTGCCAGCGGTGGAAGGGGCGCTGCCGCAGGACATCAAGGTCAACGTCGCTATCGACCGCACCACCACCATCCGCGCCTCGCTGCAGGACGTGGAGCGCACCGTGGTCATCGCCGTGGTGCTGGTGGTCGGCGTGGTCGCCTTCTTCCTGATGAACGGCCGCGCGGTGCTGATCCCCAGCGTCGCGGTGGCCGTCTCGCTGCTGGGCACGCTGGGGGTGATGCTGCTGCTCGGCTTCTCGCTCGACAACCTGTCGCTGATGGCGCTGACCATCTCCACCGGCTTCGTCGTGGACGATGCGATCGTGGTGCTGGAAAACGTCACCCGCCACGTCGAGGCGGGCATGGGCCGCTTCGAGGCGGCGCTGCGCGGCGCGCAGGAGGTGGGCTTCACCGTCCTGTCGATCAGCATCTCGCTGATCGCCGTGTTCCTGCCGATCCTGCTGATGGGCGGCATCTACGGGCGCATCTTCCGCGAGTTCGCCATCACCCTGTCGGCGGCGGTGCTGATCTCGCTGGCGGTGTCGCTGACCACCACGCCGATGATGGCCGCCTACCTGGTCGGCAAGCCGAAGCACGGCGAGGCCAAGAGCTGGTTCGGCCGCTTCTCCGACGGCAGCGTCAACGTGATGCGCCGCGTCTACGAGAAGGCGCTCGACCTGGCGCTGGATTCCGGTCCGGTGATCTTGGTGGTGCTGATCGCCACCATCGCCCTCAACTTCTACCTCTACTCGGCGATCCCGAAGGGCTTCTTCCCCGAGGAGGACACCGGCCAGATGGTCAGCGGCCTGCAGGCCGACCAGTCCAGCTCGTTCCAGATCACCCAGCGGCGCCTCAGCCAGTTCGTCGACATCATCGGCCGCGACAAGGACGTGCAGACCGTCGTGGCCTTCGTCGGCGGACGCGGCGTGGCCAGCGCGTTCATGATCACCTCGTTGAAGCCGAAGGGCGTGCGCAGCGGCAGCACCGAGGACGTGATCAGCACGCTGCGCCCGCAGCTGGCCAGGGTCACCGGCGCCAGCCTGTTCCTCGCGCCGGTGCAGGACCTGCGCATCGGCGGGCGCCAGTCGAACGCCACCTACCAGTACACCCTGGAGGCGGACAACCTGGCCGACCTGCGCGAATGGGCCAACAAGCTCAGCATCGCCATGCAGTCGCAGTGGGAGCTGGAGGACGTCAACACCGACCAGCGCGACCACGGCCTGCAGAGCTTCGTCACCATCGACCGCAAGAAGGCCGCGGGGCTCGGCCTCACCGACGCGGCGATCGACAACGCCCTCTACGACGCCTTCGGCCAGCGTGACGCCTCGACCATCTACCAGGACGTCAACCAGTACCATGTGGTGATGGAGGTGGCGCCGCAGTTCGCCCAGGATCCGACGGCGCTGAAGCAGTTGTTCGTCTCTTCCGGCCGCGGCGCCTCGCCGTCCGGCGGGGCGAGGCCAGGCCCGACGCCGATCGGCGTGCCGACCCCGGCGGCCAACGTCACGCCGCTGACCACGGCGCTCGCCAGCGCCAGCGGCGGCCTCTTCAAGGCGCCGGTCGCCAACCAGACGCCGCTGACCCAGGCCTATGCCGCCGGCACCGGCGGAACGGGGGCGGTGGGCGGCCGCAGCGCGCCCGGCGCCGCCACCGCCGGAACCGCCGTCACCGGCCCCAGCGCCCCGCCGGCGCGGGCCGCCTCCACCGGCGTCGCCCTCTCCAGCAGCGCCGAGAACGAGGTCCCGCTCTCGGCCTTCGCCAGCTGGGCCGATTCCTCGACGCCCACCTCGGTCAGCCACCAGGACACCCAGCCGGCCACCACCATCTCGTTCAACCTGGCGGAGGGCCAGTCGCTGAGCGACGCCACCGCGGCGATCGCCAAGGCGCAGAACTCGATCCACATGCCGATCACCATCCACGGCCACTACGCCGGCAACGCGCTGGCCTTCCAGCAGCTGCTGGGCACGCTGGGGCCGCTGATCCTGGCGGCGATCGTGGCGATCTACCTGGTGCTGGGCATCCTCTACGAGAGCTACATCCACCCGCTGACGGTGCTCTCGACCCTGCCCTCGGCCGGCGTCGGCGCCTTCATCGCCCTGATCGTCTTCAAGATCCAGTTCACGCTGATCGCCTTCATCGGCATCATCCTCCTGATCGGCATCGTGAAGAAGAACGCGATCATGATGATCGACTTCGCCCTGGTCGCCGAGCGCGAGCGCGGGCTGGCGCCCAGGGCCGCAATCCGCGAAGCCGCCCTCACCCGCTTCCGCCCGATCATGATGACCACCTTCGCCGCCATCCTCGGCGCCCTGCCCCTGGCGGTGGGCTGGGGCGAGGGCTCCGAGCTGCGCCAGCCGCTTGGCGTCACCATCATCGGCGGCCTGCTGGTCAGCCAGGTGATCACGCTTTTGACCACCCCCGTCATCTATCTCTATCTGGACCGCTTCCGCCGCCGCGACGACGTTTTCCGCCGCGACATCGGTCCGGCGGCGCAGCCCCTGCCCGCGGAGTAAGAGCTCAAACGCATGTCACGCATCCGCCTCGCCATTTCGCTCGCCGCCGCCAGCGCGCTCTGCGCCTGCGAAGTCGGGCCCAACTACCACCGCCCCTCCGCGCCGACGCCGCAGGCCTACAAGGAGGTCCAGGGCTGGACGCCAGCCAGCCCCAACGCCGACGCGGCCAGCCGCGCCGACTGGTGGACCATCTTCGGCGACCCGCTGTTGAACGACCTGGAGGCCAAGGTCGCGACCTCCAACTACACGCTGGCCGCCGACTACGCCGCCTACCAGCAGGCGCGCGCCATCGTCTCCGAGCAGCGCGCCGCCCTCTTCCCGACCATCACCGCCAACGGCTCGGCCAACGTCTCCCACTCCAGCAACAGCAGCTCGTTCATCCCGTCAGGCGCGGGCGGCGGGGTCGGCGGCGGCGGTGTCGTGACGATCGGCCGCCCGTCGGTGGTGCAGGACTACCAGCTGCAGCTGGGCGCCACCTGGGAGCCGGACCTCTGGGGCAAGATCCGCCGCCAGGTCGAGAACGCCAAGGGCACGGCCCAGGCCAGCTACGCCGACCTGGTCAACGCCCGCCTGTCGGCGGAGATGGAGCTGGCGGCCGACTACGTCACCCTGCGCGAGCTCGACGAGCAGAAGCGCTACGACGACGACCAGGTGAAGGCCTTCCAGCTGTCGCTCGACGTCACCCGCAACAAGTACAACGCCGGCGCCGCCGCGCTCAGCGACGTCGACCAGGCGCAGACCCAGCTCACCAACGAGCGCGCCGCCGACACGGCGCTGGGCCAGCAGCGCGCGCAGATGGAGCACGCCATCGCGGTGCTGACCGGCCAGACGCCGGAGTCGCTGTCGATCCCGTCCGCGCCCTGGACGCTAAAGCCGGTCGAGGTGCCGCCGGGCATCCCCTCGGTGCTGCTGGAGCGGCGGCCCGACGTCGCCGCCGCCGAGCGCCAGGCGGCCGCCGCCAGCGCCAACATCGGCGTCGCGGTCGCCGGCTACTACCCGGACCTGACCCTGACGGGCTCCGGCGGGACCGAGGCCAGCCGCATCGCCCAGCTGTTCTCGCCGCAGAGCTTCTTCTGGAACCTCGGCGCCCAGGCGGCGCAGACCATCTTCAACGGCGGCCTCACCCACGCCCAGGTGCAGGCGGCGAAGGCCGGCTACGACCAGGCGGTCGCCAACTACCGCCAGACGGTGCTGGCCGCCTTCCAGCAGGTCGAAGACAACCTCGCCGCCCAGCGGGTGCTGGCCGCCGAGCAGCCCGACCTGACGTCCTCGGTCCGCTCCGCCGACGAGGGGCTGAAGATCACCCTCAACCAGTACAACGCCGGGACCATCGACTACACCAGCGTGGTGGTCGCCGAAGCCGCGTCGCTGCAGGCCCACAACGCCGAGCTGGCCCTGGAAGCCAACCGCCTGACCACCACCATCGACCTGATCGTCGCCCTCGGCGGCGGCTGGAACGCGGACGAGCTGAAAACCAAATAGACCCCTTCCTCTATTCCCCGGGCAGGAGAGCGTTGCGGGGCGCGAACGCGGCAAGCATGGTGGATGCCGTCAGACATCGCTTCTAACCGCGGAGGTCGCAGAGAAGGCGCAGAGCACGCAAAGACAACGAGACCCTCTGCAACCTCCGCGCCTTCTCTGCGACCTCTGCGGTTAGAGACGGCGCCTGCGGCGCGCCCGAACTCTCAAGCTAACGCGCCCTTGCAATCACGTCTGCCTGGGTCCCGGCGTGCGCCGGGATGAGCGGGTTCGGGGGTTCGGTTCAGCTCTTCGCGTCGCGCCAGTCAGCGGCAGTGGCCACGTAGAGTTGGGCGATGTCGGCGAGGCGCTTGCCTTGCTGCATGGCCAGCGCGCGGCGCGAGAGCTCCAGGTTGCGCTCGTCGTCGAGCACCGGCAGCAGCGGGCCGCCGCCGAGGTTGAAGGCGGCCTCGTCGTCGTGCAGGGCCGACGCGGCGGCGGCCTCGGCGTGCTGCAGGGCAGTGATCTCGTCGTCGTCCTGGCTGATCGCCGCCATCACGTCGGCCACCTGGGTGAAGGCGCTCAGCACCGTGCCGCGATAGCGGGCGTAGGCCGCCTCGGCGTCGGCGATCGCCGCGCGCTTGTTGGCCCGCAGCGTGCCGCCGTGGAACAGCGGCTGGGTCAGGCCCGCCGCCAGGGTCCAGCCGCTGGCGCCGTAGGTGAAGAGGTTGGCCGGCGGGATCGCCGTCTGCTCGATGTTGGCGGTCAGCTTGATGTCCGGATAGAGGGCCGCGCTGGCGACGCCGACCCGCGCCGTCGCCACGTGCAGGCTCGCCTCCGCCGCCAGGATGTCCGGCCGCCGGCGCACCAGCTGCGACGGCAGGCTGACCGGGACCGCCGCCGGCGAGGCGAAGCCGGCCAGGTCGAACTGCGGGGCCGTCCAGTCGGCCGGGGCCTGGCCGACCAGCTGCGCGAGCTGGTGGCGCGCCTGCGCCAGCTGCGCGCGCAGCGGCGGCAACAGCGCCTCGTCCTGCGCCTGCTGCGAGCGCACGCTGACGGTCGCCGACGGGGCCTCGCCGCCGGCGCCCTCGGCCTTGTGGATCACGTCGATCAGCCGGTTGTCATCGGCCACCGCCCGCTCGGCGGCGGCGATCTGGGCGCGGGTGGTGGCGATCTGCAGCGCCGCCATCGCCACCTGCCCGGTCAGCGTCAGGTAGGCGGCGTCGGCCTGCCGCGCCTGCGCCTCGGCGGTCGCCCTGGCGGCTTCGGTGTTGCGGCGCAGGCCCCCGAACAGGTCGGCGTCGTAGCTGACGTTGCCGCCGATCTGGTAGAGGCCCAGCGTCGGGTTGGGGAAGCCGGAGAAGCCGAGCGAGGCGATGTTGATCCGCTCGGCCTCGGTCATCGCGTTGAGGTCGACCTGCGGCAGCTGCGCGCCGTGGGTGGCGATGGCGAGCTGGCGCAGCCGTTGCAGCGACGCATTGGCCTCGGCCACGGTCTGGTTGCCGGCCAGCGCCTCGGTCATCACCGCATCGAGCTGCGGCGAGCCGAAGCCCTTCCACCAGGCGCCCGCCACCCGCGCGTCGGGGCTGAGCTGGGCGATCGGCGAGGCGGCGTCGCCGGGCATCAGGTAGCCGGCGGTCGCCGGCGGCGCCGGCCGCTGGAAGTCCGGCCCGACGGCCTTGCAGCTCACGAGGGCAAGCGCCGCCAGAGACGCGGCGACAACCCTCCCGCGCTTCCCCGCGGAAGCGGGGACCCAGGCTTTTTCCGCCAGCCGTGGCTCCCTGCGACAAAACACCTGGGCCCCCGCGTTCGCAGGGAAGAGCGGTTTGAGTTCAGTCCTAGTCAACCACCACCTCCGCGGGCGCGGCCCCTCTCGGCTTTCGCATCAGCAGCAGCAGCGGCGCCACGGCGAAGGTCAGGAGCAGCATCAGTTTGAAGACGTCGATCAGCCCGACCATGGCGGCCTGCTGCGTGATCTGGGCGTTGAGCATGTCCAGGCCGCCGCTGAACAGGTTGGCCTGGGCCGGGTTGCCCGGCGAAAGCTGGCCCGCCATGTCGGCGTGGGAGACGGCAGTCTGACTGGTGTCCAGCGCCTCCATCACCGAGATGCCGACGCTGGAGCCGAGGTTGCGCACCAGGGTGTAGACGGCCGTGCCCTCCGACCTGAGGTGCGCCGGCAGGGTGCCGAACGCGGTGACGCTGAGCGGCACGAACAGCAGGCCGATGCCCAGCCCCTGGATGACCCCGCTGGTGACGAACGGCCAGGAGTCCATCGTCAGGCTGAAGTGGCTCATCTGGAAGAGGGCGAAGCTGCAGAGGCCAAGCCCGGTGATCAGGATCAGCCGGGTGTCGACCCGCCCCACCAGCCGGCCGACGATGAACATGGCCGCGAACGAGCCGAGGCCGCGCGGCATCATCACCACCCCGGCGCCGAACACCGAATAGCCCATCAGCCCCTGCATCACCGGCGGCAGCAGCGCCATGGTCGAGAACAGGAACAGGCCGATGAAGAAGCCGAACAGGTTGCAGGTGACGAAGTTTCGGTCGAGCGCCAGCTTGCGGTCGAAGAACGGATTTCGCGACGTCAGCGTCTGCACCAGGAAGACGTAAAGGCCGGCCAGCGCGCACAGCGCCTCGATCCAGATTTCCGACGAGGCGAACCAGTCCACGGTCGGGCCGCGGTCGAGCACCAGCTGCAGGCCGCCGATGAAGACGGTGAGCGCGCCGAATCCCAGGAAGTCGAATGGCCGCGCCGTGCCTCCGCGGTCGCGCGACATGAACAGCATCACCGCGCCGAAGGCGAGGATGCCGACCGGCAGGTTGATGAAGAACACCCAGCGCCAGGAGAAGTTGTCGGTCAGGTAGCCGCCCAGCACCGGCCCGAAGATCGGTCCCAGGATCGCCCCGGCGCCCCAGAGCGCCATCACCTGGCCGACCTGGCTCGGCGGGTAGATGTCCAGCACCACCGCCTGCGACAGCGGGATCAGCGCCGCGCCGCACAGGCCCTGCAGCAGCCGGAACACCACGATCTCGCCGAGGCTGCCGGCGACGCCGCATAGCATCGAGGCGATGGTGAAGCCGGCGATGGAGAACAGGAAGGTGGTCTTGCGGCCGATCCGCACCGACAGCCACCCCGAGAGCGGCGTCATGATCGCCGCGGCGATGATGTAGGAGGTCAGGACCCAGGTGATCTGATCCTGCGAGGCCGAGACGCTGCCGGCCATGTGCGGCAGCGCCACGTTGGCGATGGTGGAGTCCAGTGAGTTCATCACCGTGGCCAGCATCAGGCCGATGGTGATGGGTACCCGGTTGGCGACGTCCTGGGGTGAAGCCATGGCTGGAAAACGCGCGGCTTAAGGGTGCGCAGGCGCCTGGCGGCCGTTCCCCGAGCGGACGTCGACGGTGACATTGGCGCTGAGGCCGGCGGCCCCGCACACGTCGGGCGGGGGCTTGTCGAAAGCCACCCGCACCGGCAGCCGCTGCACCACCTTCACCCAGTTGCCGGTGGCGTTCTGGGCCGGCAGCGGCGAGAAGGCCTGCCCCGCGCCGGGGCTGAAGCTGGCCACATGGCCCTTGAAGTCGGAACCGGGGCAGGCGTCGACGTGGATCGTCGCCGGCTGGCCGACGCGCATCTTGGCCAGCTGGTCTTCCTTGAAGTTGGCCTCGACCCAGGGCTGGCCAGCCACCAGCCAGAACAGCGTCTGGGCCGGGTTCACGTAGCTGCCGACCTGCAGCTGCTCGACGCGGGTGACGATCCCGTCCTGCGCGGCGACGACGGTGCCGTAGGAGACGCTGAGGTTGGCCCGGTTCAGCGCCGCCTGCGCCTGCAGCACGCTCGGATGGTTGGCCGGCGTCATGTTGGCGCCGCCGAGGTCGGCCAACGCGTGGGCCAGCTGCTGCTGGGCGGTGGCGACGTTCTGGCGGGCCATGTCGGCGTTGTGCACCGCCGTCTCGTACTGGTCGCGCGAGGCGACGCCGGCCTGCATCAGCGCCTTCTGCCGCGCCGCTTCGCGGTCGTCGAAGGCGGCCGTGTCGTTGGCCATCTTCACCGTCGCCAGCTGCTGGCGGTAGGCCGCCTGCAGCGCCTCGACCTGCAGCCGGGCCGATGCCACCTGCGCCTGCGCCTGCGCCTCGCTGGCGGCGAAGTCGCGCGTGTCGAGCCGGAAGAGCACCTGGCCCTTCTTCACCTGCTGGTTCTCGCTCACGTCCAGCTCGATCACGCGCCCGCCGATGCTGGCGCTGACCGGCACCCGTGCGGCCTGCACGTAGGAGTCGTCGGTCGACTCCGAGCGCCCGCCGGTGATCACGAAATAGGCGGCGATAGCCAGGATCAGCAGCGGCCCGCCGATCATCAGCGGCCAGCGCCAGGCGCGCAGATTGTCCGCGAAGCCGCGGCGCGCGGCGACGGGCGTCGGCGCCACCGCGGCGGTCGCCATCTTCTCACTCGCTGCCGCTTCGTCGCGCGCCACGTTCCTAAGCCTATCCCGTCTCGCCTTGGCCGATCAGACCTGGAACCAATGGCGCCGGCGCGCGGCGCCAACGCCCCGCGCGGAATCACCGCCAGACCCTTTGCAGGTAAGCGCCACGGGTGCATGATCCAAATGATATGTCGTCACCCGCCAGATGAATTCCATGCATCTCTCCAGCCTGGACCTGAACCTCCTGCGGGTCTTCGACGTGCTGCTGGAAGAGCGCAGCGTCACCCGCGCCGGCGCGCGGCTTGGCCTGACGCCGTCGGCGGTCAGCCATGCCCTCAGCCGCCTGCGCTACCACCTCGGCGACGAGCTGTTCCAGCGCGACGCCGGCGGCATGCAGCCGACCCGCAAGGCGCTGGAGATCGGCCCCAGCCTGCACTCGGCGCTGACCCAGCTGCAGTCCGCCCTGACGCCGGCCGACTTCGAGCCGGCCGTCAGCGACCGCAGCTTCAGCGTCGTCGCCGGCCCCTACGCCTGCGCCGTGCTGATGCCGGCCGTAGTGGCCGAGCTGCAGGCCGAGGCGCCGAGCGTGATCCTGAAGATCGCCGAGAACCCGCCCGATCTGGTCGAGCAGCTTGACGCCGCCGCCGTCGACTTTGTGGTCGCGGTGTTCGACGCCGGCCCCGAGCGGTTCGCCCGCGAGCGGCTGATCACCGAAGACCTCGCCTGGGTGGTTCGCGACGGCCATCCGCTGTGCGACGCGCCGGCGACGCTGGAGGGCCTGGTCAGCGTGCCGCACGTGGTGGTCTCGGGCCGGCGCGAAGTGATGGCGCAGCCCGGCCTCAGCCTGCGCTCCACCTGGGAAGACCTCGGCGCCTTCGAGAGCGAACTGGCCAAGCGCGGCCTTCGCCGCCGCATCGGCGTCGTCGCCCCGGACACCTTCTCGGCGATGACCATCGTCGCTCGCTCGGAGATGGCGGCGCTGATCCCCCGCCGCCTCGCCATGCTGTCGGTGCAGAGCAAGCGCCTGGCGCTGATCGACCCGCCCTATGAGACCCCGCCGGTCAACATCACCCTGGTCTACCGCAAGGACCGCCTCACCGAAGCCCCGATCGCCTGGATGCGCCAGGTCCTCAGCGACGCGGCGGCGGGCGTCTGAACGCGGCCCCGCCGCTACCTCGCGGGTAATCGCCCTGGCGATGCGTCCAGCTCAGGATCGGCGGGCCTGGAGACGCCAGGCGCCGACCAAAGGAGCCTCGCCATGACCAATCCAACCGACATCGCCACCCGCTACATCGAGGCCTGGAACGAGCGCGACGCCGGCAAGCGCCGCGCGCTGATCGCCGGGCTCTGGGCCGACGACGCCTCGTTCCGCGATCCGGTGATGGCCGGCGACGGCCACGCCGGCATCGACGCCGTGATCACCGGCGTGCAGGCGCGCTATCCGGACTTCCGCTTCCGCCAGATCGGCCCGGCCGACGGCTTCGGCGACTTTGTGCGGCTGTCATGGGGCCTCGGGCCCGAGACTGGCGACGCGCCGCTGAAGGGCACCGACTTCGTCCGCGTCGACGCCGGCCGGCTGAAGTCGGTCACCGGCTTCTTCGATCAGGCGCCGGGCTGATCAGGTCACATGCCCGTTCTTCCCCGCGATAGCGGCGATGCAGGCTCTTCTGAGAGCACGCGCCCCTCGGATAAGCGCCTAGGTCCCCGCTTCCGCGGGGGAGAACGGATTGCTGTTCCGGCTATCGGCTGGCGCGCCGTGCTCAGCTCGCCAGGTCCACCTCGAACTTCGCCCCCGGCCCGTCGCCGACGGTCAGCGAGCCCCCGGCCTGCCGCGTGAAGGCTTCCACGAGACCGCGGCCCAGCCCCTGGCGGCGGGTCTTGTAGTCGCGCGGCAGGCCCTGGCCGTCGTCCTCGACGGTGAGGCGGTAGCCGCTCGGGACCGGGCCGAAGGCGACGCGGATCTGGCCCGGATTGCCGTTCGGGAAGGCGTGCTTGGCGGCGTTGGTGACCAGCTCATTGACGATCAGCCCCACGGCCACGGCCCGGTCGCGCTCCAGCGCGGTCGCCTCGACCTGGCACTCCAGCCGCACCAACTCGCCGAGGAAGAGGGCGTGGGCGAGGCTGGCGCACAGCTCCTTCAGGTAGACGCTCATGTCCACGGAGCGCACGTCGTCGCCGGCCGCATAGAGGTTGCGGTGCGCCTCAGAGATGCTGACCACCCGCCCCAGCGCCTCGCGCAGCGCGGTGCGGGCCGGCTCGTCGGCGGCGCGGCGCAGCTGCATCTGGATCAGGCTCGCCACCGTCTGGAAGTTGTTCTTCATCCGATGCTCGAGCTCGCGCAGCATCAGGTCGCGCTCGGCGATCTTGGCCTGCCGCGCGGCGGCCTCGCGCCGCGCGCCGAAGCGGAAGGCCTGGGCCACGCCGATGACGACAATCCCCGAGACCAGGATGGCGATCAGGTTGGCCGGCTGCGCCTCGCCCTTGAAGAAGAGCCCGCGCGGCGGGATTTCATAGTACCAGGCGCCGAGCTCGGCGACGGCGAAGGTCAGCGCCCCGGCGCGCCAGCCGCCCACCATCGTCGCCACCAGCGCGCCAGGATAAAGCAGCACGAACGGCGCGACGCCGGGCGTCAGCGTGTCGACGGTCAGGCGGATGACGCCGAGGACGGCGAGGCAGAGCAGCGCGGTGATCAGCTCGCCGAGCCAGATCGGCAGCACCGGCTCCAGTCTCGCCGGCAGGTCGATGGCGTTGAGGTTTGGCACGGCCGCGCCCCTTCCCGAGACTGCAACCATAGCTCACGCGGCCGCCCTCGGCGATATGTTGGGGGTCGGACAAAAGGTCTCAACAAAGGCTTGTGGCGGACCGCTCGGGCCCGGCCCTGCAACGCCGCTAATCGCGACCCCTGGCTTGACGCCGGGTGACCGTGGCGGCCGCCCCGCCGGGCGCGATATCATCGCCGCCGAACGGCGCGAGGCCCCGCAGATGCACATCGACCTCCTCTCTCCCGCGAGCTTCGTCGGCGGCCAGCCGCACGAGCAGTTCCGCTGGCTGCGCGAGCATGCGCCGGCCTACTGGCACGAGGAGCCGGGCGGCCGCGGCTTCTGGGCCGTCACCCGCTACGAGGACGTCTGGACCGTCGACCGCGACTTCCAGAGCTTCTCCAACGAGCCGACCATCATGATCAGCGACCCGCTGGCCGAGACCGGCGGCTTCGGCCCCTACAAGATGATGCTGATGATGGACCCGCCCGAGCACGCGGGCTTCCGCAAGCTGATCCGCTCGGAGTTCACCGCCCCGGCGGCGAAGCTGCGGGCCGAGCGGATCGCCGAGCTGGCCCGGCAGATCGTCGATACGGTGGCGGGGCGCGGCGAGTGCGACTTCGTCGCCGACGTGGCCGGCGAGATGCCGTCGTTCGTGATCGCCGAGCTGATGGGCCTGCCGCTGGACGACGGGCGCGAGCTCTACAAGCTCACCGAGATCATCCACACCGCCCCGGAAGCCCAGGAGCCGGGGGCCGGCGGCCAGGCGGTGGGCAAGATGTTCGAGTACGCGACCCAGCTGATCGCCGAGAAGCGGGCGCGGCCGGCCGACGACCTCGCCTCCAAGCTGCTGGCGGCCGAGGTGGACGGGCGGCGGCTCGACGACATGGAGTTCCTGCTGTTCTTCCTGCTGCTGGTCGACGCCGGCGGCGACACCACCCGCAACCTGCTGGCCGGCGGACTGCTGGCGCTGATGGAGGCGCCCGACCAGCTCGCCTGGCTGAAGGCCGACCTCGACGCACGCCTGCCCGCCGCCCGCGACGAGCTGCTGCGCTGGACGAGCCCGGTGATCTACATGCGCCGCACGGCGAAGAAGGACGCCGAGCTGGCGGGGTCGCAGATCAAGGCCGGCGACAAGGTGGTGATGTACTTCGGCTCTGCCAACCGCGATCCGGGCCACTTCGAGGCGCCCGACCGGCTCGACCTCGCCCGCCCGATCGAGAGCCACCTCGCCTTCGGCGCCGGCCCTCACGTCTGCCTCGGCCAGCACATCGCCAAGATCGAGATCGACGCCATGCTGCGCGAAGTCCTGACCCGCCTCACCGACTTCGAGCTGGCCGCCGACGTGGAATGGCTGCCGTCGAACTTCATCTCGGGGCCAAAAGCGATGCCGCTGCGGTTCCGGGCAGCCTAGACCGACCTCGCCGCACCCAGGCAGGCGCAGTTGCAAGGGTGAGAGCTGGGCAAACCTGGCGCGCGCCGCAGGCGCTTAGTCACAACGCGGAGGACGCAGAAGGCGCAGAGGTCGCGGAGAATCTCCTTGTCTCTGCGTGCTCCGCGCCTCCTCCGCGGGCTCCGCGTTGAGACTAAAGCGCCTGCGGCCGCTCTGACTTTCAGGCAATCTATCTCCCGCAACCCCTTCCTGCCTGGTCCCGGCGTGCGCTGGGATGAGCGGGTGTTGGGGGGGTTACCCCGGCGGCCCCGAGGCGGCGTCCAGCAGCAGGAAGGCGCGGCCGGCGTTGGTGCCGAGCAGGCCGGTCATCTCGAAGCCCTGGCGGTCGCGGCGGGCGGCCTCGACGATCATCTGGCCGTAGACCGCGGTGAGCCCCTGGGCCCGGGCGCGGAACGGCGGGTCGGAGAGCAGGCGCCGGCCGATGCGGCGGATGGCGGCGGGGGCCAGCGTGCGCACCACCTCGCGGGCGCCCGGCCCGTCGCCCGTCTGCACCGCAGCGGCGATCTCCTCGATGCGGCCCTTGGTGAGCAGCGCCGCCGGGTCGACGCCCATCGCCTCGATCTCGCGGAACAGCGCCTCCCCCAGCTGCACGCCGTCGCCAGGACCGAGCTCGGCGTTGGCGGCGGCGCTGGGGCCGTCGCCCTCGGTGTCGAGGGTGGTGAGCAGCTCCTTCCAGGTCCAGCCGGACTCGTCGCCCGCAGCCGGGGCCTGGCCGCCGCCGGCCGCGTCGAACACCGCCTTGAACTCGTCGTCGGTGGCGGTGGGCGTCAGCCGCAGGCGCCCGCGCAGCGCCGCGCCGTCGCCGCCCGGATCGGCGGGCGGCTCGAACAGCTCCGACGCCTCGGCGGCGGCCGGCGGCGGCTCGCGGCGCGGCAAGGCGGCGGCAACGCGGCTGCGCGCCCGCTCGGCCGGGGACGGCCGCTGCAGCACCGCCGATCCCCCGCCCTGGGCGACGACGCCCATCAGCTGGACGGCCTCGCTGAGCATCTCGTAGTTGCGCCGGACCCGCTCGTGGAAGGCCGCGTCGATCGCCTGCGTCTCCTCGGCGGCGCGGCGGGCGCTGGTGAGCAGCTCGTTCAGCCCCTGCTCCACCGCCGCCTTGATCTCATTGGCCCGGGCGCCGGTCTCCTCGGGCAGCCGCGCGGCCCGCTCGGTGACGTCGTCCATCACGGTGTTGAGGCTGTCGAACGCCACCTTGGCGGCCGCCACCTGGGTCTCCAGCCGCCGCGCGGCCTCCTCGCCGGCCTGCTCCACCAGCTGCGCCGACTGCTCGATCAGGCCGCGCGCCTGGCCGAGGCGCGCCTCGAACACCTGGTCGGCCTTCTGGCCGGCGGTGAAGGCCGCCTCGTTGAGCAGGTCGACCCGCGCCCGGGCCGCCTCGGCGTGCACGTCGGCCGCCTCGCGCGCCTCGGTGGCCGCGGCGCTGAGCGCGTCGATGGTCGAGCGCATCGCCGACTCCAGATGCTGGCGCTCGCGGGCCCCGGCGTCCGACAGGTCCTTCAGCGTGCCCTCCGCCGACCTGGCGAAGGCGTCGCTCTCGCCGCTGGCGGCTTCGGCCAGTTCGCGGAACTTGCCGCGCGCCTCGTTGATCAGCTCGCTGAGCGCAGTCGCGCCGATGGTGGTCGCCTCGTTGAGGTCGACCACGTCGCGCTGGGCGCCGGCCAGGAACTCCGACAGCGCCGCGGTGCGGCTCTCGGTGAGGGTGGCGAAGTCCTCCTGCTCGGCGCGCAAGGCGTGGGCGACGGTCACCAGCGCCGCGCGCTGCTGGGTGAGGCCGTCCTCCAGCGCCCGCATCTGGTCGCCGACCCCGCCGCTGGCGGTCTCCAGCCGCGCAACCTGGCGGCCGAGGTCCTCGCTGGCGATGCGCGAGACGTCGACCGCCTCGCCGGCCGCGGCGGCCAGGTCGGCCGCCCGCGCGGCCAGCGCCGCCTCGGATTCGCGCAGCTGCGTCTCGGCCAGGTCGGAGGCCTCGGCCACCATGTGCGCCTGGCGGTTGATGGCGTCGGTCACCGCCGCGGAGCGGGCGTCGAGGGTCAGCGCCAGGGTGTTGAGCTCGCCGCGCTCGCGGCTCAGCGACTCGACCAGGCCCACGGCGGTGCGCGAGGCGTGGGCGGTGGCCTCGGCCAGCCGCTCGGTCTCCATCGCCAGCGCCTGGCGCAGCGCCGCCAGGTGCTCGCGCGCCTGGTTGGCGACCTCGGCGGCGGTGGCGATCTGGCCGCGCATCGCCTCGACCACCGCGCCGGTCTGGGCGGCGGCCAGCGCCGTCGGCCCGATCAGCTCGTCGGTGAGGCGCTTGGCGCGCCGGGCTTCGCCGGCCAGGGTGCGGGCCTGCGCCACCACATAGGCGCCGGCCCAGATCAGCCCCATCGGCGCGGTCGCCAGCAGCGCCAGGAACAGCAGCGTCAGCGGCGGCACCGCGGCGACGCCGCCGTGGCCTAGGAAGGTCCAGGCGAAGCCGGCCACCGCGCCGGCCCAGAGCAGGCAGGCGGCGGTCGCGGCCAGATAGAGGCCGCCGCCCCGGCCGGCGGGCGGCTCGCCGAGCCGCGTCAACACCGCGTCCGGCGCCAGCGCCGGGGCCAGCTCGGCGCGCCGAGCCGGCGCGGCCGGCAGCGGGCTCGCCATCGGCGCGGGCGGCGGCGCGAGGTCGGAGCCGCCGGCGGATCCGGTCAGGTCGGCGGTGGCCTCGCTCTCGTCGCCCAGCAACGGGCCCTCCATCTGGTCCGGCGCCTGGTCCGACGCCTCGTCCGACCCCGGCTGGGCGTCCGGCGCCGGCCCGCCTGGCTTGGCCGACGTGAAGCTGAGGGGCCGTGTCCTGGGAGCCATGCGCGCGCCGATCAACCTCTAGAGGCGCCAATCCAACCGCGGGGCGCCCTGAGCCCCGGATTGCGCCGTCTTTTCAATAACCCGGCGCGGCAGCGCGGCAAAGGAGGTTCCCGGCCCCGCGCCGGTCCGCCCATCTTGCGCAACGCCGGCCCGTCGCTTAACTCAGCCGCCATAGGGCTGGCCGGCCGACCGCGCGACGACAGCGCGGCGGCGGTGCATTCAAGACGCAAGGCCGGAACAAGCTTCGAATGTCATCCTCACTCGCGCGCGCCACGCCGCCCCTCGCCGGCGCGGCCCTGCTGGACCCGGTCCGGCTCACCCACCTGCAGCGGCTGGAATCCGAGAGCATCCACATCATGCGCGAGGTGGCGGCCGAGTGCGAGAAGCCGGTGATGCTCTACTCCATCGGCAAGGACTCGTCGGTGATGCTGCACCTGGCGGCCAAGGCCTTCTATCCCTCGAAGCCGCCGTTCCCGCTGCTGCACGTCGACACCACCTGGAAGTTCAAGGCGATGTACGAGATGCGCGAGCGGGCGCCGCGCGAGTACGGCTTCGAACTGCTGGTGCACCAGAACCCGGAAGCCAAGGCCAAGGGCATCAACCCCTTCGACCACGGCCCGCTGCACACCGACATGTGGAAGACGCAAGGGCTGAAGCAGGCGCTCGACAAGTACGGCTTCGACGCGGCCTTCGGCGGCGCCCGCCGCGACGAGGAGAAGAGCCGGGCCAAGGAGCGGATCTTTTCGCACCGCACCGCCCAGCACGTCTGGGACCCGAAGAACCAGCGGCCCGAGCTGTGGAAGCTCTACAACGCCAAGAAACGCCCCGGCGAAAGCTTCCGGGTGTTCCCGATCTCCAACTGGACCGAGCTGGACATCTGGCAATACATCCACCTGGAGGGCATCCCGATCGTGCCCCTCTACTTCGCCGAGCCGCGGCCGGTGGTGGAGCGCGACGGCGCGCTGATCATGGTCGACGACGAGCGCATGCGGCTCGAGCCCGGCGAGGTCCCGCAATCGAAGTCGGTGCGCTTCCGCACCCTCGGCTGCTACCCCCTGTCCGGCGCGGTGGAGAGCGATGCGGCGACCCTGCCGCAGATCATCCAGGAAATGCTGCTCGCCACCACCTCCGAGCGCCAGGGCCGGGTGATCGACCACGACCAGTCGGCCAGCATGGAGAAGAAGAAGCGCGAGGGGTATTTCTGATGGCCCGGAACGGCGCAGAGGCCCCTCACCTCACCTCTCCCCACTGGCGTGGGGAGAGGGCTACTGAGAGAGCGGGGTTGCGGATGGCTGGCGAAGCCGCCGCCTGCCTGTCCGTAGCCCTCTCCCCGCTTGCGGGGAGAGGTGAGGTGCGGGGGGCGGCGAAGATGTCGGAAACGGCGAGGCGCGCTTCGCCG
>DASXEN010000133.1:0-22806 GCA_036490095.1 Caulobacteraceae bacterium
AGCTCCTCGACGTCGGGGTGGTCGTGCGCGTTGGAGAGCACCCGCGCGATCACGCGGCGCTGCTCGGTCATGCGCATCCCCTTCTCGGCGCAGAGCTGTTCGATGCGATCCACGCTGACGCTCCGAGTGTCCCCTGGCGCCCAGGATAGGCCGTGCGGCGTCAGCTGTTAAGCGGTCGGCGCATGACCAGCGCGTCCACCGCCGGCCCGCCGGCGCGGCCGTAGTAGCCCCGCCGCCGGCCGACCTGCTCGAAGCCGGTCCGCGCGTAGAGGGCGATGGCGGCGGCGTTGTCCTGCGCCACCTCCAGGAACATCGCCTCGGCGCTGAGCGAGGCGACGCCGGCCGCCTCGCCGACCAGGGCCGCGGCGATCCCGCGGCGGCGCTGGTCCGGGCGCACCGCCAGCGTCAGGATCTCTGCCTCGCCGGCGATCAGGCGGCAAAGGATGAAGCCGGCGACGGCGCCGTCATCGGCCTGCGCCACCAGCGCAAAGGCGCCGCGGTCGCCGGCGAAGCGCAGCAGGTCCTCGGCCGGCCAGGGCTCGTCGAAGGCGGCGGCGTGGACCTCGGCCAGCGCGGCGCCGTCGGCGTGGGTGGCGGAGCGGACGATCACGGCGCCATCGGCCTGGCGTCCGGCGGCCGCAAGTAGAGCGGGCGGACGACGCCGGACGGTTCTGCGCGCTCGGCGAGCCGGCCGAGGGTGGCCAGGTCGGGCGCCGCCCGGATGTCGAGCGCGGCGTCGGGCAGCTCGCCGGCCAGCAGCGCCGCGCCCGGTCCGACGAGGGTCAGCCGCCGCAACGGCGCCAGCCGCGCCGCGGCCTCGGCGATGGGGAGGATGTCGGGCTCGCCGAGCGCCTCGCCGGCGTCGAACGCCTGCAGGTAGACCAGCCCCCGCCGGGCGTCGATCACGCCGGCCGCAGGCTGCCCCGCGCCCGCCGCCAGCGCCGCCAACGTGCCGATGCCGACGAGCGGGACGCCGGTCGCCAGCTGCAGCCCCTTGGCGAAGGCGAGGCCGACGCGGATGCCGGTGAAGGAGCCCGGGCCGAGGGTGACGGCGATGCGCGCCACGTCCGCGAACGCCAGTCCGCCCGCCGCCATCACCTCGGCGGCCATCGGCGCCAGCCGCTCCTGGTGGCCGCGCTCCATCGGCTCCGACGCGGCGGCGAGCGGCCGCCCGGCGCCGAACAGCCCGACCTGGCAGGCGGCCAGCGAGGTGTCGATGACGAGGATCGGCACGCGGCTCAGCGGGTCACGGAGTTGGCGAAAGCCATGCCCGCGAGATACGGGACCGGTCCCCGGTCGTCTACTCGGCGCGCAGCACCGGCGCCGGGCGGCGCGCCAGCGCGTGCAGCGCCGCCACCAGGCCGCCGACCGCCGTGATCGCCGCCGCGCCGCCGATCAGCGCCGCCGTGCCGGCCCAGTCGACGCTCCAGGTGGCCTCGAACACCTTCACCACCACCGGCCAGGCCGCCGCGAAGCCCAGCGCCACGCCGGCCAGCCCGGCGATGGCGCCGACCGCGCCGTACTCGACCGCATAGGCGGTGAGGATCTGCCAGCGCGCCGCGCCCAGCACCTTCAGCGTCGCCGCCTCCTTGGCCCTGGCCCGCGCGCCGGCGGCGATGGCGCCGGCCAGCACCAGCAGCCCGGCGAGGCCGGCCACCGCCGCCGCGCCGCGCACCGCCAGCGTCAGCCGGTCGAACAGTTGGCTGGCGGCGTCGAGCTGCTCGCGCACGCTGATCACGTCGACGCCCGCGAACGCGGCGCCGAGGGCGCGGGTGACGCGCGCCTCCTCGGCTGGAGTCGCCTTGGCGATGGCCACCTGACGCAGGCTGGCGCCGGCCAGCGCGGCCGGATCGAGGATCAAAGTGAAGTCGGGCCCGAAGCCGCCGAAGTCGACCTTGCGGATGGCGGCGATGCGGGCCTGCATGTCGCGCCCCAGCACCGAGAGTCCGATCATGTCGCCGACCTTGAGGCTGGCCGAGGTGGCCGCGTCGGCCTCGATGGCGACCAGCGGCGGGCCGGCGTAGCCCGCCGGCCACCAATGGCCCGCCACCACGTCCGCGCCGCCCGGCTGGGCGCCGATGGCCGAGATCGAGATGTCGTTGTCGAACGCCCAGCGGCCGGCCGGAGCGATCTTCGCCTTGTCGACCGGCTGGCCCTTGACGGCGGTGATGCGGCCGGTGGCGAGGGGGAAGCGCATGTAGTCGGCCGGCGTCAGCGGGCGGCCGAAAGCGGCGGCCACGGCGGCGTCGAAGGCGCCGGCGCGCTCGCCGGGGATCTCGGTGAACACCAACGCGGGCGCGGCCTTGGGCGCGGTGACCGTCACCTCGGCCACGAGGCTCGACTGGATCAGCACCACGGCGGCGAGCAGCGCCACGCCCAGCCCGATCGCCGGGGCGGCGGTGCGGGCGGCCGAGTGGGGGCCGGCGAGGTTGGCGAGGCCCACGCGAACGGGGCCGCGGGCCAACGCCCGCAGGCGGCCGGCCGCCTTGGCCGCGCCGAGGCCGATGGCGAACAGCACGGCGAAGGCCGCGGCGACGCCGGCGATCATGATCGCCGCCGCCAGCTCGGTCGGCGCGGAGGCGATGGCGAGCGCCGCCAGCCCAGCCGCAGCGGCGAGCGCCCCGACCAGCTCAGGCCCGAAGCGGACGCGGCCCGCCAGCTCCTGGCGGAACAGCGCCGCCGGCGGCGTGGCGCGCGCCCGGCCCAGCGGCGCCAGCGAGAAGGCGGCGGCCGCCAGCGCGCCGAACAGCGCCGCCTTGGCCAGCGGCCATGGATAGACGGCGAAGAGGGCCGGCACGGGCAGGTCGCGCTTGACCAGCTCGCCCAGCAGGATCGGCGCGGCGCCGCCGACGACGAGCCCGATGCCCATGCCCAGCGCCGCCAGCAGGGCGATCTGGATCAGGTAGAGGTTGCGCACCAGCGCGCCGTCGGCGCCCACCACCTTCAGCGTCGCGATCGACGCCTTGCGCGCCTCCAGGTAGGCGCCGACCGCGCCGGAAACGCCGAGCCCGCCGGCGATCAGCGACGCCAGGCCGATGAAGCCGAGGAAATACTCCAGCTGGTCGATCAGCCGGCCGAGCCCGGGTGCGGCCTGGGTGCGGTCGCGCACATGGTAGCCGCCCTTCGGCAGGGCGCGCGCCAGCGCCGTCTTCGCCGCCGCCAGGCTGACGCCCGGCTTCAGCGAGATGCGGGCGGTCTCGCCGAACGGCAGGCCCGGCCCCAGGAAGCCGCCGCCCCGCACCATGCCGATGCGCGCCAGCACCCGCGGGCCGAGGTTGAAGCCGCGCGAGAGCCGGTCCGGCTCGCCCAGCAGCACCGCGCGGGCGATCACCGGCACGTTGCCGACCAGGAAGCGGTCGCCGAGCTTCAGCCCTAGCCGGTCCAGCAGCGGCTGCTCCACCGCCACGCCGGCCGCGTCGCCGGCGGGCGCCAGCGCGTCGGCCAGCCGCGCGCCGCCGCCCAGCGTCACATCGCCGACCAGCGGATAGCTGCCTGAGACCCCGCGCAGCTCCACCAGCCGCCGCGCGCCGGACGGCGCCTCAGCCATCGCCCGGCTGGCGGCGGCGTAGGAGACGCGGCCGAGCCGCGCCATCGCCGCCTGCTCGGACGGGGTGAACTCGCGCTGCTCCAGCCCCACGGCGAGGTCGCCGCCGAGGATCTCCGCCGCCTGCGAGGCCAGCCCGACCCGGAACGCCTCCGCCGTCGACCCCGCCGCCGCGATCGCCGCCACCCCCAGCGCCAGGCAGGCGAGGAAGATGCGGAAACCTCGCACCCCGGCGCGCAGCTCGCGGGCGGCGAAGCGGACGGAGAGCGGGATCATTTCCCTTCTCCAGGTGCAAGGCTGCTGCGCCGTTCCTGCGTGGTTCGAGACGCGCTCTGGCGAGCGCTCCTCACCATGACGAGCCTAGTTGCAGCCCACCCTTCTTCGTCATCCTGAGCAGCCCGCGTCAGCGGGCGTCTCGAAGGACGCACCGCCCTCATCCCTCGATCCGTCCCCCCGCCATGCGCACCGTGCGGTCGGCGCGGCGGGCGAGGGCCTCGTCGTGGGTGACCATCACCAGGGCCGCGCCGGTCTCGGCCACCAGCTCGAACATCAGGTCGGCGACGTGGCCGGCGTTGGCGAGGTCGAGGTTGCCGGTGGGCTCGTCGGCGAACAGCAGGGCCGGGCGGCTGGCCAGGGCGCGGGCCAGCGCCACCCGCTGCTGCTCGCCGCCGGAGAGCTGGTGCGGATAGTGGGTGCGGCGCGCCGCGAGGCCGACGCGGTCCAGCCACTCGCGGGCGGCGGCGCCGGCCCGGCGCTCGCCGGCGATCTCCAGCGGCGCGGCGACGTTCTCCTCGGCCGTCATGTTGGGCAGGAGGTGGAAGGCCTGGAACACCAGCGAGACGCGCCCGCGCCGCAGCCGCGCCCGCCCGTCCTCGTCGAGCCGCGACAGCTCCTGGCCCAGCAGCCGCACCTGCCCCCGGCTCGGCCGCTCCAGGCCCGCGCCGACGGCGATCAGCGTCGACTTGCCGGAGCCGGACGGGCCGACCACCGCCACCCGCTCGCGCGCCTCGACGGCGAAATCCAGCCCGCGCAGGATCTCCACCGGGCCGGCGGCCGACGGCAGCGTCAGCCAGACGCCGTCGAGCGCGAGCGGGGCGCCAGGCTGGGAGGCGTCGAACATCGGACCTCGTCGGATACGTCGGTGGCGTCCTACATAGGGCCAGCCGATGCCGCGATCACCTGACCCTTTCTTCATCCGCCGCGCCCTCCTGCTGGGCCTCGCCGCCGGCGCCGCGGCCCCGGCCTTCGCCGCGACCGGCCGCGTCGTCACCATCCTCGGCGATTCGATCACCGCCGGGCTCGGCCTGCCGGCCGCCGCGGCGCTGCCGGCGCAGCTCGGGGCAGCGCTCGCCCGGCTGGGCGCGCCGGCGACGGTGCGCGGGGCCGGCGTCTCCGGCGACACCAGCGCCGACGGCCTGGCGCGGGTGGACTTCTCGGTGCAGGCCGACACCGCCGTCTGCGTCGTGGCGCTGGGCGGCAACGACCTGCTGCAGGGCGTGGACCCGAAGGCCACCCGCGCCAACCTTACCGCCATCGTCCGGCGGCTGAAGGCGCGCCGCATCGGCGTGGTGCTGGCGGGCCTGACCGCGCCGCGGGCGGTGGGCGCCGGCTACGCCCGCGACTTCGGGGCGCTCTTCCCGGCCGTCGCCGCGGCCGAACACACGCCGCTCTACCCCGACCTGCTGGCCGGCGTCGGGCCTGCGCTGCGCCAGGGCGACGGCATCCACCCGAACGCCGCCGGCGTGAAGCTGATCGCCGCCCGCCTGGCCCCGGTGGTGGCGCGGGCGCTGAGGGCGCGGCGATGATCCGCCTCTTCGCCGCCATCGCCATCCCCTTCGACATCGGCGCGGGGCTGGTGCGCCGCCAGCAGGGGCTGCCGGGCGCGCGCTGGCGGCCGACCGAGGCCTTCCACATCACCCTGCGCTTCTTCGGCGAGATCGCCGAAAGCCTCGCCGACGACCTCGACGCCGAGCTCTCGGCGGTGGGCGGCGAGGCGCTGACCCTGGCGCTGGAGGGCGTCGGCTCGTTCCAGGACGGCGACGACATCCACGCGGTCTGGGCCGGCGTGGCGGAGAATGCGGCGCTGCGCCGGCTGGCCGCCCGCTGCGAGAGCGCCGCGCGCCGCGCCGGCCTCGCCGCCGACCGCCGCGCCTGGCGCCCGCACGTCACCCTCGCCTACCTGCGCCGCGCCGAGCCGGCGCGCGTCGCCGCCTGGATCCAGGGCCACAACCTGCTGCAATCGCCGCCCTTCCGCGTGGCGAGCTTCGGCCTCTACTCCAGCCGGCTGAGCGGCGAGGGTTCGCGGTACGCGGTGGAGCGGGAGTATCCGCTGGGGTGACCCCTCACCTCTCCCCGCTTGCGGCTACAGGATCCGCACATCTAGGACCAATTCAAAAACATGGGGCTGCGCTCGGCTTCCTTCTCCCCTTGCGGGAGAAGGTGTCGCCGCAGGCGACGGATGAGGGGTCGCACCCAACATTGGGATAAGCCATTGGCGCTACTCGGCAATCGCCCGTCGACCCCTCATCCGTCAGCTTCGCTGACACCTTCTCCCGCAAGGGGAGAAGGAAGCATCGGAGCAGATGCGTGAATCCCTTAGCCGCTTGCGGGAGAGCTTACTGAGAGAGGGGCGTAGCGGAGGGATGGCGGAGCCGCCGCCCAACTATCAGTAGCCCTCTCCCCACCGCAGAGTGGGGAGAGGTGAGGTGAGGGGCTCTTCACGCCTCGACCGCGTAGTCCTTCAGCACCCCCAGCGGCACGATCGCCAGCGTCTCCTCATGCGTGCACTCCAGCACCACCTTGGGCGCGGCGCCGGCGTCGAGCGCCTCCTTCCAGCGCGGGGCGCAGAGGCACCAGCGGTCGCCGGGCTTCAGGCCGTGGAAGCCGTAGGCGGGCATCGGCGTGGAGAGGTCGTTGCCCACCGCCTGCGAGAAGGCCAGGAACTCGGCGGTCATCACACAGCACACCGTGTGCAGGCCGGTGTCCTCGGCCGAGGTCTCGCAGCAGCCGTTGCGGAAGAAGCCGGTCAGCGGGTCGAGCGAGCAGGGGATCAGCTCGCCGCCCAGCACGTTGCGGGCCTCGGGGTCGTAGCGGTCGTGGTCGGTCGGCATGGGCGGCATTTTAGGGCTTGCCCGCCGCCGTCCGCCAGAGGAGCTTCGCCGCCGAGATGCAAGCCTCCGTCCGCCCGCGCCGCAGCGCCCTCTACATGCCCGCCTCGAATGCGCGGGCGGTGGAGAAGGCCCGCACCCTCGCCTGCGACGTGGTGATCCTCGACCTGGAGGACGCGGTCGCGCCGGAGATGAAGCCGGACGCCCGCGCCGCGGCGGTGGCGGCGGTGCAGGCCGGCGGCTTTGGCCGGCGCGAGGTGGCGATCCGGGTCAACGGCCTTTCGACGCCATGGGGCGCGGACGACCTGGCGGCGGCGGGCGAGGCCGGCCCCGACGCGGTGCTGGTCCCGAAGGTCAACTCGGCCGCCGACGTCGCCGCCTACGACGCGGCGCTGGCCGCCGCGCCGGCGAAGACGCGCCTCTGGGCGATGATCGAGACCTGCCCGGCGATGTTCGAGCTGATGCCGATCGCCGCGGCCGGCGCCTCGACCCGGCTCGCCGCCTTGGTCATGGGCGTCAACGACCTCGCCAAGGAGATGAAGGCGCGCCAGACGCCGGGCCGCGAGGCCTTCCTGCCGTTCCTCAGCCAGGCGGTGGCGGCGGCGCGGGCGCACGGCCTCGTCATCTTCGACGGCGTGCACAACGAGATCGACGACCTGGCGGCGCTGGAGGCGGTCTGCCGCCAGGGCGCCGAGTTCGGCTTCGACGGCAAGAGCCTCATCCATCCAAGCCACCTCGACATCTGCAACCGCGTGTTCGCCCCGCCGCCGGAGGAGGTGGCCTGGGCCGGCGCGGTGGTGGAAGCCTTCGCGCTGCCGGAGAACCAGGGCCGCGGCGCGCTGCGCGTGCATGGCCGGCTCGCCGAGCACCTGCACCTGGCCGAGGCGCACCGGCTGCTGGGCCTCGCCGCGGCGATCGAGGCGGCGGACGGCGGCTGATGCGCGCCGCACCCGCGCTCTGCCTCATCCTCTGCCTCGCGGCGCTGGCGCCAGCGATCGCGGCGGCGCAGGTCGCCGCGGCCCCGGGCGAGCCCGACAACCAGGTGGACGACCGCATCCGCGCCTCGGCCGCCGCGGCCGAGAGCTACCAGGGGCCGCTCGACGGCGGCTGGACGCTGGTCGGTCCCGACGGCAAGGCACTCTACGCCTTCGAGCTGGTGGACAAGGCCGGCGGCCAGTCGCCGCTGGAAGGCGTCTGGCGCGACCTGCGCCGCCCCGCGACGCCGGGCGACATCGGCCTGATCGACCGGATCGAGCGGGACGCGCAGTCGCTGACCATCGGCTTCGCCGCCCGGCCCGGCGGCCCGAAGGTCGACGTCGAGCTGACCAGCGGCCCCGGCGGCTGGACCGGGGCGCTGCTGGAAGCCGGCGCGCTGACCCGCGTCAAGCTGCGCCGCCAGTAGTCGCGGTCAGCCGGCCAGGACCTGCGCCGCGATCCGCCGCGCCCGCTCGAGATCGTCCGGCGGATAGGAGACCGCGACGCCCTGCCCCCAGACCGGCCCCGGCCAGCAGGGATCGTCGGCGCGGCGGCCGACCACGTGGACGTGCAGCTGGCGGGTGACGTTGCCGAGCTGACCGACGTTGAGCTTCTCCACCGGCCGCCCGAGCGCCGCGCCGACCGCGCGCACCGCCTCGCCGGCCAGCACGATCTCGGAGGTCAGCATCGCCCGCTCCTCGACCGAGAGGTCCTCCAGCTCCACCGCGCCGTCGATGCGCGGGACCAGCACGATCCACGGGAAGCGGGCGTCGTCCTGCAGCCGCGCCTCGCAGAGCGCCAGCGAAGCCAGGGGACGGGAGGCCGCCGCGAAGGCGGGATCGAGCTCGAACATGGCCGAGCCTTGCAGGGCGCCGGGCGGCGGTCTAGACCCCGCCCGGCTTTCATACATCGGAGAGAAGCGGCTATGGCGCGTGCGAAGATCGCCCTCATCGGCTCGGGCATGATCGGGGGCACGCTGGCCCACATCTGCGCCCGCGAAGAGCTGGGCGACGTGACCCTGTTCGACATTGTCGAGGGCCTGCCGCAGGGCAAGGCGCTGGACATCGCCCAGGCCACCTCGGTGCTCGGCCGCGACGTCTCCCTGAAGGGCGCGCAGGACTACAAGGACATCGCCGGGGCCGACGTCTGCATCGTCACCTCCGGGGTGCCGCGCAAGCCCGGCATGAGCCGCGACGACCTGCTGGGCATCAATCTGAAGGTGATGAAGGCGGTCGGCGACGGCATCAAGGCGCACGCGCCGGACGCCTTCGTGGTCTGCATCACCAACCCGCTCGACGCCATGGTCTGGGCGCTGCGCGAGTTCTCCGGCCTGCCGCCGAACAAGGTGGTGGGCATGGCCGGCGTGCTGGACTCGGCCCGCTTCGGCTACTTCCTGGCCGAGAAGCTCGGCGTCTCGGTCGAGGACGTGCGGGCCTGGACGCTGGGCGGCCACGGCGACGACATGGTGCCGATGGTGCGCTACTCGACGGTCGGCGGCCTGCCGCTGCCGGCGCTGGTGCAGCAGGGGATGATCTCGCAGGACGAGCTGGACGCCATCGTCAAGCGCACCCGCGGCGGCGGCGGCGAGATCGTCGGCCTCTTGAAGACCGGCTCGGCCTATTACGCGCCGGCCGAGAGCGCGATCTCGATGGCCAAGGCCTACCTGAAGGACAAGAAGCGCATCCTGCCGGCGGCGGCGCACCTCACCGGCCAGTACGGCCTGAAGGACCTCTACGTCGGCGTGCCGGCGGTGATCGGCGCCGGCGGCGTCGAGAAGGTGATCGAGTTCCCGATGGACGAGGCCGAGCGGGAGATGTTCGCCAGGTCGGTCGCCTCCGTGCAGGGGCTGATCGCCGCCTGCAAGGAGATCGAGCCGGCGCTGGTCTGAGGATGGACGGGCCGACGCTGGAGACCCCGCGGCTGATCCTGCGTCCGCAGCAGCCGGAAGACCTCGATCCCTGGGCCGCCTTCATGGCCGACGAGGCCGCGACCCGCTTCATCGGCGGCGTGCAGACCCGCTCGCAGGCCTGGCGCGGCTTCATGAGCGTCGCCGGCGCCTGGGCGATGAGCGGCGTCTCGATGTTCTCGGTGGTCGAGAGGGTGAGCGGCCGCTGGGTCGGGCGGCTCGGGCCGTGGTCGCCGGCCGACTGGCCGGGCACGGAGGTCGGCTGGGGGGTGATCCGCGACTGCTGGGGCCGCGGCTACGCCAGCGAGGGCGCGGCCGCCGCCGTCGACTGGGCCTTCGACCGCCTCGGCTGGACCGAGGTGATCCACTGCATCGACCCGGACAACGTCGCCTCGCAGAACGTGGCGCGCCGGCTCGGCTCGCAGGTGCTGCGCCGCGGCCGCCTGCCCGCGCCCTACGACGAAGCCACGGTCGACATCTGGGGCCAGACCCGCGAGGCCTGGCGGGCGCGGCGGTAGGCCGGCGAAGCCCGGCCGGCCGCGCTCGGAGCTTACCGTCGATCGCTTGGCTGAATCTCGGTCCCCTTTCCCCCAAACGACGGTCATCGCCGGGCTTTGTCCGGCGACCCAAGAACACCGACTGTGGGGTGGCCATGACCGAGAGAGGGAAGAATATACTCTCTTAGGTTATGCCGTGAGACCCGCTTAAGTTGAGATGCCACGCCAAGGCCTTCTGGAGGGCCGCAGACGCGCTCAGTGTCGTCACTGGTAGTACCCTAGCGGGCGGGTCGCGCAAGGCTCCCCAGCGGGCTCCCTGGCGCGTTCTGGGGGGCATTACCGGTGGGGATGTCCACCCATGCGCTAGAACCACCCCGCCGAGCGCAGCGCCTTGGCGAAGCCGCGGCTGACGGGGACCTCGGCGCCGTCCTTCAGCGTCAGCACCGCGCGGCCGTCGAGCTTTTCGGCCGAGGCCACCGCGGCCTTCGCCACCCACCAGGAGCGGTGGGTCTGCGCGCCCTCCAGGCCCTCCAGCTCGTCGATGGCGTCGCCGAGGCGCATCAGGATCAGGTCCTGGCCCTGGCTGGTGTGCAGGCGCAGGTAGTGGTCCTCGGCCTCGACGGCGAACAGTTCCGCGCCGGCGAGCTTGGCCGGCAGGCGGGCGAGGAACTTCGGCGGCGGCGCGCCCTGCGGCGCGGCGCGGGTCTGGGTGGAGTGGGGCCGCAGCAGGAAGGCGAGCCCGGTCATCACCAGCGCGACGCCGAACACCGAGGGCGCGATGCCGGCGATCATCGGCCAGGTCACCGCCCGGTGGGCGGGCAGGACGTTGAAGGCCAGGGCGACGGCGGTGATCGGCGGGGTGATGATCGCCGCCACCGCCAGCATCGCCGCCAGCATCCGCCCCGAGAACCATGACCGCGGCACGATCCAGCGGCTGGCGGCGAGGCCGCAGAGGCCGCCGGCGATCGCCTCGGCGAACCAGGCGACGGCGTTGTGCACCGATCCGGCGGCGCCCGAGATCGCCATCACCAGCGCCAGCGCGGCGCACATCAGGAGCACCCGCGGCGCGGAGCCGCGGACGCCGGCAGCGCGCTGGTTCTCGGTGATCGTCTGGGTCAAGTCGCCGAAGTCCCCTGGCGGGCCCGCGACAAAATGGGCCAGGGCGGCGCCCTGTCAACGTACGGCCGCAGCGATTTTCTTCAGGCCGGGTTCAGCCGCCGCAACGCACCCCTTGCATCATGTTTCCGTTCAGCCATCTTCCCGCGCGAACACGACGGGCGGATGATCCACGGGCCTCGATGGCCGATTTCATATTCCACGATCCGACCGGACGGCGCGATCGCCGCGCCCGATTCGGCCTTGGCCTGCTGGTCTCGCTGGCCGCGCTGATCGTTGCCGGCTTCTTCGCCACGCTGGCGTTCGCGCCGCGCCTGCCGGCGCTGTCGCTGAAGGACCCGCGGGTGCTGCAGGCGCTGCACGTGGAGACCGCCCACCGGCTGCGCGGCAAGCCGGCCTGGACCCACGTGCCCCGCCGGCCCAACGCCGGCCTGCCGGGCGGGCCGACGCGGCCGCTGTCGGTGGGCTTCTACGACCCCACCGACCCGACCTCGCGCGCCTCGCTGGCCAAGCACATCGACCAGCTCGACGTGTTCGCGCCGCAGTGGATCTTCCTCAACGGCTCGCTGGGACCGGTCACGGTGACGCCGGACCCGCAGACCGAGGCGCTGATCGCCAGCGCCAAGAGCGCGCCCTCGGTGCTGCCGCTGGTGCACAATTTCCACGACAAGCTGCCCGACGGGCCGCTGGCCGACGCGCTGCTGCTCAATCCGGCCGCACGGACGGCGCTGGTCACCAACCTGGTGCGCCTGGCCAAGGACCACGGCTACGGCGGCTACATCTTCGACCTGGAGGACCTGTCGCCGAAGGCGATGGCCCAGTACCCGCTGCTGCTGGCGCAGGCCCGCGCGGCGCTGAAGCCGCTCGGCCGGGAAGTCTGGGTGTCGATGGATTTCGACGACCCGAACCTCGACGTGCGGCCGCTGGCGGCCAACGCCGACACCGTGGTGCTGATGGCCTACGACCAGCACTGGGGCGGCGGCAAGGGCGCGGCCGGCCAGCCGGGGCCGATCGCCGGCGAGGACTGGTTCGAGCAGAACATGGCCCGCCTCGCGCCGAAGCTCGACCCGGCCAAGACCGTCGTGGCGCTGGGCGCCTACGGCTACGACTGGACGCTGGGCAAGGACGGCAAGGCCACCGACGGCGAGACCTCGCTGTTCTACGAGACCACCCAGGAGGCCCGCGATTCCGACGCCCAGGTGAGCATGGACGACGACGCGCTGAACCCCCGCTTCGCCTATCAGGAGGACGACGGCACCAAGCACATGGTCTGGTTCCTCGACGCGGCGACGGTGTTCAACGAGGTCAAGGTCGCCGACGCCTACCGGCCGCGCGGCTACGCGCTGTGGCGGATGGGCGAGGAGGACCCGGCCACCTGGAACTTCCTGCGCCAGCCCTACGGCAAGGTGAAGCCGGTGGGGCTGAACGTGATCGCCCCCTCGACCGCGGTGGACTTCGACGGCAGCGGCGAGGTGCTGCACGTCAGCGCCACGCCCGGCGCCGGCCAGCGCTCCTACGAGATCGACCCCGACAACGGGCTGATCTCCGGCGAGGACTACCAGGTGATGCCCACCTCCTACGTGATGCAGCGCTACGGCTGGCGTCCGGGCTGGGTGGCGCTGACCTTCGACGACGGGCCGGACGGGCGCTGGACGCCGAGGATCCTCGACGTGCTCAAGGCCAAGCACGCCAACGCCACCTTCTTCGTGATCGGCCAGAACATGCAGGACCGGCCGGACCTGGTGGCGCGCGAGGTGCGCGAGGGCAACGTGGTCGGCAGCCACACCTGGACCCACCCCAACATCGGCGCGACGCCCACCACCCAGACCGACCTGGAGCTGAACACCACCCAGCGGCTGTTCGAGGTGGTCACCGGCCGCTCGATGCGGCTGTTCCGGCCGCCCTATTTCGGCGACGCCGAGCCCTCGACGCCGGCCGAGGTCGAGCCGCTGCTGATCGCCCAGCGGCTCGGCTACCTGATCGTCGGGCTGCGCATCGACCCCGACGACTGGCAGCGGATGCCGAGCGGCCAGATGCCGGCGCCGGACCTGATCGTGCAGCGGGTGATGGCGCGGCTGGGCGACGCCAGCGACCCCGGCCAGGTGGTGCTGCTGCACGACGCCGGCGGCGACCGCAGCGAGACCGTGAAGGCGCTGCCGAAGCTGATCGACGCGATCCGCGCCAGGGGGCTGAAGCTGGTCACGGTCGGCGAGCTGGCCGGCATGACGCCGGCGCAGGCGATGCCGCCGACCTCGCGCAGCTCGGTGGAGCTGTGGATCGACCGGCTGGGCTTCGGCTTCTTCCGCTACGTCGACTTCATCCTCACCACCCTCTTCATCACCGCCATCGTGCTGGGGGTGGCGCGGCTCGCCTTCCTGGCCAGCTTCGCGCTCGCCCACCGGGTGATCGCGCCGCGGCGCACGCCGGCGCCGCTCGATCCCGGCGAAGGGCCGATGGTGTCGGTGCTGATCCCCTGCTTCAACGAGGAGAAGGTGATCGTCGCCTCGGTGGCCCGCATCCTCCACTCGAACTGGCGGCGGCTGGAGGTGCGGGTGCTGGACGACGGCTCGACCGACGCCACCGCCGCCAAGGTGCGCGAGGCGTTCGCCGACGATCCGCGCGTCACCCTGATGAGCTTCCAGAACGGCGGCAAGGCGCGGGCGCTCAACCGCGGCCTCGCCGAGGCGAAGGGCGAGATCATCGTCGCGCTCGACGCCGACACCCTGTTCCCACCCGAGACCATCGCCCTGCTGGTGCGCTGGTTCGCCGACCCGAAGGTGGGCGCGGTGGCCGGCAACGCGGTGGTCGGCAACCGCCTCAACCTGGTCACCCGCTGGCAGGCGCTGGAGTATGTCACCGCCCAGAACCTGGAGCGGCGGGCGCTGGCGGCGCTGGGGGCGGTGACCGTGGTGCCGGGCGCGGTCGGCGCGTGGCGGCGCTCGGCGCTGGAGGCGCTGGGCGGCTATCCACACGACACCCTGGCGGAAGACCAGGACCTCACCATCGCCTGCCAGCGCGCCGGCTGGCGGGTGGAGTTCGACAGCGAGGCGCGCGCCTACACCGAGGCCCCGGACAACGTCGCCGGCCTGCTGAAGCAGCGCTTCCGCTGGTCGTTCGGCACCCTGCAATGCATCTGGAAGCACCGGGCGGCGCTGTTCAACCGCAAGCAGCCGGTGCTGGGCTTCGTCGCCCTGCCGCAGATCTGGCTGTTCCAGATCGTGCTGACCTCGGTCTCGCCGCTGGTCGACGTGGCGATCGTCTGGAGCCTGATCTGGACCCTTTACGCGCGCAACTACCACCCGGTGGAGTGGTCGCCGGACGACTTCCTGCGCTCGGTGTTCTACTGGGCCGCCTTCATCTTCCTCGACCTCTCGGCCGGCGCGCTGGGCATGGCGCTGGAGCGCCGTGCGCCGTGGAAAGACCTGGTCTGGCTGCCGGTGCAGCGCTTCGGCTACCGGCAGCTGATGTACTACGTCGTGGTGAAGTCGATCGTCAGCGCCGTGCGCGGCGCACGGGTCGGCTGGGGCAAGCTGGAACGGCGGGCGACGGTGGCGATGGACGCGCCGAAGGCGGGGCGGCGGCGCTCCGACGCCGTGCGGCCGCGCCGCGTCTGGCCGTGGCGCTCGCGGGAAGCCAACTGACGACGCGCCGATGCGGGCGGGCGCTGCTCGCGGCCGCGGCGCTGGCGCTGGCCGCCGCCGCGCCGCCGCCGCCCGTTCTCGATCCGGTTACGATCGACCTGGACAAGCCACTGAACGTCTTCACGCCCGACGACGCGCTGGGCGCGGCGCTCGACGGCACGGAGGCGGGCGGCGTCGAGCAGAGCCTGACGGCGTTCAACATCGAGAAGATGAAGTCGGCGGGCCTGCGCCGGGTCAGCTACCGCACCCGCCCGGAGCTCGGGATCGAGGTCTGGCACTGGACCGAGCATGGGACCTGGAGCGATGCGGCGCACCAGCAGGGCTACTGGACCGGCGATCCTAGCGCCGACGCGCCGCCCGCCGTCACCTGGGGCTACAGCCTGCCGCGGCGCGGCGACACCATCGACAACGCCAACAACGCCGGCTACTCGCGCCTCGACGACGGCGATCCGGCCAGCTTCTGGAAGAGCAACCCCTACCTGGAGGCGCGCTTCACCGGCCTGGCCGAGGCGCGGCCGCAGTGGATTGTGGTCTCGTTCGCGGCCCTGACCCGCTTCGACGCCGCGCGCATCCTCTGGGCGTCGCCGTTCGCCCGCCATTTCCTGGTGCAGTACTGGGACGGACCCGACGGCTTCCAGGAAGGCAAGCAGACCGCCGAAGCGCCCGGCGCCTGGCGCACCTTCCCGAACGGCGAGCGGACCATCGAGGGCGAGCCCGACACGGCGGTGATCCGCCTCGCTGACCGGCCGGTCGCCTCCCACTTCATCCGCCTCTTGCTGCTGCGCTCGTCGCAGACCGCCCCGCCCGGCTCGACCGACGTGCGCGACCGGCTGGGCTTCGCCGTGCGCGAGCTGGGCTTCGGGGTGGTCGGGCCGGACGGCCGCTTCCGGGACGCCGTGCGCCACGGCGCCTCGCGCACCGGCCAGACGGTGACGCAGGTCTCCTCCACCGACCCCTGGCACCGCGCCGCCGACCGCGACCCGGACACCGAGCAGCCGAGCCTCGACCTGGTGTTCGGCAGCGGCCTCAACGGCGGCAAGCCGCTGATGCTGCCGGTGGGGGTGTTCTACGACACGCCGCAGAACGCCGTGGCCGAACTCGCCTACGTCCGCCGCCGCGGCTGGCCGGTCGACCAGGTCGAGCTCGGTGAGGAGCCGGACGGCCACTTCATCCGCCCGGAGGACTACGCCGACCTCTATCTCGAGTGGGTGAAGGCGCTGCGCCCCGCGGCGCCGGGCGTGCGCTTCGGCGGCCCCAGTATGCAGAACGCCCTCACCGGAACCTGGCCCGACACCGCCGCAGGGACGTCGTGGATGGGCCGCTTCGTCGCCGAGCTGAAGGCGCGCGAGGGGCTGGACCAGCTGCAATTCTTCTCCTTCGAGCACTATGTGTTCGACGACACCTGCCGGCCGGCCGGCGCGCTGCTCAGGGACGAGACCGGGCAGATGGAGCGGCTGGCGGCGAAGATCGCCGCGGCCGGCGTGCCGCGGACCATCCCCTGGGCGATCACCGAATACGGCGCCTCGCCGTTCGCCGGGCGGGTGATGTCGCAGCTGCCGAGCGCTCTGCTGGCCGGCGACATTGTCGGCCACTTCCTCAGCCTCGGCGGGGCCCAGGCCTTCATGTTCGGCTTCACCCCCGACCAGCCAGCCAACCAGCGCTTCGCCTGCGCCGGCTACGGCAACATGATGCTGTGGGAGGCGGACGACGACGGCCACTCGCGCTGGCCGATGCCGGTCTATTTCGCCGAGCGGATGATGACGGGCGACTGGGGCGCGCCGGCGGGCCAGCCGCACACGCTCTACGCGGCCCGCGCGGCGCTGGCCGATCCGCAAGGGCGGCCCTTCGTGGTCGCCTATCCGCTGAAGGCGGCGGACGGGCGCTGGTCGGTGATGCTGATCAACCGCGACCAGGCCCGCGCCCATCGCACGCCGATCGCCTTCGCCGGCGGCGCGGCGCTCGGCGCCGGCCGGCGCCTGAGCGTCGTTCAGTATTCGTCGGACGAGTACGCCTGGCTCGACCGCGGCGAAGCCAGCCGCCCGGCCCGCGACCTGCCGCCGAAGCGCTTCGAGACCTTCGCCGCCTCGCTGACGCTGCCGCCGCTGTCGCTCACCGTCGTCGCCGCGCCACCCTGACGGCGTGTCCGGCGAGCCTCGGCGCGCTCGATTGCTAAGCCTCCGGACGCTTCCTATAAGGCCCGGCGTCCTTCGACCCGGGAGCCTCCATGAACATCCACGAGCATCAGGCCAAGACCGTCCTCGCCGAGTTCGGCGTGCCGGTCCCGCGCGGCTATCCGGCCTTCTCGGTCGAGGAAGCGGTGGCGGCGGCCGAGAAGCTCGGCGGCCCGGTCTGGGTGGTGAAGGCGCAGATCCACGCCGGCGGCCGCGGCAAGGGCGGCGGCGTCAAGCTGGCCCGCTCGATCGACGAGGTGCGCGACATCGCCGGCAAGATGCTGGGCATGACGCTGGTGACCCACCAGACCGGCCCCAAGGGCCGCGTGGTGCGCCGCCTCTACATCGAGGAGGGCGCGGCGATCGCCAAGGAGTACTACCTCTCGCTGCTGGTCGACCGCGAGACCAGCCGGGTGGCGGTGGTGGCGTCCACCGAGGGCGGCATGGACATCGAGGAGGTCGCCCACTCGACCCCGGACCGCATCCACACCTTCACCGTCGATCCCGCCACCGGCGTCTGGCCGCACCACGGGCTGCAGCTGGCCGAGGCGCTGGGCCTCAAGGGCGACACCGCCAAGCAGGCCCGCGCGCTGCTGCCGAAGCTCTACAAGGCCTTCGTCGAGAAGGACATGAGCCTCCTGGAGATCAACCCGCTGATCGCCACCGACAGCGGCGACGTGAAGGTGCTCGACGCCAAGGTGGGCTTCGACGACAACGCCCTCTACCGCCATCCGGAGATCGTCGAGCTGCGCGACATCACCGAGGAGGACGCCAAGGAAATCGAGGCGTCCAAGCACGAGCTCTCCTACGTCGCCCTCGACGGCGAGATCGGCTGCATGGTCAACGGCGCGGGCCTGGCCATGGCCACCATGGACATCATCAAGCTCTACGGCGCCGAGCCGGCCAACTTCCTCGACGTCGGCGGCGGGGCCAGCAAGGAGAAGGTGACCGCCGCCTTCAAGATCATCACCGCCGATCCCAACGTGAAGGGCATCCTGGTCAACATCTTCGGCGGCATCATGCGCTGCGACATCATCGCCGAGGGCGTGGTCGCGGCGGTGAAGGAGGTGGGGCTGAAGGTGCCGCTGGTGGTCCGCCTGGAAGGCACCAACGTCGAGCTCGGCAAGCAGATCATCGCCGAGAGCGGCCTCAACGTCATCGCCGCCAACGACCTCGCCGACGGCGCCGAGAAGATCGTCGCGGCGGTGAAGGCGGCGTAGCAGCGGCCTTGCCATCGCCGCGTCCCGCCGCGATTGTGCTGTGAACAACCCAGGAAGAGCTCAAGACCCCACATGATCCGTATCCTCAGTCTCGCTGCGGCCGCCGCCGCGCTCGCGGTCCCCGTCACCAGCTTCGCCCAGGGCGGCGATCCAGCGTTCGGCGCGTTCCAGAAGATCTGCTGGAGCGCCAACGGCGACTACGTCGGCGCCGTCAAGGCCGCGGACGCGGACGGCTGGAAGGACACCCAGGTGATCGCCCCGACCGAGGCCGGCGTTTCGCTCACCGACAAGGCCGCGCGGGAGAAGCCGGCGGGGTCGGAGACGATGACGCTGCTCGTCACCCGCGGCCTGCAGCACACCAAGGGCGGCGACTTCAAGGTCGACACCTGCAAGCTGACGGTCAACAAGGCCGACGCCGGCCTGATCGACGCGGGCAAGGCCTGGCTGGGCGGCGTCGACCAGGACAACAAGGCCGACAAGACGCTGGCGGTCTACTACGTGAAGCTCGGCGGCGCTTCGCCCGAGCATGTCGGCGCGGCCGGCGTGCAGGCGGCGATGGACAAGGGCGGCGGCTTCGGGGTGCTGAAGTTTCAGGCCGACTCCGACGCCGGCATCCTGGTCTTCCAGGCCTACACCAAGTAGCCACCGGCGGCTGGGGCTCGAAGGAGGCTCGGCATGAAGCTCGGGTTTGCAGCCCTGCTCGCGGCGACGGCGCTGGCATCGGCCGGCGCGCCGGCGCACGCCGATGAGTCTGACCTCTTGAGCTGGAGCCAGACCGCCGCCCGCGGGCTCTTCAAGCTCTGCGAGGCCGACGCGCCCGATGCCGCCAAGGTGGCCGCGCACGGCGAGGTGTGGGGCTGGCCGCACTTCATGGGCTACCTGGAGCATCCGGACGGCTACAAGCGCGAGGCCGGCGGCGAGAGCCGGCGCACGACACAGGACGGCGACCTCTCGGCCTACGTGGAGGCCAACGTGCAGAGCGGCGTCGTCACCGCCGCGGCCCCGGCGCAGATTCGCTATTTCCGCTGCAACATGGCCTCCGACCATCCGGTGGGCGACGACCTGAAGGCTTACTTCACCGAGCGCTACGGCCCGCCCGCCTCGCAGAGCGCCGATACGACGGTGTGGCTGGGCGGGGCCGCCAAGGGCGCGGGCACGGTCGACGACGACGCGGCGCTGAAGGCGGTGGTGGCCGCCGGGGCGGGCGCTGAGGGCGTGCGGGTCGAGCTCAGCCGCGACCACGGCCTCGACCGCGCCAAGCTCACCCTGTTTCGGTATTCTCCAAGCGCCTGATGGAGCGTAGAAAAGGCCCGGCGGAGCGATCCGCCGGGCCTTTGGGCCTGTCCGCCGAATCCTTGGGGAGGTTACCGGCGGACATCAGACAACCGCGCCTAAGCCCGAGGCGGACCATCGGCTGCGTCTGCGCGCCCGGCAACGGGAGATTGTGTCGCAGGGCGGCGCCTAGCTGCGATTGCTTCAACTGGCCGCACCTTTCGCCGGGCTTTGCATGCGCGGCGGCATCGCCTATGGGATGGCCGCCGCTGGCGCTTTCACGAGCGCCGCCCCACTGCAGCAAAGAGCCTAGATGTCCATTCTCGTCGGCGCGGAGACGCGCGTGATCTGCCAAGGGTTCACGGGCGCGCAAGGCACCTTCCACTCCGAGCAGGCGATCGCCTACGGCACCAGGATGATGGGCGGCGTCACGCCCGGCAAAGGCGGCACGACCCACCTGGGACTGCCGGTGTTCGACACGGTCGGCGAGGCGGCCGCCAGGACCGGCGCCACCGCCAGCGCCATCTACGTGCCGCCCGCCTTCGCCGCCGACGCCATCCTCGAGGCGATCGACGCCGAGGTGCCGCTGATCGTCTGCATCACCGAGAACATCCCGGTGGAGGACATGATCAAGGTGAAGCGCTCGCTGTCGGGCTCGAAGTCGCGGCTGATCGGGCCGAACTGCCCCGGCGCGCTGACCCCGGCGCCCAACGCCTGCAAGATCGGCATCATGCCGGGCAACATGTTCCGCCCCGGCTCGGTGGGCGTCGTCTCCCGCTCCGGCACCCTGACCTACGAGGCGGTGTTCCAGACCACCCAGGTGGGCCTTGGGCAGACCACCGCGGTCGGCATCGGCGGCGACCCGGTGAAGGGCACCGAATTCATCGAGATCCTGGAGATGTTCCTCGCCGATCCGGCCACCGAATCGATCATCATGATCGGCGAGATCGGCGGCGCGGCGGAGGAAGACGCGGCCGAGTTCATTAAATATTCAAAAACCAAGAAGCCAATGGTGGGCTTCATCGCCGGGCGCACCGCGCCGCCCGGCCGCCGCATGGGTCACGCCGGCGCGATCATCTCCGGGGGCAAGGGGGGCGCGGAAGACAAGATCGCCGCCATGGAGGCTGCGGGAATCCGCGTCTCAGCTTCGCCGGCGGCGCTCGGCACGACGATGGTCGAGGTCCTGAAAGGGGCCTGAAAAGTAACTATCTGAACGGGCCCCGCCCGGACCTCACGCGAAGGCCCAGGCGGGCTCAAAGCGAGAGGCAGATGGCGGACGACGCTGGACGGCTGAACGAGGTTCTGGCCGAGACTTCATTCCTCTACGGCGGCAACACCGGGTTCGTCGAAGACCTGCAGGGCCGCTGGGCGAAGAACCCGGGCTCGGTCGAGCCGTCGTGGCGGGCCTTCTTCGACAGCCTGCGCGACCAGGCCGCCGACGTCGCCAAGGCCGGCGAGCCGCCGCCGTGGGCGCCGGAGCCGATCCCGGAGGCCAGGCCCGACTGGCTCTCGGCCATCGACGGCCTGTGGCCGGCGCTCGACGCCAAGCTGGAGACGCGCATCGCCGGCGCGCAGCCGGCCGCCACGCCCGACGAGGTGCGCGCCCGCACGCTGGATTCGCTGCGCGCCATCATGATGATCCGCGCCTACCGCATGCGCGGCCACCTGCGCGCCAACCTCGACCCGCTGGGCCTGGCCATCACCCAGGGCGACGCCTCCGAGCTCGACCCGGCCCGCTACGGCTTCGCCGAGAGCGACTACGACCGGCCGATCTTCCTCGACTATGTGCTGGGCCTGGAAAGCGCCACCATCCGCGAGATCCTGGAGATCCTGCGGCGCACCTACTGCGGCGCCATCGGCGTGCAGTACATGCACATCACCGACCCGGCCGAGAAGGCCTGGCTGCAGCAGCGCATCGAGGGCCGCGACAAGGAAATCGCCTTCACCCGCGAGGGCAAGATCGCCATCCTCAAGAAGCTGATCGAGGGCGAGGGCTTCGAGCGCTTCCTGCACAAGCGCTTTCCCGGCACCAAGCGCTTCGGCCTCGACGGGGCCGAGAGCATGGTCCCGGCGCTGGAGCAGATCATCAAGCGCGGCGGGGCGCTGGGCGTGCGCGACATCGTCGTCGGCATGCCGCACCGCGGGCGCCTCAACACGCTCGCCGCAGTGATGGGCAAGCCCTACCGGGTGATCTTCCACGAGTTCCAGGGCGGCTCGTCGCTGCCGTCGGACGTGGAGGGCTCGGGCGACGTCAAGTACCACCTGGGCGCCTCGTCGGACCGCAGCTTCGACGACAACTCGGTGCACCTGTCCTTGACCGCCAACCCCAGCCACCTGGAGATCGTCAACCCGGTGGTGCTGGGCAAGGCGCGGGCCAAGCAGGCCTTCTCCCTGCGCGAGAACCCCACCACCGGGCGCGGCCACGTGCTGCCGCTGCTGCTGCACGGCGACGCCGCCTTCGCCGGCCAGGGGGTGATCGCCGAGTGCTTCAACCTGATGGGCGTGAAGGGCTACCGCACCGGCGGGGCGATCCACTTCATCGTCAACAACCAGATCGGCTTCACCACCAGCCCGCGCTATTCGCGCACCAGCCCCTATCCGTCCGACACGGCGCTGATGGTCGAGGCGCCGATCTTCCACGCCAACGGCGACGACCCGGAAGCCGTCGTGCACGCCGCCAAGGTCGCCACCGAGTACCGCCAGCAGTTCGGCAAGGACGTGGTGATCGACATGTTCTGCTACCGCCGGTTCGGCCACAACGAGGGCGACGATCCGACGATGACGCAGCCCCTGATGTACCTGGCGATCAAGCACCACCCGACGGTGCGCGAGCTCTACGGCCAGCGGTTGATCGACGAGGGGGTAATCACCGCCGAGGAGCTGAAGGGCTTCATCGACGCGTTCGACGCCTACCTCGACGAGGAGTTCGACGCCGGCAAGACCTACCAGGCCGACCGCGCCGACTGGCTGGACGGCAAGTGGGCCGGGCTGACGCCCGAGCACGAGGAGCGCCGCGGCGAGACCGCCGTGCCGCTGCAGAAGCTGCGCGACCTCGGCCTGAAGTTCACCACGCTGCCGGGCCGCATCGACGTGCACAAGACCGTGCGGCGGGTGATCGAGAACCGCCGCGCCGCCATCGAGGCCGGCGAGAACATCGACTGGGCCACCGGCGAGCACCTGGCCTTCGCCACCCTGCTCGACCAGGGCTACCCGGTGCGCCTCTCCGGCCAGGACGCGGTGCGCGGCACCTTCAGCCAGCGCCACTCGGACATCGTCGACCAGACCACCGAGGAGCACTACACGCCGCTCTCCAACCTGCGCCCCGGCCAGGCCCACTTCGAGGTGCTGGACTCGGCC
>DASXEN010000142.1:0-15217 GCA_036490095.1 Caulobacteraceae bacterium
CCGCGCCCCCCACTCTCTATTTGAAGCATGGCCGGGGCGGGACCGGCGCAGTGCGTCGCCGGTCCCGCCTCCGATTCGCTACATCTGTCCCGGGCGGGCGCCGGAGCCCTCGCGGCGGGCGAGGAAGGCGAGGCGTTCGAACAGCTGCACGTCCTGCTCGTTCTTCAAGAGGGCGCCGTGCAGCGGCGGGATCAGCTTGGTCGGATCCTTTTCCTTCAGCGCGTCGCCATCGATGTCCTCGACCATCAGCAGCTTCAGCCAGTCGAGCAGCTCCGACGTCGAAGGCTTCTTCTTCAGGCCCGGCACCTTGCGCATGTCGTAGAAGATGCGCAGCGCCTCGGAGACCAGCTTCTGTTTGATCCCCGGATAGTGGACGTCGATGATCTGACGCATGGTCTGGTCGTCGGGGAAGCGGATGTAGTGGAAGAAGCAGCGGCGCAGGAAGGCGTCCGGCAGCTCCTTCTCGTTGTTGGAGGTGATGATCACCACCGGACGGATCTTGGCCTTGATGGTCTCGTCGGTCTCGTAGACGTAGAACTCCATCCGATCGAGCTCCTGCAGGAGGTCGTTCGGAAACTCGATGTCGGCCTTGTCGATCTCGTCGATCAGCAGCACCGGGCGCACGTCCGATTCGAATGCGTCCCAGAGCTTGCCGTGCTTGATGTAGTTCCTGACGTCCTTGACCCGCTCGTCGCCGAGCTGTGAGTCGCGCAGGCGGGTCACCGCCTCGTACTCGTAGAGGCCCTGCAGCGCCTTGGTGGTCGACTTGATGTGCCAGGTGATCAGCGGCGCGTCGAGGGCCTTGGCCACCTCATAGGCCAGCACCGTCTTGCCGGTGCCGGGCTCGCCCTTGATCAGCAGGGGCCGTTCCAGCGCCACCGACGCGTTGACCGCGATCTTCAGGTCGTCTGTCGCGACGTAGTCGGCCGTGCCTTCGAAACGCTCGCTCATTCACCGCTCCCGGGCCTCTCGTGAGGCTCGAACAATTGTTCAAATCCGGCCTCACCCTAAAGGGCCGGGCGCGATGTTCAAGCGGGTTTGGCGCGCAAGGGCGCGAGAATAGGGCGTGTGCGGCAATCGGCGCCGCAGCGGCCGAGGCGCCTAGGGACGACGCAGCGCGCGCTCGCTCGGCGTGTCGTCGGCCGCGTCGTCCTCGCCGCCGGGCGCCTCGATGTCGTCGTCGGCGAGGCCCTCGGCCTCCAGGTCGGCCGGCTGGATGAGATCGTCGCCGACCAGGTCGGCGCCGCCGCCACGGACGAACGAGCGCGGCTCGTCGAGGTCCCCCTCGGCCATCGTCACCTCTTCCAGCTCCGCCTCGTCCGCCGCGTCGGGATCGAAGTCGTCGTCGGCCGCCAGGGCGTCGTTGGCGTCTTCCGGGAAGCTGGTGGCGTCGAAGAGGTCGCGCTGCAGGTCGGACGTGGCGATGTCGCGGCCGTCGGGGGTGATGTTCTCCTCGTCGAACACCTCCGCCTGGTCCTGGTCGTCGGAATCCTGGTCGTCGGGCTGGAAGTCGTCGCGGTCGGGCATGCGGTCCTCCGGTGTGGCGACCGCAAAACGGCCGGGCGGCGAGGCCCGTTCCGTGGGCTCAGTCCGCCGCCAGCGCCTCGGCGACGCCCGCCATCGTCTCCTCCCAGCGGTCGAGGCCCGGCGGATTGAAGATCCGCGCCGTGGGGTACCAGGGCATGTGGTCGGTGCCGAGCCGGGTCCAGGCGCCCGGCACCGAGATGATCCAGGTCGGCGCGCCGCAGGCGGCGGCGATGTTGGAGGTGGCGTTGGCGAAGCCCATGGTCAGGTCCAGCGCGCTGGTCAGGGCGGCGATGTCGTCGAGGTCCTGCTTCAGGTCGATGCCGGGCGGCGTCCAGATGTCGACGCCGAGCTCGCGCCTGGCCCACTCGATCTCCGCCGAGCAGTCGCCGTACTGCACGTTGACGAAGGTGACCCCGGGCGTCCTCAGCACCGGCGTCCAGAGCTGGAACGGCGAGTAGTAGCGGGCCCGCGCGGCTTCGACCTTCATGCTCTTCCAGAGGATGCCGACCTTGCGGCCGGCCGGCGCGGCGGCCAGCGCCTCGCGCCAGTGGGCGACGCTGGCCGGATCGGCGGCGAGGAAGCCGGCGCGGGCCGGGAAATCCTCCAGCCGGCGGCGGAAGCGGCGCAGCAGCGAGGCCATCGGGACCCAGAGGTCGAAGCGGCTGAGGTCGCCCAGCTCCGGCGCCAGGCGGTAGTTGCGGCCGTGCTGGCGGTAGGTGACGTGCGGGACCACGTCGGCGGTTGGGAACGAGCGCTGGAACAGCGGCACGAGGCGCGGCTCCAGCGCCAGCGTCAGCTTGCCGTCCGGCCCCAGCGCCTCCAGCACCTCCGGCAGCAGGTTGCCGAACAGCACCTCGTCGCCCAGGCCCTGCTCGCCCATCACCAGCAGGTGCTTGCCGGCCAGCGGCGCCTCGGGGGTCCACAGCGGGCGCTCGACCAGGAAGGCGGTGGCGTTGGCGAACAGCGGGTTGAGCCGGGCCTCGTAGTCGTCCCAGCCCTCGCCGATGCGCCCGAGGCCGATCTTGATGGTCGAGCGGGCCAGTTGCATCATCGCCCGGTCGTCCTCGGCTTTGGCGGCGGCGACGGCGGCCTCGCAGTCCTCCAGCGCGCCCTCGGTGTCGCCGCTCTCCAGGCGCGCATTGCCGCGGTTGTAGCGGGCGTAGGCGAACTCGGGATCGAGGCGCAGCGCCTCGTCGTAGAAGATGATCGCGGTCTTGAAGTCGGCCTGCTCGGAAACCACGGTGCCGAGCGCGTTCCACAGCTGCGGGTCGGTGGGATTGCCCTTCACGGCGGTGCGCAGGATGTCGATCGCCTCGGCGAAGCGGCCCTGGTCCTTCACCGTGGTGGCGAGGCTCGACATGGTGCCCCAGGCGGTGGGGTGCGTCGCCAGGTAGCGGCGGAACAGCTGCTCGGCGAGGTCCTTCATCCCCATGCGGAAGGCGAGCCGCCCGAGGTCGTTGGCCACCTCGGTCTCTTCCGGCAGCAGGGCGAGGGCCGACTGGTAGGCCTTGATCGAGCTGGTGAAGTCGCCGGCCTTCTCGCGGGCCACGGCCAGGACGTACCAGGCCATGCCGGACTCGGGATCCTGGTTCAGCGCCTTCAGCGCCCACTCCGAGCCGGCCTTCGGGTCCTCCTCGCGCAGGGCGGCGATCGCCCGGCGCAGCATCGGCGCGACCGCCAGCGCCTTCAGCTCCGAGATCGCGCCTTCCAGCTTGGCGAGCGCGGCCGGGCTCGCGCCGTCGCCGTCGGAGGGCGGCGGTTCGGGCGGCGGCGCGAAGCCGAGCGCGGCGGCCGAGGCGGACGACTTCGCGGAGGATCTGGGCATGGCGTACGGGGGTATCGAATCGGGCGCGCGCGGCGCGTGGCGGGCCCACCTCGCGCCGCGATCGTTAAGCGCGCGTAAAGGCGGGCGGGCGCCCCGCCGGACCCCGAGCCGGACCCCGAGCCGGACCCTGAGCAAGGCGCCGTTAACCATGTCGCTTTAGCGTGCCGCAAGCTTCGAGCGGTTAAGCGATGCGCGCGGGCCCGGAGCCGCCAGTCAGTTTTGTCGAACCGCGCGCTGCGAGGGGTGTTCCATGCCGCTGAAGCTGTCGTTGAAGCCGGGCGAAAAGTTCGTCCTCAACGGCGCTGTCGTGCAGAACGGGGATCGCCGAAGCGCCCTGCTGCTGCAGAACAAGGCGTCGGTCCTGCGCGAAAAGGACATCATGCAAGCCGAAGATGCGGCGACTCCGTCGCGCCGCATATACTTTCCGGTAATGATGATGTACCTCGCCCAGACCGACGGCGACCAGTACCACGACGAATTCGTTCAGCGGCTGACCGAGTTCATGGGGGCGGTGCATAATCCTGAAGTGCTCACGGACTGCGTCAATATTTCGCGGTACGTGATGACAAAGGAGTATTATCGAGCACTCATGCTTTGCCGCAAACTCATCGAATACGAAGACGAGAGGTTGGGGAATGTCGCTCCGCGCGTATCAGCAGGCGGCGCAGCGGTCTGAGTCGCCGCGGGACGCGGAGTACCGGCTGTTCGCCCAGGTCACCCGCGCCCTGATGGATCTGCAGACCACGCCGCGCGAGAACTTCGGCGCCTGGATCGACGTGCTGCACTGGAACCGCCGGATGTGGGCGGCGCTGGCGGACGACTGCTCGAGCCCGACCAACACCCTGCCGGAGCCGGTGCGCGCCCAGATCATCTCGCTCAGCCTGTTCGTGCATCGCCACTCAAGCCACGTGATGCAGAAGAAGGGCGACCTCGAGACCCTGATCGACATCAACCGGATGATGATGCAGGGCCTGTCCGGGCGCCCCGAAGCGGCCTGACGAACCTGCCGGCAACTTCTGCCGCCGCCTTTGCCGGCCGGCAATTTTCGCCTGGCTAGGAATGTCGCAGCGCGCTGCGGCGCCTCAATGAAATCAAGCGATTAACGCTTAGCTTCGCGGCCGCCGAGGCCGGCGCGCCGTTTGCTGGTCACGCGACTGGGCAAAACGCCCCCGGCTTCCGCAACGACGCCGGCCCCCTAGGAAAAGGAAACTCAAGTCATGCTTAGCGTGAACACCAACGCGGGCGCCCTCGTCGCTCTGGAGAACCTCAACACCACCAGCCAATCGCTCCAACAAGCCCAGAACGTCGTCTCGACGGGCCTGATGGTCGCTTCTGCGAAGGACAACGGCGCTATCTGGGCCATCGCCCAGGGCGAACGTGCGACGGTCTCCTCGCTGGACGCCGTCAAGTCCTCGCTGCAGACCGGCCAGTCGATCCTCGATGTCGCCAACTCCGCCGGCACCACCGTCTCCAACCTGCTCACGCAGATGGAGCAGAAGGCGCTGGCAGCGTCCGACACGTCGATCAACACGGCCAGCCGTGATTCGCTCAACGCCGACTTCGTGGCGTTGCGCAACCAGATCACGTCGACCGTCCAGAACGCACAGTTCAACGGCGTCAACCTGCTGGACGGCAGCCTGACCAAGATCACGTCGCTGGCGAACGCCCAAGGCACCTCGGTGCTGACGACGCTCGCGCAGAACCTCTCCCTCGGCGGCGGCGTCGTCACGATCACGGCTACCTCGACCATCGGCACGGTGACGGCGGCGACGGCGGTGCTCAGCACCGTGCAGACGTCGCTGGCCCAGGTGGACAATGCGCTGGCGGAGATGGGGACCTCCTCGAAGGCTTTGGACACCCACCTCAACTTCGTGTCCAACCTTCAGGACACGCTGACGACCGGGATCGGCAACCTCGTGAACGCCGACCTCGCCAAGGAGAGCGCGACCCTGCAGGCCCTGCAGACCAAGCAGCAGCTTGGCATCCAGGCCCTGTCGATCGCCAACTCCGCGTCGTCGGCGCTGTTGGGGCTGTTCCGTTAGACCAGGCGTACCGGCCGGCGGGCTTCCGCCGGTCGAAGCGGGGCGGCGAGGGCGAAAGCTCTCGCCGCCTTTGCTTTGTCCGCAGCTCGGGCGGGCCGGCTCTGCTGGCGCCGGGTCGTTCCTGCCGGGGAGGGGGGCGTTTCCTGCCCGGCTGGCGCGCCAGACTAGGCGCCGAATAGCCCGGCAACTTCTGCCGCAGGGGCTCCAGCGTTAGGCAGAAATTGCCCAGCGGGCTTGGATAACAAGCCTTTAACTCAATAAAAACAGAGATTTACCGGGTCGCGCCGGGCGCCGTTGCTGGCGCGGCAATTGCTTCCTCCCTAGTGGGCAAAACGCCCCCGGTTGTCAAAACGACGCCGGACACCCTTGAAAAAGGACCAGTTGACCATGCTTAGCGTCAATACCAACGCGGGCGCATTGATCGCCCTCGAGAACCTCAACCAAACCAGCCAATCGCTGCAGCAGGCCCAGAACGTCGTTTCGACGGGTCTGGCGATCTCTTCGGCGAAGGACAACGGCGCGGTCTGGGCGATCGCCCAGGGCGAACGGGCCACCGTCTCCTCGCTCGACGCGGTCAAGTACTCGCTGCAGACCGGCCAGTCGATCATCGACGTGGCCAACTCGGCCGGCACCACCGTCTCCAACCTGCTCACCCAGATGCAGCAGAAGGCCCTGGCGGCGTCCGACACCTCGATCTCGACGGCCAGCCGCAGTTCGCTGAACGCCGACTTCGTGGCGCTGCGCAACCAGATCACCTCCACGGTGGCCAACGCCAGCTTCAACGGCGTCAACCTGCTGGACGGCAGCGTGAACAAGATCACGTCGCTGGCCAACTCGCAGGGCACCTCGGTGCTGACGACGACTGCCCAGAACCTGTCGCTGGGCGGCTCGATCGTCTCGCTGTCGGCCACCGCGACCATCGGCACGGTCACCTCGGCGGGCACCGCCCTCACCGCGGTGGAGAACTCGCTGGCCAAGGTCGACAACGCGCTCGCCTCTCTCGGCACCGCGTCGGGTGCGCTGGACACGCACCTGAACTTCGTTTCCAACCTCCAGGACACGCTGACCACCGGCGTCGGCAATCTCGTGAATGCCGACCTGGCGAAGGAGAGCGCGACCCTGCAGGCCCTGCAGACCAAGCAGCAGCTTGGCATTCAGGCCCTGTCGATCGCCAACTCCGCGTCGTCGGCCCTCCTGGGTCTGTTCCGGTAAGGGCGTTCGGGCGGCGATGGTCATCGTGGGCTGTCGCCGCCCACCGCTCTTCGGGAGGCGTTGGCCTTCCCGGCCAGCGCTAAGGAGACATGAGCAACACAGCACCCATCTCCGGCGCCGCGCCGGACGTGGCGCCCGCGCAAGCGCAGGCCCCCACGCCGGCGGGTGCGGAGCACAGCCAGGCTCCCGCGACGCGATCCGAGGCCAATCCCTCGGATCTGCGTCTGGTGATCGAGGACGACAAGGCCGCTGGATCGTACGTCTACGTGACGATCAATCCGGTGACCGGCAAGGTCGTCTCGCAGATCCCCAGGGAGCAGCTGCTGAAGCTGCGGGAAGACCCGAACTACAAGCCCGGTTCAGTGGTCGACTCGCATAGCTGAAGCGCGACTGGCGCCCGCATAGCGGCCTAAAACACCGCCCCGGCCGCTCGCATCGGCCTTCGCCGACGTCGCCAGCCGCGACGGCGGCCTTCGCACGTCCGCGCCCGTTAACCATAGACTCATCATCGCACGCCTAGCCTGAGGGCCGATTTGAAGGGCGGCCAGAAGGCCGTTCGGGGGCGTCCGAATGAGCATCAGCATCCAAACCTCCTCCGCCGCGATGGCGACGCTGGAATCCCTGACGCCGCACGCCGGCGCGTCCGCTGGGGCAGGGGGTCCGGCCACGCTGCTCAGCCAGGGCCAGGGCTCGGCCAGCGCCAGCACCATCGTCGACCTCAGCGGCGGCGCCGCTTCGGCGCAGCTCAACGGCCTTTCCGGCGGCCTCGCCACCTCGGCGTCGATCGCCGACGCGGCCGTCGCCGCCGGCTCCTCGATCCAGGACGTGCTGGCGCAGATCCGCCAGGACGCGGTCGCCGCCTCCAGCCCGGACCTCGACGACGACACCCGCGCGGCCCTCAACGCCGGCTTCCAGGCGGGGCTGGCGCAGATCCAGGCCGCGGTCGGCGCGGCCGGCGTCGGCGGCGTCAACCTGATCGACGGCTCGGTCAGCGGCGAGCTCTCGGCCCAGCAGGCGCCCGGCGCGACCCTGACCGGGACCAACCTCACCGCCGCCGGCCCGCTGATCGGCCTGCCGGCGGGCGCCAGCCTCGCCGATCCCACGTCCGCCGCGGCCATTGCGGACCAGCTCGGCCAGGCGATCGACAACGTCGGCCACGCGGTCGGCGAGATCGCCGCGCAGGGCCAGGCGATCAACAGCCACCTCGGTGTGGTCGCCCAGGCCGGCGCCTCGCTGTCGGGCGTCGATCCGAACCTCGACGCGGACAGCGCCCGCCTCGCCGCCCTCTCGGTGCAGCAGCAGCTGACGCTGACCGGCGCGCCGATCGGCAACCAGGCGCCGTCGGCCATTTTGTCGCTGTTCCGCTGAGCCGATTCGAGGGCCGCTCTTAACGGCCCGTAAGCCGCGCGCGCGGCATCATCCTTGCTTGGGCGACATCCGTCTCCCCGGGTCAGGTGGTTCCAGCGTGTCGACCGTCAGCTTGAGCACCAACGTGCTGCTGGGCTGGTACAGCTCCTTCTTCGGCGGGAGCGGCACCAATCCCCAGGGGCTGACCACGTCGAGCTCCGGCTCATCCAGCTCGCTGCTGACCTCCTCGGCGACCACCAGCGTCGCCAGCACCCTCTACGCGCCGACCCCGCCGTGGCAGACCGCGCAGCCCAACCAGAGCCAGCTGGTCAAGCAGGCGATGGGGGGGGCCAAGCTGTTCAACCCCAGCGCCGCCCGGCTCGACCTGCCGGGCGCCAGCAGCGACTACAAGAACCTCTTCGCCCTCTACTCCGGGCTTAACAGCCTCTATTCGATCGCCACCGAGGCCAGCGCCAAGAGCACCACCAGCCTGCAGCTGGCGCAGTTGAGCAACGCTTTCAACAACGGCGTGACGCAGCTGCAGACCTTCCTCAGCCAGACCAGCTTCTCGAAGCTGAAGCTGACCAGCGGCGTCACCCAGGGCAGCCAGACTTCCACGGTCAGCACCCCGGCGCAGCAGAGCACCTATACGACCGGCGCCCTCAACACGACCGGCGACTCCAGCGCCTCCGTGCCGGCGTTCGAAGGCAACGTCTCGTTCGACGTCAACGCCCAACTGGGCAGCGGCGCCACCGTCACTGTGCCGATCGACCTCACGCAGATGGGCGCGACGCCGCGGACCATGGGCAATGTCGTCAGCTACATGAACGCCCAGCTGAAGGCGGCCGGGGTGTTCGCCAGCTTCTCGTCCGACCCGATCGCCGCCACGCCGGACACCATCACCGCCGGCGGCAAGACCGTCACCGTCTCCGCCGGCAACCAGTCCTGGGCGCTGCAGCTGAAGACCAACCCGGCCGAGAGCATCACGCTCAGCGCCCCGACCACCGGCGCGGCGGTCTACATCGGCCAGATCGTCGGCAACCAGTCGTCCACCACCAGCTCCACCGGCAAGACGGTCGCCCCCGACGCCCAGAGCCAGCTGCTGAAGTTCAACGCCAGCGGCGACGGGGTCGACGGGCCGACCCAGCCGGCCCACGCGGCCGACGACCAAATCTCCACCACCGGGCTCGGCTCCGGCGTCAACTCGATCCAAGCCACGGCGGTCGCGCCCGACGGCTCGGTCTATGCGCTGGCCAACGTCAACATCACCACCAACGGCCAGGCCCCGGCCGGCGGCCAGGACGTGGCGCTGCAGAAGTACGATTCGGCCGGCCACCTGCTGTTCTCCACCGACCTCGGCTCGGCCGCCAGCGCCAGCGGCCTCTCGCTGGCCGTCTCGGCGGACGGCTCGCAGGTGGCGATCGCCGGCCAGGTCACCGGCGCGCTCGCCGCCGACGACAAGGTCAACGACCCCACCGGCGCCAACAGCTTCGTCGCCGTCTACGACAACCAGGGCGACCAGGTCTGGCAGGCCCAGGACGACGGGCTGACGCCGAACCAGGCCAACGCGGTGGCCTTCGGCGCGAACGGGGTGGTCTACGTCACCGGCCAGTCGCAGACCGCGACCGGCGTCCAGGGGCCGCAGGCGCCGTCGAACAGCTACCTGCAGACCTTCTCGGCCAAGGGGCTGCAGATCGGCGACACCAGGCTGGCCACCGGCGGCCCCAACACCAGCAACGGCGTCGCCGTCGACGGCAGCAACGTCTACGTGGCCGGGGTGCAGAACGGCGAAGCGGTGGTCAGCGAATACGACATGACCAACCCCAATGCGCCGACGCTGGTCGCCAGCCGCAACCTCGGGGCGCTGCAGGGCGGCAACATCGTCGGCCTGCAGGTGCAGAACGGGACCGTCTATGTCGCCGGCACCACCACCAACGCCGCCCTCGACGCAGGGACGGTCACCAGCCCCGCCTCGGGCAGCGGCCTCAACGCCTTCGCCGCCACCTTCTCCGCCGGCCTGCAGCCGGCCGCCTCCGACGCCATCGCCTACTACGGCGGCTCGGGCTCGACGCGCGCCACCTCGATGACGGTGGCCAACGGCGAGGTTTGGCTGACCGGCACGGCCACCGGCGACCTGCCGGGCGAGGCGGCCATCGGCGCGCAGGACGGCTACGTCGCCGCCCTCAATGTCGCCGCCGGCACGGTGGGCTACACCCAGCGCTTCACCGGCCAGGACGGCCAGGTGGCGCCGACCTCGATCGCGGTCGACCCGGGCGGCGAGAGCGTGCTCGACCAGATCGGCCTGCCGCAGGGCGTGGTCGACGGTCCGGTCTCCGACCTCGTCACCTCCAACACCCCGGTCAAGGCCGGCGACAGCTTCGGCGTCTCGGTGAGCGGCGGCTCGCCGATCACCATCACCGTGCAGGCCGACGACACCATGGCCTCGCTGGCCACCCGGATCTCCAAGGCCACCGGCTTCAACGTCAACGCCACCACCTCCTTCGGCGCCCACGCCTCCACCACGCTGGAGCTGAAGGCCGCCTATCCGGGGCTGATCGTGAAGCTCAGCGACGGCCCGTCGGGCGGCGACGCGCTGGCCGGCCTGGGCCTGAAGCCGGGCATCGTCGCCGACACGGCGATCAAGAACGGCTCGACGGTGCTCGCCGGCTCCAGCACCCCGCTGGTGGGCCTGGGCCTGCCCGGCAACCTCGACCTCTCCTCCGCCGCCGACATCCACACCGCCCAGGTGCATCTCGCCGGCGCGATCAGCGTGATCGAGAGCGCCTACCAGACCCTCGCCAACGCCGCGACGCCGGCCAACGTGCTGGCGCTGAGGAAGGCCCAATCGAGCGGCTCGGCGCCCAAGTACCTCACCAACGAGATCGCCAGCTACCAGGCCGCCCTGAACCGCCTGACCGCCGGCCAGTCCTCCCAGACCACGACGGGCCTGGCCTCGCTGCTGTAGGGCGTCTGGCCCGCGTCTTGCGATCACCCTGCATGAGGCGCGCCCCGGAGCGGGCGCTCCGGGCCTGGCCCGGTCATGGAGGCGGTTCTGATTAGTCCAATGATTTCAGGTGCTTCGAGCGCCATTTCGGCCCTGGAAGCGCTGTTCGCGACCACCCAGGGCGGCAAGTCCGGCGCGCCGGGGCAGGCCTTCTCGACCGGGCAGAGCTTGCCGATCGGCGCCGCCGGGCAGGCCGGCCAGGCGCCGCCCGCCAGCGCCTCCAGCCAGTTCGGCCCGCAGGCGCTTGGCTTCCTCACCGCCCTGCAGGATCCGCAGAGCGCCGCCGCCGGCTTCGCCAGCGGCGCCGAGACCTCGATCGGCAAGGGCGCCAGCAGCCTCACCTCGGCGCTGGAGGCCATGAAGACGGCGCTGACCAGCAACCCGGCCACCGCCTCCGTCGCCGCCGGCGCGCTCTCCACCGGCTCGGCCGCCGCCACCGCGCTGATCGGCGGGACCAGCTCGGTGATGAGCGCCGCGCTCGGCAGCCTGGGCGCGGCCCTCAAGGCCTTCGCCAGCCTGGACGGGCGCCATCACCACCATCACGGCGTCGGCGGGGCTGCGTCCTCGACCGCCTCGGTCGCCGCCAGCCTGCTGGTCTGAAGCCGGTCGCGCCAACGCCGTGCGTCCTTCGAGACGCCCGCTGCGCGGGCCCTCAGGATGACGAAGTTGGGCAGGCTGCACTAAAAGCTCGTCATGGTGAGGAGCGCCGACAGGCGCGTCTCGAACCACGCACGGCCGCGCCGATTTTACCCCGCCGTCGAGCTCAGGAACGACAGCACCACGTAGCGGCTGCCCATGGTCACCGGGGCCGCCTCGTGCAGCAGCGAGGCGGAGAAGATCATCGCCCCGCCGGCCGGCGCCGCATATTCGTTGTCGTCGTACTCGGGAAACCGCAAGCCGCCGCCCTCGTAGGCGTGGGTGTTGAGGTTCAGCGACACGGCGAACTCGCGGAAGGCCGTGTGGGGCAGGGCGTTGTCGCGGTGGCGCTTGAAGTGGCCGCCGTCGTCGTCGTAGCGGGCCACCAGCACCCGGTCGGCGAAGCTGACGTCCTTCTGGAAGGCGCGCTTGATCTCCGGGACGCAGCGGCGCGCCATCACCGAGAGGATCTCGCCGTGCAGCGGCGAGCCGGGCGCCAGCTCGATGTCGCGGCGCTTCTTCAGGCGCTCGTCGAGCTTGTGCTCGGCGCCATCGCCATGGTCGGCGGCCATGCGGCCGGCCTCGTGCGGCGAGGCCTCGAAGTGGGCGATGAGGGCGGTGCAGCGCTCCGGCGCCAGCACGTTGGGCACCACCAGCAGCGGCGCGGCGCTGGCGCAGGAACGGCCGGCGTCGGAGGCCAACAGCGGCGCCACCGCCGCGACGATCCGCGCCGCCGCGCACGGCCCGTCGAGCAGCTCCAGCGCCACGATCCGGCCGCCGCGGTCGATCGCCATCACGCCCGGCGCGCCGTCCTGGCCCCAGCTTTCCAGGCCGTCCGCGTCGGCCACGGTGACCAGCGCCTCGCGCCCCGCCGGGTCGGCGAAGGCCGCGGCCATGCGCGGCGACATCGCCGCCAGCGGCGTCACGTCGATCCCCGCCGGCGCGGCCGCCGCCAGCGCGTCGTAGGCGCGCCGCGCGGCCTCCGGCGCGAGCGCGCCCAGCGACAGGATCAGCGCCGGCCGCCCGGCCTGCGCGTCGAGCGAAAAGAACCGCCCCGACGCGGTCGCGCCGACAAACCCCGGCGCCTTCTCTCCCACCTCCAGCTGCAAGCCGCGCATCCTTCCAGAGTCTCGCCGGCCAGAGAGGCCGATTCAGGTTTGCGGCGCGTAAATGGCGCGCGTCTCTCGGGGGCGGGGAAGAAGGATTGTCCGCGAACAACACGAACGACACGAACGGGCGCTCCAAACCTATCCTCCAATGTCATCCCGGAGACCCGCGAAGCGGAGTCATCCGGGATCTCCTCGGCGCCCGCGGTGAAAGTAGGTCCCGGATGAGTCCCGCCTGACGGCGGGCTCTCCGGGATGACATTGTAGGGGTGGCGATAGGGCGTGCGTTCGTGGGGGTCGCGTTGTTCGTGGGCAAACCTCTTCTGCGCCTACGTCAGACCTTGATGTCCACATGGTCCGGCGGGTCCTCGTCCGGCTGCGACCCGACCGCGCGCGCCTGCCGGCCGGAGTGGCCGCGGTCTTCCTGGTTGGACTTGGGGCGGCCGCCTTTTTCGTCCTTGCGCGCCGGCGAGACGGCCGGGCCGGTCCAGGGGATGATCGAGCTCAGGCGCATCGGCGCCTCCCGCGAGACGCCCCGGCGAGGGGCAACGCTTGGGGCCGTCGCGCCGCGAACGGCTCGTCCGTACTCGGACGCCCGAGCCTAGCGCGATTCGCCGGCGCCGCGCCGACGCCGGTCAAGCCGCGTTAACCATACCGCGCCACCCTGGCCGCCGATGTCCGCCGCCGCTTCTCAGCCCCTGGCCGCCGCCGCCGCGCCGTCGCTCGCGGTGCTGACGGCCGCCGCGCGCCGCCTCGCCGAGGGCGGCCACGACGAGGCCGCCAAGCGCGCCTGGCTCGACGTGCTGCGCCGCGATCCGACCACGCTGGAGGCGCTGCTGGCGCTGGCGCGCCTCGCCCAGCGCAGCGGCCACCGCTCGGCCGCCCGCACCGCCTGCCAGCAGGCCATCCTCTGCCATCCGGGCGACCCGGCCGCCCGCGTCAACCTGGCGGGCCTCTTGATCGAGTCCGGCGACTTCGAGCCCGCCCGCGCGCTGCTGGCCGAGGCGCTGGCGATCGACCCGCACCTCGCGGCGGCCCACCAGGGCCTGGCGCGGGTGCTGACCGCGCTCGGCGAAGGCGGCGCCGCCGCGCCGCACTGGGCGGCGGGCTTCGCGGCCGGCGCGCTCGCGCCGCAACCCTACGGCGGGGCAGGCGAGGGCGTGCCGGTGCTGCTGCTGGTGTCGGCCAAGGGTGGCAACATCCCGACCCGCGCGCTGCTCGACGACACCGTCTTCGCCGTCACCGCCCTCTACGCCGACCACCACGACCCGGACGCCCCGCTGCCGCCGCACGCCCTGGTGTTCAACGCCATCGGCGACGCCGACCTCTGCGGCGAGGCGCTGGCGCGCGCCGGCCGCATCGCGGCGCGCAGCGGCGCGCCGGTGATCAACCCGCCCGCCGCCGTCGCCGCCACCACCCGCGCCGCCAACGCGCTGCGCCTGGCGGCGATCCCGGACCTGGTGGTCCCCGAGATTCGCTCGATGACCCGCCAGGCGCTGCTGGCGGCGGGCGACCTGGCCTTCCCGCGCCTGGTGCGCGCGCCCGGCTTCCACACCGGCCAGCACTTCGTCCGCGTCGAGCGCCGCGCGGACCTCGCCGCCGCCGTCGCCCCGCTGCCCGGCGACGCGCTGCTGGCCATCGCCCCGCTCGACGCCCGCGGCCCGGACGGACGCTTCCGCAAGTACCGGGCGATGGCCATCGGCGGCGCGCTCCTGCCGCTGCACCTGGCCGTGTCGCGCGACTGGAAGGTCCACTACTTCTCCGCCGACATGGAGGGCGACGCCGCCGCCCGCGCCGAGGAGGCGCGCTTCCTCGCCGACATGCCGGCCGTGCTCGGCCCGCGGGCCATGGCCGCGCTGAGGGCGATCACGGACGTGCTGGGCCTCGACTACGCCGGCGTCGACTTCGGCCTCGACGGCGAGGGTAGGGTGCTGTTCTTCGAGGCCAACGCCGGGATGGTCATCCAGCCGCCGGGGCCGGCGCCGATCTGGACCTACCGCCGCGCCCCCATCGGCCGGGCGCTGGAGGCGGTGAAGGCGCTGCTGCGGGAGCGGGCGGGGGAAGTTCGATATACGGAAAGCCGCTGAATCTCCGTATTCTACGGGGATAGATATATCTTAGACGGGTGAGGCTCCCGATCTGGCCACCTCACCGAATCCCCCTCTTTCCGGTCTTGGCCGGCCTTTGTCCCGGCCATCCATGAACACCGTGCAAGCCATGGCCGTGCGGCCGCACGGCCACCCCACGATGGGTGTTCATGGCTCGCCGGGACAAAGCCCGGCGATGACCGTCGTGGGGGGAAAGGGGATCGAGAATTGGCCATCGTTCGCTTGGCTAATGCTCTTCCGAGGACCCGGCCCGGACCTCGGAAAAAATGCCTGCCATGCGATCGACGGCGGGCTCTGAGCGGTGGGTGCGGGACCGTAGATTCACCGTATCCGTGGGGTTGGCGGCGAGCGTGGGGGCGAGAGTTCGATATATGGGAAACCCGGTGAATCTCCGTATTCTACGGGGGTAG
>DASXEN010000145.1:0-5073 GCA_036490095.1 Caulobacteraceae bacterium
TTTTCCGGCCCGGCGGCCGCGGCACAGCGTGGAAAAGCGTGTGTGTCCCTACTCTCCGCCGCCGGCGCCGGGGCGAGCGCCTGGGTGGCGGCGCCGTAGCCGCCGGTGAGCCGCCGGCCGAGCACGAAGTCGCGCATCATCGGGAAGTAGCCGGCCGGCTGGCGGGTGGAGAGGCGCGCGCCGTCGGCCTGCGTCTCGTACTCGTAGATGCCGTGCTCGGCGTGGGCGAACACCGCCACGGAGATCGGACGGCCCGTGGCGCCGAGCGCTTGCAGGCGGCGCGCCGTCTCCGCGCTGGGCGCGTCGACGTCGTCCTGGCCCAGGATCCACAGCTGCGGCGTGGCGAGGTTGCGCAGCACCGGCATCGGATCGTAGTGCAGCGGCACGTTGGCGAACAGCTTCGGGCCCGCCACCCGCAGCTCGGCCGGCGTCTTCTGCAGCAGGATCCAGGTGACGTCGCCGTGGATGTCGTGGAACCACGGCTCCTGGCCGAAGCGGGCGCGCACGGCGTCCAGCTTGTCGTAGCCGTCCTGGAAGTTGCTGGTCAGGATCGCGGCGCTGGCGTCGGCGACCTGCATCGCCTTGGCCATGACGTCGGGCCCATAGCCGTGGCGGGTCACGTCCAGGGCTATGGCGGCGCGATCCTCCTGCAGCGGCGAGATCGCCAGGCCGAACCCGACGATCACGAAGTCCACCGGCTCGAGGCGGGCGGCGAGCGGCGCCACCCAGCCGCCCTGGCTGCCGGCCTGGTAGCCGACGCGGCCGGCCCGGGCGCCCGCCAGCCGCCGCGCCTCGCGCATGGCGTCGACCGCGTCGACCGCCAGGGTCAGGTAGTCCTGGGTGTACTGGCCGCCCGATCCGCCCGTTCCGCGCTTGTCGTAGACGAAGGCGCCGATGCCGGCGGCCGGGAACAGCCGCTGCAGCGCGTAGTCGTCGCGGGCCGAGTTGTGCTCCGAGCCATGGATCAGCACGACGATCGGCGCCCGGCCCGAGCCCTTGGGCAGCACCAGCCGCCCGGCGAGCTCGGCGTCCTCGACGGCGAAGCGCGTCTCGGTGACGTCGAAGGCGATCCGCCTGCCCTCGGCGCCGTTGAAGCTGAGGCGGCCGGTCTCGCAGGGCGGCAGCGAGACCGCGACGCCGTCCGGCCGGCCGGTCCAGCCCAGGGTGCTGGTCCAGGCGCCGCCGGCCGACGCGGTGAGCTCGCCGGTGGTCCCGTCCATCCGCCGCCAGCGCAGCTTGCCGGGGTCGGCGGCCTTGGCGATGTCGACCACCGAGCCGTCGGCCAGGCGGTAGGCGCCGACGTGGCAGCTGACGTCGTCGGCGGCCGGCGCGGCCCCGGCCGCGGTCGCGAAGGTGAGGATGGCGAGGATCAGCCAGGCGGTAAGGCGCATGCGGCGAAGATATCCGCGCTGGCTGCGCGCCCACAAGCCGGGCGGCAGGGGCGGGCCGGCTGGCTCCGGGCCTTACGTCGGGTTGCCCTTTACGGCGCGGAGGCCAGGGGCATAAGTCTGATCAACGATAAGCAAGGGAGAGGCGCAGCGTGAGCGAGCCCATCGCGGCCGACTACATCATCGTCGGCGCCGGGTCGGCCGGGTGCGTGCTGGCCAATCGGCTGTCGGCCGACGGCAAGACCAGGGTGCTGCTGCTGGAGGCCGGCGGCGACGACCGGCCGACCAAGAACCTCGGCCAGTTCATGTCCAACCTGATGATCCACGTGCCGGTCGGCTATTCGCAGACCCTGAAGGATCCGAAGGTGAACTGGCTCTACCCCACCGAGCCGGATCCGGGCACCGGCGGGCGCAGCCACGTCTGGCCGCGCGGCAAGGTGCTGGGCGGCTCCTCGTCGATCAACGGCCTGCTCTACATCCGCGGCCAGCACGCCGACTACGACGGCTGGCGCCAGCTCGGCTGCGAGGGCTGGGGCTGGGACGACGTGCGGCCCTACTTCCTGCGCGCCCAGCACCAGGAACGGCCCGGCTGCGGCGAGCTGCACGCCACCGGCGGGCCGCTCAACGTCTCCGACGTGACCCAGACGCACGCGGTCTCCGACGACGTGATCGAGGCCTGTGTGCAGGCCGGCATCCCGCGCAACGACGACGTCAACGGCGAGCGCCAGGAAGGCGTCGCCTACTACCAGCTGACGGTGAAGAACGGGCAGCGCTGCTCGGCGGCGGTGGCCTACCTGCACCCGGCGATGGACCGGCCCAACCTGCGCGTCGAGACCGAGGCGCTCTGTTCCCGCGTGCTCTTCGAAGGCCGGCGCGCGGTGGGCGTCGAATATCGCCAGCGCGGCGAGACCAGGACCGCGCGGGCCTCGGCCGAGGTGATCCTGGCGGGCGGGGCGATCAACTCGCCGCAGCTGCTGCAGCTGTCGGGCATCGGGCCGGCGGCGCTGCTGCGCGAACATGGCGTGGAGGTGGTCGCCGACCTGCCGGGCGTCGGCGCGAACCTGCAGGACCACTATGTGATCACCACCACCTTCCGGCTGAAGCCGGGCACGGTGTCGGTCAACGAGCTGACCAAGGGGACCCGGTTCCTCGGCGAGACGCTGAAGTACCTGTTCCAGCGCAAGGGCCTCTTGACGCTGTCGGCGGCCCACATCGCCGTCTTCTGCAAGTCGCGGCCGGAGCTGGAGACGCCCGACATCCAGTTCCACATCCTGCCGGCGACGATGGACACCCAGAAGCTCATCGAGGAGCAGAAGATGGAGCTGGAGGGCGCTCCCGGCCTCACCATCGCCCCCTGCCAGGTGCGGCCCGAGAGCCGCGGCACGATCCGCATCAAGTCGGCCGACCCGACCGTCTACCCGGCGATCCAGCCCAACTACCTGTCGGACTCGATCGACCAGCAGGTGGCGGTCGCCTCGCTGCACTGGGCGCGCAAGATCGCCGCCCAGCCGGCGCTGGCCAAATGGATCGACCACGAGATGATGCCCGGCCCCGACTTCACCACCGACGAGCAGCTGCTGGGCTACGCCCGCATGGCCGGCTCGACCATCTACCACCCGGTCGGAACCTGCCAGATGGGCCACGGCCCCGCCGCGGTGGTCGATCCGCAGCTGCGCGTGCACGGCGTCGAGGGGCTGCGGGTGATCGACGCCTCGGTGATGCCGCGCCTCGTCAGCGGCAACACCAACGCCCCCACCATCATGATCGCCGAGAAGGCCGCCGACATGATCCTCGGCAAGGCGCCGGCCAGCGCGCTGGCGGCGTAGAGCCCACCAGAACACCCTTCCACCAAGGTCAGTCGATGCATCCCTCCGTCCACGCCAAGACCAATCCCGACAAGCCGGCCTACATCATGGGCTCCGGCGAGACCGTGACCTATGGCCAGCTCGACGCGCGCTCGAACCAGGGCGCGCACCTGTTCCGTTCGCTCGGGATCGGCCGGGGCGACGCCATCGCCCTCTTCATGGACAACACGCCGCGCTACTACGAGGTGCTGTGGGCCGCGCAGCGCTCGGGCCTGCGCTTCACCGCCATCTCCTCGAAGCTGACCGCCGGCGAGGTCGAGTACGTCGTCAAGGACTGCGAGGCGAAGGCATTCATCTGCTCCAGGGGCGTCGCCGAGGTGGCGCTGCCGCTGGCCCCGCTGATCCCGGGCGTGAAGCTGTTCATGGTCGACGGCGCCGAGGGGCCCTACCAGAGCTTCGAGGCGGCTCGCGCCAGGTTCCCGACCACGCCGATCGCCGACGAGGGGGCGGGCGGGGCGATGCTCTACTCGTCCGGCACCACCGGCCGGCCGAAGGGGGTCAAGCGGGCCATCACCGGCGACACGCCGATCGACGCGCCCAACCCGCTGGCGATGATGGGCGGGGCGCTTTACGGCTGGACCAGGGACAGCGTCTACCTGTCGCCCGCGCCGCTCTACCACGCCGCGCCGCTGGGCTGGTCGATGGGGGTGCACGCCATCGGCGGCACGGTGGTGGTGATGGAGCGCTTCGAGCCGGAGGAGGCGCTGCGGCTGATCGAGCGGCACAAGGTGACGACGGCGCAGTGGGTGCCGACCCACTTCGTGCGGATGCTGAAGCTGCCGCCGGAGGTGCGGGCGAGGTACGACGTCTCCTCGCTGACCCAGGTGTTCCACGCCGCCGCGCCCTGTCCGGTGCCGATCAAGCAGCAGATGATCGAATGGTGGGGGCCGATCATCAGCGAGTACTACGCCGGCACCGAGGGCAACGGCTTCACCGCCATCAACTCGGCCGAGTGGCTGGCGCACAAGGGCTCAGTGGGCCGCTCGCTGAACGCCGAGCTGAAGATCTGCGACGAGGATGGCGAGCCGCTGCCGCCGCGCAGCGAGGGGGTGGTCTACTTCGCCGGCGGCGGCCAGTTCGAGTACCACAACGACCCGAAGAAGACCGCCGAGAGCCGCAACCAGCACGGCTGGACGACGCTGGGCGACGTGGGTTGGGTGGACGAGGAGGGCTACCTCTACCTCACCGACCGCAAGAGCTTCATGATCATCTCCGGCGGGGTGAACATCTATCCGCAAGAAATCGAAAATTTGCTGATCACCCATCCGAGGGTGGCCGACGTCGCGGTGGTCGGCGGCCCGCACGAGGAGATGGGCGAGGAGGTGATCGCGGTGATCCAGCCGGCCGACTGGGCCGACGCTGGCGACGACCTCGCCGCCGAGCTCTCCGCCTTCGCCCGCGCCAACCTCAGCCACGTCAAGGCCCCGCGCCGGATCGACTTCATGGAAGAGCTGCCGCGCCACCAGACCGGCAAGCTCTACAAGCGCCTGATCCGCGACGCGTACTGGGGCAAGGAAGGCTCGCGGATCGTGTAAAACCTCCCCCGCAGGGGGAGGGGGACCGCGCGAAGCGCGGTGGAGGGGGTACGATGCCGCGCGCTGAAGCCGCCGGCTGGCCGCGCCGTCGTCCTCGCGCTGGGCGGCCATCCGAGGAGCTTGGCGGGATCGCGCGCTGCAACGCACCCCCTCCACCACCCGCCTGCGGCGGGCGGTCCCCCTCCCCCTACGGGTGAGGCGCGCCAACCTCCTCCGCGCTGGCTATTTCGTGTGAAACCTCCCACGCAGGGGGAGGGGGACCGCGCGAAGCGCGGTGGAGGGGGT
>DASXEN010000210.1:0-68584 GCA_036490095.1 Caulobacteraceae bacterium
CAGGTGAAGTGCTTGCTGATCGAGCCGATGCGCATCCGCGTCGCCGGCGTGTTGGCGACCGCATGCTCCAGGCTGGCCATGCCGAAGGCGCGCCGATAGATCAGCCGCCCGTCCTTGACCACGCCCACCACCAGGCCGGGCTCGTCGGTGCGCCGCCAGGGGGCGAAGAGCGCGTCGAGCTGCTCGGTGACGTTCTGGGTGGGGGTCTGGAGCGTGCTGGCGTCGTCCGGCATGGCGTCTTCCGTTGGCTGAGGACCGGCGGAGAGTCTGCGCACGCGGTGGGCCGGGCGCCTAGAGCCTACCCGGTCAGGAAGGGTCAATCACATCCGTCGACCAGGACCAGGCGGCTGTGCGTGGTTCGATGGCGCACGGCAAAGAGGGATTGGGCCTCGGGGTCGGCCAGGAACGCCTCGGCGTTGCGGCGCGACGGGAATTCCAGAATGACCATCAGCTCGGGCGCCCAGTCGCCCTCCATCACCGTCGGCTGCACGCCCCGGACGATGTACTTGCCGCCGTGCTTGCCGATGAAGGCCGGGATGGCGGCGATGTAGGGCCGGAACCCCGGAAGGTCGCGGATCGAGAAATCGAGCACCAGATAGGCCTTCATCGTCTCGCTCCAGGGCTCGGCGGCGAGGCCGCGTCGGCCTTCGGCGCGCGGTTGGCATAGCCGCTGCGCCGGCTCACCGCCTCGAAGACCAGGTAGTCGTCGACGTGGTGGACGGTGACGCCGCCGAAGATCGCGGTGAGCTTGTTGCGGTACCAGAGCTCGCGCTTGGTCACCATCAGCATGCGCCCGCCGATCGCCAGGCGGTTGAAGCCCTTTTCGATGAAGCGCTTCGGCACGGCGAAATCCGCCTGGTAGGGCGGGTTGCAGAGGATCAGGTCGAAGCCCGCCTCGTCCAGGCCATCGAACCCGTCGCTGAGCGCCACGTTGACCTCCGGCGCGCCGTTGAGCCTGGCGTTCTCCTTCGCGAGCCGCACGGCCAGCGGGTCCTTGTCGACCAGCCAGACCTGGCCGGGCGGCGCGAAGCCGGCGGCGACCAAGCCCACCACGCCGTAGCCGCAGCCCAGGTCGAGGATCTTCTGGTCGGACCGAAACTCGACGCACGAGAGCATCGCCAGCGTGCCGCGGTCGATCGCCCGCGGCGAGAACAGGCTCGCCGCGGTCTGCAGCCGCAGCTCGACGCCTTTGACGGTCGCGGTGATCACGGAAAGACCTTTGATGCGCTGCCCATGAAGCCATGCCACCGGCGGCGCCGACAAGCCGCGCAGACCCCGACCTCGGGGCTGGGCCTCGGCGCGGCGCGTCCGTTCTGCAAGTTCGATCACGGCAACTCGTAGCGAATGAGCTGGATTCCCCCATAGACGAAGTCCACCTCGAGCGCCTCGTTCACCGGCTCGACCGCCGCCAGGTCGTCCAGCGCGGCGTCGAAGAGCACCCGCTGCAGCTCCGGCGGAACGTTGGGGATCAGGATCACCAAGCCGGCGTGAAGGTCTTCCCTGGCGTAGAGCCGCCGGGAGTCCTTGGCGTTGTTGGTCACGAAGGTGAAGTCGGCTGCGCGGATCAGGCCCATGAGGTCCCAATCCTGGGCGCCGCTCAAGCCGCGATAGTTGACGTGGGTCGCCAGGTGGCCCCGCATGATCGCCACGTCCACGAGCGAGGTATGCAGGCACTCGTCGACGAGGAAGTTCACTCAGGCGTCGCGACCCGCCGGCCGTGTCCAGCCAGGCAGCGGATCGGATTTCAGCGGAACGCGCCTGGTGCTCTTCACCTTCACGCCATAGTCCTTCAGCGACTTCGGCCGGCCACGCCGGGGGTGGGCCGCGACCCAGATCCTGCCCAACTCCAGTCGCCGGGCGGTGAGACCGGGATAGCCCGCAAGCACCGACTGGGCCGACGCGCCCGCGTCCAGCATGGCGACGACGCCGTAGACCGGGATGCGCGTGCCATCGAACACCGGCTCGCCGCCAAGGACGCGCTTGTCCTTCGCGACAACCGCCTCCGCCGCCTCCAGGTCGCGCACGCCGCGGTCCACCTGCCTGCGGGCCTCGCCGACGTCGACGATCAGCAGGTCGTCGGCTTTCACCGTCCTGGCCTTCGGCGCGGCGGCGATTGCCACGAACAGCCGCCGCCGCCGCTCGGCGGACAGGGTGTCGCCTACGCCCCGCCAAACCCGAAGGCGGACCAGGTCCTCGCCGGTCAGATAACGCCGGCCGACACGGCTGGCGCCGCGCGGTCCCGCGGCCTTCGTCACCGGCTCGACCACGCGCTTGTCGATCGCGTTGTGGACCGCCTTCAGCTTCAATCCGCTGACGGCGCTGGCCTCGGCGGCGGTGTACAGGCGGGTGGCATCCGACACTTAATCATTCTCCTATTGGCGAATATTAAGTGCGCACTGGCGGGTTCGCAAGCTCGCCACTTCGGCTGCCGCGGGCTCGGAGGCGGGCTCGAGACCGCCGCTCAGACCCGGCTTTGCAGCACGCGGCCGACGGTGAAGGCGGCGCGGACGGCGTAGCTCAGCACCAGCAGGGCGACGGCGATGCCGATGACGTTCTCCAGCGTCTGCACCAGGTTGGGGTCCATCCCGAGCAGCATCGAGAGCAGGAACACCGCCAGCACGCCGCAGGCGGAGACCAGGAAAGAGATCACGCAGGCCGCCGAGAAGGCGCGGTCGAAGAAGCGGTCGCTGCTGCCGCGCTTGGCGGCGATGATCATCTGGTCGAGGCCGCGCGCCAGCGCCACCGCCGCCAGCAGGAACAGGAAGATGCCGAGGCCGACGGTGTCGTCGGCGCCGGGCGACAGCCGGCCGATCAGGAACAGCGCCAGCCACAGCACCGCCGCCGCGCCCAGCGCTCCGCCGATGAAGCGATAGACGCGCAGGCCGCCGGGCAGCGCCGCGTCGAACAGCGAGCGCACCAGGCCGCTGTTCTGCACCTTGGCGCGCAGCTGCGGGGCCAGCGCCGCGCTCAGCCGCGCGCGGTCGGCGGCGCCCTTCAGCTCGTCGATGCGGCGCACCAGCTTGCCGATCTCCGGGGCCCGCGGCGCGCCTGCCCAGTCGCCCAGGTATTCGACGTGGATGTGCTGGAAGTCGTCCGGCAGCTCGAAGTCCTTGTCGAAGCGCACGGGCACCAGGTTCTGCCGCGCCAAGCCCAGGTGCGCCTCGGCCTTCACCCACAGCTTGGCGACCGAGCTCTTGGTCCAGACCACGATGATCGCGTCGACCCGCGAGAGCCGCTCCTCGATCACGTCGCGGAAGTCGTCGCCGCCGACCAGCTGGTTGTCCCACCAGACCTCGTGGCCGTAGTCCTGCACGGCGGCCGCCAGCCGCTGCGCCGCCTCGCGGTCGTCGTGGCTGTAGCTGATGAAGATGCGGGCCATCTCAGCGGCAACGGGTCGCGCTCTCGGCGGCGACGAACTCCCCGGAGACGCTGGTCAGGGTCAGCTGCAGGGTGAAGCAGTACTCGCGCCGGCCGTGCGGATCCAGGTGGCGCTCGGAGGTGAGCTGCGGCGAGATGATCAGGTCGGCGTCGAGGTCGCCGCGATCGAACAGCCGCACCGAGCCGGAGGCGACGATCTGGTTGCGGATCTCGTTGTAGATGTCGTCGACCCGCACGCCCTCGTCGTCGCTGTCGTTGCTGACGTCGCCGACGACGATGCGCACCTTGCGCCCGCCGTCGGCCTTGGCCTGGAACGGGGCGCTGGCCAGCACCTTGCCGGAGACCTCGTCGGCCATCTGGGTGAAGATGTAGGACGGGTCGGGCGGCGCGGCCGCGGCGGGGCGGGCGAGCGCCATCAGCAGGGACGCGCCGGCCAGCGCGGCGGCGGGAACGATCCTCACGCGGCGGTCTCCTCGAGCTTGCCGTCGATCCACAGGCGGCGCGCGGCCTGCGCCTGCAGGCCCTGGTCGGTCGCCCGGGCGTAGACGAAGGACTGGGTCTCGCCCGCCAGCAGCGTCACCGGCTGCGAGGCGATGCGCCGGCCGGCGGCGTCGAACGAGACCATGTTGACGCTCGACGTGACCTTCGGCGGCAGCACCACCCTGGCCACGTGGAAGCGGCGCGGCAGGCTGAGCCAGCTGCGCGTGTCGGGCGTAGCCGCCGCATCGCGCACCAGGTGCAGCACCTGCCCGGCCAGGCCGAGCTTGTCCATCAGCCGGCCCTCGAAGTAGGAGGCGAGGAAGCTGGTCAGCACCCCCAGCATGATCTCCGGGATGCGGTCGTGCTGGTCGCGCAGCCTGATCGCCTCGAAGTCGCCGATCGGGTCCAGCGTCGCCAGGATCTGGCCGCTGGGCGCCTGCACGGCGATGCGGCTGACCGCCGACGGCACCGGCTTGAAGATCGGCACCTTCACCAGCACCACGTCGCCGTGGAAGGCGAGGCCGAAGGTCATCACGTCGCGCTCCGGCGCGAAGCCCTCGCCCGCCACCACGTGCAGCACCCGCTCCTTCGGCGGCACGCGCGGGCGAGCCATCGCCGCAGCCGCGGCGGCCAGCTGGGGCGAGCCGCCGCACAGCCTGGCCGCGGTCTGGTAGGCGATCTTGGCGTTGTCGCGCAGCGCCGGCTCTTCGCGGCTGACGATCTCCTGGATCACCCCAGCCAGGTAGTCGCCGAGCGGGTTGACGTAGGCGTTGGGGACCCGCGTCGCCGCCGTGTCGTAGCTCTTGAACTGGTCGGAGAGGTTGCCCAGCGAGGTGCGGTCGGTGTCGGTGACCTTCGTGGTGTCGCTGGTCTGCTCGCTGTACTTCGACTTGTAGGCCTCGATCTCCTTGTCGAACTTGGCCTTCAGGTCCGTCTGCTGGTCGATGCAGCGGCGGGTGACGTTGTAGCACTCGCGCTCGCCCTGCAGCAGCCGCGCCAGCGCCAGGTAGTTGAGCAGCAGGATCACCTCGTGGTCGAGCGGGTGGTAGACCTCGATCTCCTCCTGGCCGGTGAGCTTGCCGGCCAGCAGGCGGGCGGCCCCGCCGAAGCCCTTCTTCACCGCCGCGGAGCGGGTGGTGGGAGCCCCCACGCCTTCGTGGATGTCCTCGGCATCGTGCAGGTGGCCGACGGCGTCTTCGACGTGGCCACCCTCGAAGGCCAGCAGTCCCATCTCGGTGTCGGCGAGGTAGGCGTCGGAGACGATCGGCGGCGGCGGCTTCGGCCCGCTGGAGGCCGGCTTCGGGTCGCCCTTGGCGCCCTTTGGCGCCGGCTCCGGCTTCGGCGGCTGCTCGAAGCGCTCGACCGCCTCGTCGTAGCGGCCGGCGGCGATCATCTCGCGGACCTTGATGAAGCGCTCGGAATAGCCCTTCGGCACCACCGCCTGCAGGCCGGGCGGCGTGGCCGGCTTCTGCTGGCCGCCCTGGTCGGTGGTCTGGCCGAACGCGGGGCCAGCCAGCGCCGCGCCCACGGCGCCGACCAGCGCGCGCCGGTTCAGGGCCCGCAGATCCGAGGCCTGCAAACCCGGGGGCTTGTCCGCCGGCTGGCTCAAAAGTGGATTCCCGAGGCCTCGTCCCGCGCCTTGGCCGGCGGGCCGGCGCGGCGACGCTCGGCGGCGACCTTCGGCCTCGGGGCCGGCGGCGGCGCGGCGGCCACTGCGTTCGACGGCGGCGGAGCGGCGGGCGGCGGGACGGCCGGCTGGGGCGCCGGCGCGGCCGCGCTCCCGGCGGATTGCACGATGGTCGCCAGCAGCGCCCGCGCCGTCTGCTGGGCGGCGTCCGTCACCGAGCCGCCGTCCTGGCTCGCCGTGCCGATCAGCCGGCCGTCCACCGCTGTCGCGCGCAGCGTGCAGCTGGCGCTGGAAGTCACGTGGCTCGACGTCTCCTGGCGGACCCCGTCGACGCTGATGTAGCTGGCGTGGCGCTGGCTGGAGGTGGTGCAGTCGCCGTCGACCAGGTAGTCGGACTGGCGCATGCCCTGCGCCAGGGTCTCGCCGTAGTCGTCGCCGGCCGCGGCGTTGAACCGGCGCTCGCTGCTCAGGTTGCCGAGCTCGGCGCGCGGCAGCACGGCGATGCGGCCGTCCGCCGCCAGCGCGTCCGACACGGCCTGCGCCAGCGGCGCCGACTCCACCCCGCCGAGCCGCACGTGGTCGACGGCGACGTTCAGCGGGCCGTGCTGGCCGGCGACCTGGGCGCCGGGCGCGCCGTTCGGCTTAGCCGGCAGCATGACGTCGACCACGTCGTCCTTCAGGAACGGCCCGCCGCTCGCCACCGTGGCAGTGGAGATGCGCTCCTGCGCCCGCTGGATCACGATCGAGCCTTCCGGCACCCGCAGACGTCCAAGGTTGGCCCCGTCGGGACCGTCGCGCACCGCATCTCCGACCTCGCGCTCGACCTGGTAGACGGCGCCGTCCGCCACCCCGTCGTTGGTTCCGCGATTGATGATCAGCGTCGAGCCGCCTTGGACGATCCTGGCCGGGGCGATCTTGTCGAGCGCCCAGGCCAGCACCTGTTGCGAGACAGCCGCATTCAGCCGGTCGTAGAAGCGGTCCACCTTGGCGTTCAGCTCCGCCGGGTGGCCCCCGGCGTTGATCAGCGTCTCGGTGACCGGCCTGGCGAGCTGCTGGCTGAACCGGTAGGCGAGCTTGCCGTTGGTCTGGAAAATCTCGCAGTTGACGATCGGCTGACCGATGATCGTGAACCGATCCGGCATCCCGCCCCCCGACGCGGCGTATTCCGCGCCGACGTGCGGCTCGCCGAGCGTGACCACCAGCACATAGTCCGCGCCGACGTGTTGCCCGATCTCCGGCAGCCCGTGGGTCAGCACCGACGACTGCGATTCCGTGGCTGCCGTCGTCGTCCCGCCCTTGGGCGTGGTTCGCGCGCCCACCACCATGCCGCCGAAGCGGGTCAGCAGGTCGTTGCGCGTGGTGTTGTTCTGCTTGGCGTAGACGTCCATCGCGTCGACCACCTTCGACGAGGCGATCAACTGAAAGCGCCCGCTTTCCTGCAGCGCCTGCGAGACCCTGCCGCCGAGCGAGTCCTTCATCGCCTCCACGACGAGGCCGAGGTCGTCGGCCTGCATCTGCGCCGGGGTTCGCGGTTCGGCCGCCGGCGAGGCCGCGGTCTTGGCGTCGGTGGCCTTCTTGGCGACGTCGGCGCCGAGCTTGGCCGCCGCTTCGTCGAGCTTGGCCCTCGCCTGGCTGGCGATCGACGACCCCAGCAGGTCGCTGGAGACGATCATCACAGAGGGCGTCTCATGCCCGCCGCCGATCATGCCTCCGATCCAGTCGCGGCCGGCCACGCCGATGACGGCGATCACCAGCAGCGCGACCACCGCGGCCAGTCCGATGACGACGTTGCGACCCATGTTCGACGCCCAGCCCCTGCCCTTGCCTTGCCCGCTCAGTCGTCCGCCGCCATCGCGGCGGCGGTGCGCACGATGTCGCCGACGGCGATGGCCCGGGTCGCGCCCGTGACGTGGGCGACGGTGAGCTTCGGGCGGATCTCGGTGACGGTCGCCTGGGCGATGGTGTCGTCGGTGGTTCCCAGCACCTCGTGCGTGACCGGGTTGATCACCGGCTTGCCGACCCGGCGGACCTCCAGCCGGTCGCCGACGTGGTAGCCGGAGTCCTCGCCGCGGGTGAGGTAGAGCTGGTCGCCGTCGATGGCGGCCACCTCGGTGGGGCTCACCTGCTCCAGCACCCGGTTGGCGAACGCGCGCGCCATTTCCTGGTAGGCGACGCGCAGCTCCTCGGGCGACGGCGGCAGGTTCACCGCCCCGTCGGCGTCGTTCGGCAACCGATCGTCGGCGCGCGGGTCCTCGAGGTGCTCGGGCGAGGTGTAGGTGATGTCGATCGGCATGCGGGTCTGCGCGCCGCCGCTGCGCTCGTCGATCACCTCGACGGTGAGCGAGAGCGTGCCGCGCACCGAGACGCTGTCCTTGTCGCGCATCCGCGGGGCGTGGCGGCGGCGCTCGGCGAGGCTGAAGCCCTCCAGTGTCGGGTTGAGCACCAGTTGCGCGTCGTGGAAGCGGGTCGAGCCGCGCCCGGCCGCGCGCCGCTCGTCGATCACCCCCTGCACCGCGCTCCGGCTGCGCTCCACCGAGCTGAAAAGGCCCGTCGCCTCCAGGGCGATGTCCATCTCGCGGCGCAAGGCGTCGGCGGAATAGGTGGACGGCAGGCGCGCGCCGACCGCCTGGTCCGGAACGATCGGGGTGACGAGCACCAGCACGCGTCCGCCCGCGGCGGGCGCGGTGGCCGCATGTGCAAGCTCTCCCCCGCCAGCCAATACTGCGAGACACACGACCGCCGTCGCCAGCTGGCGACGCGACTTCCTGACCATGCTGAACCCCCGACGCCGGGATTCAGTATTTACAAAGCTTGATCTTTGCAAGCGCAGCGTGTGGCCGGCCCATGAGCCGTCGTTTTGCGGCTGCCGCGGCGCAAAATTGGGCGAAATCGTGTCCGGTCAAAGTCTTGCCGCGCGGGACAGAGCCCGCGGGCCGACTGCAGCCAGTGAACCGCGCCGGGCACAAGATCGTGATGAGCCCAAATGGGATCGGGTCGCCGCGGCCGGCGGCCTAGCCGGTCCCTTGCCCCGCCGCGGCCGCGTCCACGAACCAGGTGATCTCGCCCGCCGGCCGCAGGCGCGCCGCCGGGACGTCGCTGGCGCCGCCGCGCACCGCCGCGAGGATCGCCGCCTTCTGCGCCCCCTCGACCAGGAAGGCGACGCGGCGGCTGCTCTCGATGGCGGGATAGGTGAGCGTGATCCGCACTTCCGGGCGCCCGTGCGCCACCGCCGCCACCCAGCGGGACCGCTCGCCCAGCACCGGATCGCCCGGCAGCAGCGAGGCGGTGTGGCCGTCGGGGCCCAGCCCCAGCAGCATGATCTCGAACAGCGGCCGGGCCGGGTCCAGCGCCTCAGCCCCGTAGGCGTCCTTCAGCGTGCGCTCGTAGCCCCGGGCGGCGGCGTCGGGCTCGCCGTCGGTCGGCATCGGGTGGATGCTGGCGGAGCTGACCGGCGCCTTGGCCAGCATCGCCTCGCGGGCCATGCGGTAGTTGCTGGCCGGATCGTCGTAGGGGACGAACCGCTCGTCGCCCCAGAACCACGCCGCCTTTGCCCACGGAAACCGCTCCACGAACGGCGGCGAGCCCAGCAGCGCGTAGAGCCGCTTCGGCGTCGATCCGCCGGAGAGGCAGATGCGGAACGGCGCCGGGCCGGCGAGCGCGGCCTCGGTCATCCATTCGGCGACGCGGGTCGCCAGCGCCGGCGGATCGGCGAGCACCTCGATGCGGCCGGCCGCGTCCATCACCGCGCCTCCGCTTGCTGCAGCACGAAGCGCTCCATGGCCTTGGCGAAGCCTTCGTCGTTGTAGGAGTCGGTCACGGCCGTGGCCTCGGCCTTCACATCGTCCGAGGCGTTGCCCATGGCGATGCTGAGGCCCGAGCGCTCGAACATCGAGACGTCGTTGGGCTGGTCGCCGATGGTGGCGATCTCGGCCCGCGGCACGCCCAGCCGCTGCGACAAGAAGTCGGCCACGGCGCCCTTGTTGGCGTCCTTGTGGGTGATGTCGAGGTAGTAGGGCTGCGAGCGCCGCGCCGTCGCCTCGACGCCGAACGCCGCCGTGGCCGCCGCCTCGCCGGCGCGCATCTTCTCCAGGTCGTCGCTGACGCCGACGATCTTCACCACCTGGTCCAGCCGGCCTTCGAAGCTGGCGACCACAGTGGGCTCGAACTTCACCGTCCAGGCCTCGCGGGCGACGTGCGGGGCGTCCTTGCGGGTCACCAGCCAGTCCTGGCCGCAGTAGATCCAGGCGTCCAGCCCATGCGCGTCCAGCAGCGCCAGCGCCTTGCGCATCACTTCAAGCGGCAGGGTCCGCTCTTCCAGGATCGACAGGTCGGGATTGACGAACAGGCCGCCGTTGAAGCCGGCGATCGGCGTATCGAGACCCAGCGGCGCGATCAGCATCTGCATGCCGCGCGGCGGGCGCCCGCTGGTGATGGCGAACCGGATCCCCGCCTCGCGCAGCCCCTTCACCGCCGCCCGGGCGCGCGGCGTCAGCACCTTGTCCTCGGTGACCAGCGTGCCGTCGACGTCGGCCAGCACCAGCGAGACCTTGGTCATGCATTTCCTCGCGGGCGCCTTGGGCGTGCGGGCCAGCCTCCAAGATGGCCCTGCCTTGCGCTGACGCAACGGCGGGTCTCGAAGATCGACGGCGGGCTATGAACGCGGCAGGGTAGCGTCCGCCGCATCCAGCCCCCAGTCCCGCGCCGCCGCCAGCATCGCCGCGCGGGACTTGGGCGGGGCGTTGCGCAGGGCCTCGCGCAGCCAGGCGGCGGCCTGGGCCGGCTCGCCTGCGTCGACCAGCACGCTGGCCAGGTTGAACTGGCCGCGGAAGTAGCCGCCCTCCGCCGAGCGACGGTACCAGGCCGCCGCCTCCCGCGGATCGGCCGCGACGCCCCAGCCGTGCTCGAAGCAGCGCCCCAGCAGGTTCATGGCCCGCGGGTGGCCTTGGGCGGCGGCGGCGCGGTAGAGGGCGACGGCGCGCGCGGCGTCGCGGGCGACGCCCTCGCCGTTCAGGTAGAGGTGGCCGAGGTTGTACTGCGCCCAGGCGTCGCCCGCCGCGGCCGCCGCCGCATAGCACCGCGCCGCCCGCGCGGCGTCGGCCGCGACGCCCCAGCCGTGCTCGAAGCAGCGGCCGAGCATGTTCTGCGCCTCGGCGCTCCCTTGCGCGGCGGCGCGTTCGAACCAGCCGGCGGCGGCCTGGCGGTCCTGCGGCGCGCCCTCGCCTTCCAGCAGCATCCGCCCGAGCCGCACCTGGCCCTCCGGCAGCCCCATCTCGGCGGCGGCCCTGACCAGGATCGCCGCGCGGGCCGGATCGCCCGAGAGCGCCGCCGCCAGCTTCTGCGGCGGCATCGTCAGCATGGTGGCGAACAGCACCGCCGCGGCGCTCGGCTGCGCCGCCGCCGCCTGGCGGTCGGACGCCGGCATCAATAGGCGAACGAGGCGGTCAGCAGCACCGTGCGGCCCGCGCCGGGGACGACGTGGTTCTCCTCGGGCGAGCTGAAGTAGGAGTTGGCGAAGTAGTATTTGTCGGTGAGGTTGTAGCCGTTCAACTGCAGCGACAGGTGCGGGGTCAGCCTATAGCTGACCATCGCGTCGAAGGTGACGTAGCCGGGCACGTGGCTGGTTCCGTCGACGTCAGCGGTGCGCCGGTCCAGCGCGTTGAGGCCCGCCCCGACCTTCCACGGCCCGCCGGGCTCGTAGACCAGCCACAGGTTGGCCTGGTTGGGCGCGGTGTTCAGCAGCGGCTTTCCGATCGACGCCAGGTCGGTCGACTTGACCGTCTCGGTGTCGAGGTAGGTGTAGCCGGCGATCACCTCGATCTGCCTGGTCAGGTGGCCGTTGGCGTCGATCTCGAAGCCGCGCACCCGCTCGTCGCCGGCCAGCAGCTGCGGCGCGGTGGGGTTGGTGGGATCGCCCACGCGGGCGTTCTGCATCTGCGTCTGGAACACCGCCGCCTGCAGCTGCAGGCGCCCGCCCAGCACCTGCGCCTTCGCGCCGGCCTCGTAGGTCTCGTCCTTCTCCGGCGCCAGCGAGGCGGTCTTGGCCGAGAGCGACAGGTTCTCCGCCGACGGATCGTAGGAGGCGCCGTAGGACAGATAAAGGCTGAGCGCCGGGATCGGCTTGTAGATCAGCGCCGCGCGCGGGCTGGCGATGGTGTCGGTGTGCTCGAAATGCTGGCGGGTGATCGGCTCGTCGAACACCGCGTTGAAACGGTCCACCCGCACGCCGCCGACCAGCTCGACGTGCGAGCCGAAGTCGAGGGTGTCCTCCACCAGGCCGCTGATGGTCCTGGTGACGGTGTCCGGGGTCTGGGTGACCTGGGTCTGGTGGCCCGGGAAGATCTCGAACGGGTTGGGGTCGAGCACCGGGGTCGGGGCGATCTGGCTCATCTGGTTGGCGAAGCGCGTCAGGGCCGCCTCCTCGCGGTCGGCCTCGACGCCGAGCACCAGGTGGTTGGAGACCGGCCCGGCGTCGAATTTGAAGTGCAGGTCGGCGTCGTTCATCAGCGTCTTGACCACGCCCTGGACGCTCGGCCGGTCGCGGAAGGTGACTGCGTTGGCGAGGTCCGTACCGGGCGCCGGCGGCGCCGTTCCCCAGTGCGCGGCGGTCTCGCGGCTGTCGAAGGCGTAATTGCCCACGCGCGCCGTGTCGGTGAACCAGACATGATCGTTGACGTCGGCGCGCAGCCGGGCCGTGCCGACATCGACCCGCGCCCGGGTGCGGTCGTCCGACGGCAGGCCGTAGTAGGTGTTGCGCGGGACCGGCACCGGGCCGCCGAAGGCGAACGGAATGCCGTAGTCGGGGATATCGTCCTCAGCCTGGTGCAAGTAGTCGAGGGTCAGCGACACCGGCCTGCCGGTGCCGAAGGCCACCGACGGGGCGACGCCCCAGCGGCTGTTGTGCACGAAGTCGCGCCCCGCCACGTCGGCCTCGTGGCCCATGGCGTTGAGCCGCACCGCGGTGTCGTCACCCAGCGCATAGTTGAGGTCGACCGTGCCGCGGGCTTCGCGGTCGGTCCCGCCGGTGACCGTGGCGTCGTAGAAGTCGCTGAGCTTCGGCGACTTGGAGACCTGGTTGACCACCCCGCCGGTCGAGCCGCGGCCGAACAGCGTCGAGGCCGGCCCCTTGTAGACCTCCAGCGCCTCCAGGTCGAAGCTGTCGCGGGTGTAGAAGCCGGTGTCGCGCAGGCCGTCGAGGAAGAAGTCGTCGCTGGCGGGAAAGCCGCGCAGGTTGATGTTGTCGCCGTGGGTGCCGCCCTCGCCGGCGTTCAGCGTCACGCCGGGCACGTTCTTCAACGCCTCCTGGACGGTGGTTACCGCCTGCTCGGTCAGCACCTGCGCCGGGATCGCGTTGACGTTCTGCGGGGTGGTCTGCAGCGTGCCGGTGTAGGCGTCGACCGACGGCCGCGCCGTGACGGTGACGCCGCCGACCTCGCTCGGCGCCGGGGCCGGCGTCGCCGCCAGCGCCTGGAAGCCGATCGACGAGGTCAGGCAGGCGGTGGCGCCCGCGGCCGTCCTCACTCGACGCATGGAAACTGACCCGCCCATTGCTGCCCTGTTATTGCGACTGATTTGCAATAGCACCCAGATGCGGCTTTGCGCCTGGGCTGTCAACAGGGGTTGCTGGGAGCGTTGAGTTTGGCCGCCGACTGTCCTTCTCCCCTTGCTTGCGGGAGAAGGTGGCCCGCGGAGCGGGTCGGATGAGGGGTGTCAGCGCGGCGGCCCGCCGTTATGGCTTTTGCCGCCAACCCCGACACCAGCTAACACCCCTCATCCGGCGGGCTCCGCCCGCCACCTTCTCCCGCGAGGGGAGAAGGATACTGACGCCGCAGCCATCGCGGCCGCCCGGGCTGCGCGCTGCAGGTTCTGCTCGTGACGATGGCGGATGATGTCACAAGCTGAGGAAGCCGAAGTCAGCGAGCGAGAGGCTGGCGTAGATTGTGCGGTTCGACCCGCGCGCGCGGTGATCGGGAAGCCGACCAACCCCAGGATCAGCCCGGCGCAGAAGAAGTCGGGCTGGCGGTGACGGAGGGATTCGAACCCTCGATACGGCTTTACACCGTATAACGGTTTAGCAAACCGCCGCCTTCAGCCACTCGGCCACGTCACCTTAAGGCAGGGCGCGTCGATAGCGTTTCCGCCGGCCCGGCGCAATCGACGTGAAATCGCCGCAGTCCTTAACAGTTTGGCGGTGCGTCTCTTGCTAGGCAGGGCGGGTCATGACCCTCACCCTGGCTCGCACGGGCGATCCGTCCCACGCCGAGACGCGGCCGCGCCAAGGCGACGCCGCGCTGCCCCAATCTGGGGCGGTCCCGCAGCTGCCGCCGGCCGAACGGCCGCGCGCCGATCGCCGCGGGCCCATGCGGCCGACCGCGCTCTCCCCCACCCGCTCGCGGCTGACCGGCTGGATGCTGGGGGCGATCTTCCGTATCGCCGACGCGGCCGCGCTGGCCGCCATCGCCGTCGCCGCGGCGCCGCTGGCCGCCGGCCAGCTGGAGCTGGCCACCGTCGCGCCGTTCGCGGTCGGGGCGCTGCTGCTGCTCTGGAGCCTCTCGGCGCTGGGCGCCTACGCCTTCTCGCAGCGCGAGGGGCTGGCGCGGCACCTGGTGCGCATCGCCGCCGGCTTCGGCCTCGCCGCGCTCGGCCTGGAGCTGCTGCTGGCGGGCTTCAAGCCGGCGCTGGTGGCGCCGCGGCCCTTCGGCCTGTGGTTCCTGGCCAGCTTCATCGCCTTCTACGCCCTGCATGGCCTGTGGTGGGCGATGGTGCGGCGCTGGCGCGGCAAGGGCCGGCTGACCCCGAACATCGTCGTCGTGGGCGCCACCGCCAACGCCGAGAAGCTGATCGACCTGGCGCTGACCAGCCGCGAGGCCAACGTGCTGGGCGTGTTCGACGACCGCGCCGAGCGCATCCCTCCCCACGTCGGCGGCGTGCCGGTGCTGGGCGACACCGCCGCCCTCGTCGCCCACCGGATCATGCCCTACGTCGACCGCGTCGTGATCACCGTGCCGCAGAACGCCCAGGCGCGGGTGCGCCAGCTGATCGACCGGCTGGAGGAGCTGCCCAACGAGGTGATGCTGTTCGTCGACCAGGGCGAGGCGGGGCGCCTGAGGGCGCTCTCGCGCATCACCGACGCGCCGCTCGCCCCGGTGGCCGGCGCGCCCACCGAGGAGCGCCGGGCGCTGACCAAGCGCGCCCAGGACCTGGTGGTCGGAACCCTCGCGGGCCTGGCGGCCTTGCCGCTGATGCTGCTGATCGCCGCCGCCATCAAACTCGACAGCCCCGGCCCGGTATTCTTCCGCCAGCGCCGGCACGGCTTCAACAACGAAGAGATCCTGGTCTGGAAGTTCCGCTCGATGCGGCACGGGGCCGACAAGTCCGGCGGCGCCCAGCAGATCCGCTTCGACGACGACCGGGTCACCCGCGTCGGGCGCGTGATCCGCCGCGCCAGCCTCGACGAGTTGCCGCAGATACTCAACGTGCTGAAGGGCGAGATGTCGCTGGTCGGCCCGCGCCCGCACGCGGTCGGCATGAAGACCGGCCAGACCGAGAGCGCCAAGCTGGTGGCCGGCTACGCCCACCGCCACCGGATGAAGCCCGGCATGACCGGCTGGGCGGCCATCAACGGCTCGCGCGGCCCGGTCGACACGCCCGACCTGGTCAAGCGCCGCGTCGCCCTCGACATCGAGTACATCGAGCGCCAGTCGCTGCTGTTTGACCTGATGATCATGGCCCGCACGCTGCCGTGCCTGATCGGCGATAGGCAGACGGTGCGCTGATGTTCTGGCGCGGGGTGCTGGGCTACCTGCCGATGAACATCGTGCAGGCGCTGGTCGGCCTCTTCTCCATCGTCGTCTTCACCCGCTGGCTGGCGCCGGCGGACTATGGCGTCTACGCGCTGGCCTTCTCGGGCATGAGCCTCATCCACACGCTGCTGTTCATCTGGATGGACGCGGCGATGGCGCGCTTCTACGCGCCGGAGGCCGAGGGCGAGCGCCTGGCGGACCACTTCGCCACCCTCTACCGCTGCTGGCTGGGCGTGGCGGCGCTGCTGGCGGCGCTGACGGCGGCCTTTCTGCTGCTCTGGCCCGCGTCCGAGACTCTGAAGCTGGCGGTGGCGGCCGGGGCCGGCGCGATCCTCACCCGCAGCCTCGCCAAGCTGAACCAGGAGCGCCGCCGGGCGGCCGGCGACGTGCGCGGCGCGGCGCTGATGGACATGGTGCAGACGGTGGGCGGCTTCGCGGTCGGCGCGGGCCTGATCCTCGCCGGCCTGCGCGGCGCCGCTCCGATCGCCGGGCTGGGCGCGGGCGCGGCCATCGTGCTGGTCTTCGTCCTGCCGGCGGAGCTTCGGCGCTCCGTGGGCGGCCGGTTCGAGCCCGCCAAGGCGCGCGGCTACGCCGCCTACGGACTGCCGGTGTCGCTGTCGCTGATCCTGGCGCTGGCGCTGGCCACCACCGACCGCTTCATCCTGGCCGGCTACGTCGGCGAGAGCGCCGTCGGCGTCTACCAGGCCGGCTACACGCTGGCCAACCGCACCCTCGACGTGATGTTCATCTGGCTGGGCGCGGCGGGCACGCCGGCGCTGATCATGGCCTTCGAGCGCGGCGGCGCGGACGGGCTCGGCGAGGCCGCGCGCGAGCAGGCCGGCTTCATGCTGGGCCTCGCCCTGCCCGCGGCGCTGGGCCTGGCGCTGGTGGCCCGGCCGCTGGCGGAGGTGATGGTCGGTCCCGCCCTGCGCGGCGGCGCGGCCCTGGTGACGCCCTGGATCGCCGCCAGCGCCCTCTTCCTCGGCCTCACCAACGGCTACACCCACCAGGCCTTCATGCTCGGGCGCCGCACCGGCCTGCTGCTGGCGGCGATGAGTATCCCAGCCGCCGCCAACGTGGCGCTGTGCTTCTGGCTGATCCCCCGCTTCGGCCTGCAGGGCGCGGTCTGGGCGACCACCGCCAGCTACGCGATCGGCCTCGTCGCCTCCGCCGTCATCGGCCGGCTGGCCCAACCATTGCCGCTGCCGCTGGCGGCGCTGGCCAGGGCCGCGGCGGCGACCGCCGTCATGGGCCTCGCGGTCGCCAGCCTGCCGGCGCTCGGCGGCGCCGCCGAGCTGGCGCTGAAGGCTGGGGTCGGCGCAGCGGTCTACGGCCTTGCGGCGTACGTGCTCGACATCGCCGGCCTGCGCTCGCGCGGCCGCGGCGCGCTGGCGGTGCTGCGCGCGAGGGCCGCCACGTGACCGCCATTCCCGCCAGCGACGCCGAGATCACCGACAACGCCGCCTGGGCGGGCGCGAGCCCGCGCCTCTCGGTGCTGATCCCCTTCTATCGCGACGATCCCAGCCGGCTGATCGCGGCGCTGGCCGCGCCGGACGGGGTGGTCGAGGTGGTGGCGCTGGATGACGGCTCGCACGACCCGGCGCTGGCCGCCCGCGCGGCCGAGGCGGTGCGCGCCGCCGCCGTCCCCGCCCGCTTCGTGCGCCTGGCCGCCAACGAGGGCCGCGCCCTGGGCCGCAACCGCCTCGCCGCCGAGGCGCGCGGGCGCCATCTGCTGTTCCTCGACGCCGACATGCTGCCCGACGCGCCAGACTTCCTCGGCCGCTGGATGGCGCTGATCGACGCCGAGGACCCGCCGGTGGCGTTCGGCGGCTTCTCGCTCGACCAGGCGCCGGTGACCCGCGACAGCGCCGTGCACCGGGCGCTCTCGCTGCGCAGCGACTGCCTGCCGGTGGAGGCGCGCCGCAAGGCCCCGGAGAAGTACGTCTTCACCTCCAACCTCCTGATCCGCCGCGACATCTTCGAGGCCGAGCCGTTCGACGCCGGCTTCGTCGGCTGGGGCTGGGAGGACGTGGAGTGGGCGATGCGCGTCTCGCGCAACCACCCGATCGCCCACATCGACAATCCCGCCACCCACCTCGGCCTCGCGCCGGCGGCGGCGATGGCGGCCAAGTTCGAGCAGTCGGCGGCCAACTTCGCCCGCGTCGTCGCCGCCCACGGCGACATCGTCAGCGCCTACCCGAGCTACCGGGTCGCCAAGGCGCTGAAGCGCGCGCCGCTGCGGCGGCTCTGGCGGCCGTGGCTGAAGGCGTTCGCGCTGGCCGGCGCGGGCCCGGCCGGGGCTCGGGCGTTCGCCCTGCGGCTCTACCGCGCGGCCCTCTATGCGGAGGCGGTCTGATGCAAGCCTACCACGCCGACAGCTCCTGGCGCGCCAAGCTGCGCCGGCGCACGGTGCGCCTCGCCTCGCGCCGCCCGGCCCGCGCGCCGTCCGGGCCGATGATCTCCTTCACCTTCGACGACGTGCCGGCCACCGCCACCAACGCCGGCGCGGCGATCCTGGAGGAGCGGGGGCTGAAGGGCGTCTACTACATCGCCGCGGCGCTGGCCGGCACGGATGCGGTCACCGGCCCGATGGCGCAGCCCGCGGCCGTGCAGCGGCTGGCGGGCGCCGGCCACGAGGTCGGCTGCCACACCTACTCGCACCTCGACTGCGGCCAGGCCACGGCCTGCGACGCGGTCGAGGACGTGGCGCTGAACGCCCGGACGCTGGAAGCCTGGGGCCTGCCGCGGCCGACCACCTTCGCCTATCCGTTCGGCGACGTGGCGCCGGCGACCAAGCGGGCGCTGGCCGGCCGCTTCTCGCTGATGCGAGCGCTGCACCAGGGGCTGGTCACCGCCGGCGCCGACCTCAACCAGGCCCCGGCCGTCGGCGTCGAAGGGCCGGACGGCGAGGCGCTGGCGATGCGCTGGCTGGCCCGCGCCGCCGAGCGCAAGGCCGCCTGGCTGATCCTCTGCACCCACGACGTCGCCGACGCGCCCTCCGCCTACGGCTGCACCCCGGCGGCGCTGGCGCGGCTGGCGGACGCGGCGCTAGCCGCCGGCTTCGAGGTGGTGACGGTGGCCGAAGGGGCGCGGCGGCTCGGCGGCGAGGCGCCGCGCGTGCAATGAAGCTGGCGTACGATCCGGGCGGCGCGCGGCCGAACCACGTGCTGCTGTTCTTCAAGGAGTACGAGGTCGACCGGCTGCTGCCGGGCGACCGCTACCTGAAGCGCCTGGTGCGCCCGCTCTACAACCGCCTGCACCACCGCCAGAAGGTGACCGGCTTCGGCGTCTCCTTCGCCATGCTGGAGAAGGCGCTGCAGGGCGCCGGCTACGTCGTCCACCGCAACGACTACGCGGCCGCGCGGGCCAACCCGGACTATCCGGTCGGCCTGATCGGCGGCCCGGCGCTGCTCGAGGGCTGGCGGCTGCCCAATCCAGCCATCCTTGGCCCATCGATCTACGACCAGCCGGGCCAGGCCCCGCAGCTGTTCTGCGACCCGCGCTACCGCACCTACGTCTGCCTGGCGGACTGGATGTATGACCTCTTTGAGCGGTCGTACCGCGGCCGCTGCGTCAAATGGTTCGCCGGCATCGACACCGAGGCCTGGCCCGACTACTCGGCCGAGCCTAAGGACCTCGACTTCCTGGTCTACGACAAGGTCCGCTGGGACCACGACCACTACGAGGCGGCGCTGATCGAGCCGCTGCGCCAGGAGCTCGACGCGCGCGGCCTCAAATACGAGACCATCCGCTACGGGCGACACGACCACGAGACCTTCCGGGCGCTGCTGAAGCGGGCGCGGGGCCTCTTGTTCCTCTGCGAGAACGAGACGCAGGGCATCGCCTACCAGGAGGCCATGGCCGCGAACGCGCCGGTGCTGGCCTGGGACCGCGGCTACTGGGCCGACCCGCAGTGGCGCGAGCACTACGAGACGCCGCCCTGGGCCTCCTCGGTGCCGTTCTTCTCGCCGGCCTGCGGCGAGCGCTTCCTCGGCCCCGAGGACTTCGGCGACCGGCTGGACGAGTTCCTGCGCCGCCGCGCCAGCTACCGCCCCCGGGACTACGTCAAGCACGCCCTCAGCTTCGAGCGCTCGGCCAAACTCTACGCCGACGCCTACTTCGCCCTGGCCAAGCAGGGAGAGCAGGGAAAGTAGGGACACACACGCTTATTGGCGCTCCAACCTGGAGTGGAGTGAACGCCTTCAGCGGCGGCGCAAAAAGCGTGTGTGTCCCTACTTTCCCGCCCGCGCCGGCGGCCGATCTGGCAGCGCCAGCTTCACGGCCAGGGCGGTGAAGATCACCCAGCGCAGGTCGTTGTACTGCAGGGCGACGCTCTCGGTCAGCGAGGTCAGGGCGAAGGCGACGAAGAAGGGCAGCGCGAGGTAGGCGCCGGCCTCGCGGTAGAGGGCGACGACGTTGGCCACCAGCGTCTGCGCGAAGAGCCCGGCCCAGGCGACCAGGCCGCCGACGCCGAGCGCCAGCCACTGCTCCAGCCAGGCGTTGTGGGCGTGGCGCGGCTTGAAGCCGGAATCGCGGACGATCCAGGCCAGCGGGCCCCAGCCGCCGGTCTCGTCCCAGACGGCGCCGTAGCCGAAGCCCTGCCAGGGACGCTCCTTGATCTGCCGCATGATCGCCGCCCAGATCCGGGTGCGGCCGGTCAGCGTCGCGTCCTTGCCGAGGAAGCCGAACACCGCGTCGGCGGCGAACAGCGCCAGCGCGCCGGCCAGCAGCAGGCCGGCGACCGCCGTCCAGGTCGCCGCGACGCCGGCCGCCGGCCCGCGGCGCACCAGCCAGACCAGCCCCAGCGCCGCGGCGGCCAGGAACACCGAGACCAGCGCGGTCTTCGACGTGCTCATCAGCACCAGCAGCAAGCAGAGGCCCGCCATCGGCCACCAGAGCCAGCCGCGCCCGCGGTTAAGCAGCGCCGCGGCGGCGCAGATCGGCGCGCCCATCGCCATGACGCCGCCGAAGGCGTTCTTCTCCTGCCAGAGCCCGCGCCAGGCGCCGGGGAAGATGTCGCTCATCCGGCCGATCTGCGGCGCGAACAGCGCGGCGATCAGCGACAGCACGGCGAGCACGGCGAAGCTGGCCGCCAGCACCTCCGCCAGCCGCGCCCACGGCCAGCGCGCGGCGATGACCACGCCGCCGAGGGTGGTGAAGGCCAGCGCGAAGATGCGCCGCGACGTCTGGTCCGGCGACACCGACCAGGCCAGCGACAGCGCCGCGATGGCCAGCAGCGCGATCAGGAACGGCTGGCGCGACAATCCCTTGATCGACCGTCCGGGCGCCAGCGCCAGCAGCAGCACGCCGGCCGCGTAGGCGGGCAGGAACAGGGCGCGGATCAGCGCCGAATCGCCACTCTCGTCGCCGCCGCCCGCCAGCGGCAGCGCCCAGCCGCCGCTGTAGATCAGCAGCATCAGCACCGCGGCGGCGAAGGCGGCGCCCTCGGCGAGGCTCCAGCGCGCGGGCCTTGCGCGCCGGACCCGCGGCAGCGGGCCGGCGGCGGCGCTCACGACCGCGCGCCGCGCAGGAAGGCCGGGGCGTCGAGGGCGACGCGGTTGACGAACAGGCCGGCCACCGGGGCGCCGGCGGCCTCCAGCTCGTCGCGCAGTTGCGCCGGGGCGCGGGCGTCGGCCTCGTCGGCGGCCACCACCAGCACCACCTCGTCCATGAACGGCGAGACGGTGAGGCCCGCCTGCGAGCGCGTCGCCGACGGCGCGTCGACCACCACCAGGTCGGCGTGGCGGCGCAGCGTCGTCCAGTAGTCTCCCGTCGGCGTCACATGCACGCCCTGGCGCCCGCGCAGCGCCTCGCGACGGAAGCGGGTCACCCAGAGGCCCGGCGCGGCGCCGACCGCGTGGGCGCTGAGATAGCGGGCGTCGGGCCAGGGCCGGCCGTCGGGCCGCTTCAGCGGCGGCTGCACGGTGAAGAACATGCTCTCGTCCGGCGAGGCCGAGGCGGCGGGGCCCAGCTCGCCGTAGCGCTCGGGATTGCGGCCGAAGACGTCGGCCTGGGTCTGCTCCATCAGGTCGAGGTCGATCAGCCAGACCCGCTGGCGCAGGTGGCGCGCGACGTAGAGGGCCAGCTCGCGGGCGACGGTGGAGACCCCCTCCCCGTCCCGCGCGGCGATCAGCTCGACCATGCGGCCGCGTTGGCGGGGCGACGCGCCGGCCGTCCGGCCCAGCGCCTCCCAAAGCTCCGCCATCTCGGCGCCCAGGTCCATCACCGCACCGAATCGCCGCTCGCGCGCACGGCGGCGAGGCTAGCCCCAGATTCGCTGGCCGCCCAATGCGGGCGGCGGAGAGGTCGCACTCCTTCCTGGCAGTCATGGCCGGGCCTTGTCCCGGCCACCCATGAACACCGGGCTCGACGCGGCCGCGCCGGCGCGCGGCCGGCGCGCGACGACGGCCGACGCCCATCGTGGCCGGACGCTTGTCCGGCCAATGCTTCTACGGTGTTCATGGGTCGCCGGGACTGACGCCCGGCGATGACCGATGTTTGGGTTGAGGTTACGGCGACCGCGTCGAGCCGTCGCCAAGCCAAGCCATCCAACACAGACGGCCCCCTCACGCCGGCTGCTTCAGCGGCGCAGCGCCGAGCACCGGCAGGTCGAGGGTGCGGCCGGCGGTCGCCGGCGTCGGCAGGCCGGGCCGCAGGAACATGCGCAGGAAGCCCGCGCAGAGCGCCGAGAAGGCGGCGAAGACGATCGCCAGCAGCAGCACCGGCTTCTTCAGGCTCTTGCCCTGGGTGGGCGCCGTGGCCCGCTCGATGATGCGGATGTCGTCGTTGCTGGCCTGGGCGATGCCCTGCGAGGCCTCGCTCTCCTCGGCCTTGGCGGTCAGGTCCTTGACGTTGTTCTGCAACGCGTCGCGGTCGAGGCTCAGCGCCTGGTACTGCGGCTCCAGCTTGGCGAGGCGCAGGCGCCGGTCGGTGATCTGCTTCATCTCGTCGGCGAGCGCGGCGGCGTTCTGCTTCAGGCCGGCGACGGTGGCCGCCAGCCGCAGCTTGTCGTTCTGCATGGTCTGGTAGACCGGGTTAGGGCCGATCCGCTCGGCGCCCTTGGTCTGGGTGCGGCCGGCCGCGATCGCGCCCTGCAGCTGGGCGATCTGGGCGTCCATGTCCTTCACCGGCTGCGCGTCGGGCTTGTAGCGGGCGAGCAGGCCCTCGCGCTGCACCTTCAGGTCGGCCAGCTTGGTCGAGGCCTGGGGGTCGATGTCGTGATAGAGGCCGACCTCCGGCTGCAGGCCGGACATCTCGCTCTCCATCGCCGCCAGCTGCCCGCTCTGCTGCTGCAGCAGCGCGTCGTTGGCGAACTGCTGCTGCTCGATCTGCGCCGAGAGCTGCGAGAGGGCGCTCTTGTCGGCCTCGAAGTCGCCGATCTGGTTGGTGGCCAGGAAGTTCTGGTAGGTGGCGTCCTCGTCGGCGAGGCGCTGGGCGAAGGCGCGGCGCTGGTCGTCGAGCGCCGCGCTGGGCGTCAGCAGCACCGAGCGGCGGAAGACCAGGTATTCCTCCAGGAGGGTGTTCAGCACCAGCGCGGCCTGGTCGGCGTCGGTGGCGCTGTAGGTGAGGCGGATGATCGGCGTGCCGGGCGCGGTCTCGATCTTCAGGCTGCGGCCGATGCCCTGCGCCAGCTGGGCGATCATCAGCTCGCGCTTCTCCGGCGAGGCGGCGGCGTAGGCCCTGGCGTCCCTCGGGTCGAGCTTGGCGACCCCGATTCGCCGCACCACGCGCATCTTCAGCGCGTCGCTGGACATGATCTCGGTCTCGGCCTGGATCAGCTGGTCGTTGTCGGGGACCGCGCCGCGGCCGGCGTCGCCGGCCCGCGGCTGGTAGACGTACTCCTGCCCCAGCTTCACCAGCACGCTGGAATGGGCCGGATAGACGGTCTTCAGCGTCAGCGCGAAGATGACTCCGACGCCGGCGAGGCCCAGGAACACCGCCAGCATCAGCCAGCGCTCGCGCCACAGCAGCACCGGCAGGTCGGCCGGCGCCAGGCGCGGACGTGGCGAGACGTCCTCCGCCTCGGGCGGCTCGGGGCGCCGCCACGCCGGTCTTGCCGGGAATACGCCTTGCGATGTCATGCTCTGTCGCCGACGGACCTGACACGACCGGTCCAGGCGGGAGGTTCGCCGCGCGCGATTAAGGGTTCCTTACCCATTCTCTTTAACGGTTGGCGCATGCAACGCGTCCGCGCCGCCGCCACCGCAGCCGCCCTTCTGCTCGCCGCCCTGGCGCCCGCCGCGACCGGGGCCGCCCGGCCGTTCCCCAACATCCCCTACGCCACCTGGAGCGACGACGAGCCGCTCTACCGGCTCTACCCGGGCGACGACATCGAGGTCGGTTTTCCCACCGCGCCGGAGCTGAACAAGACCGTCACGGTGCAGCCGGACGGTCGAATCACGCTGCCGCTGGTCGATCCGCAGATGGCCGCCGGCCGCAGCGCCCCGGAGCTGCGGGACGAGCTGGAGGCGGCCTACGCCAGCCAGCTGCTGCGGCCAGAGGTCACGGTCTCGCTGAAGGCCCTGCCGCTGAAGGTGTTCGTCGGCGGCGAGGTCGGCAAGCCGGGCGTCTACGACATGCCGGGCGACCTCGATTCGCTGCGCGCCATCATGGAGGCCGGCGGCTTCCTCGACGGCGCCAGGAAATCGCAGGTGATCATCATCCGCCGCGCCCGCGACGGGCGGCCGATGATGCGCACCGTCAACCTCGACCGCGCCCTGCACGGCGGGACCGACCTGGTGCCGCTGCGCCGCTTCGACATCGTCTACGTGCCGAAGACCGGCCTGGCCGAGCTCGCCTCCTTCATGACCCAGGTGCGCAACGCCCTGCCGATCCAGTTCAGCTACGCCTTCGGCTCGGTGGCGGGCTTCTAGGGGGCGGCTCTGCCGCTTCGGCCGGATCGCCGGCTCCCTCGATACAAATGGGTTGTAATCCGGAGACCCGCGGAGCGGAGTCGTCCGGGATCTGCTGCCTCGATCTGCGCTGAGGAGATCCCGGCTCTGCGCCGCTGCGCGGCTCCGGCTGGGATGACATCGTTGGGGAAATGAGGGCAGCCCTAAAGCTGCTTGACCTAGTTCCGCCGCCAATGGCCCGACTATTGAAGGACCAGGGCAAACGGAGGCGAGGTAGGCGTGCGGACAATCGCGGTGATCGCGCTGAAGGGCGGGTCGGGGAAGACCACGGTGGCGACCCACCTGGCGCTGGCGGCGCACCTGCGCGGCGTCGACACCCTGCTGATCGACACCGACCGGCAGCGCTCGGCCCAGAACGTGCTGGCCGCCCGCACCGAGGCCGGCCCCGCCTGCATCGTCTCGACCGGCCCCAAGCTGATGGCTTCGCAATTCGCCGCGGTGGGGCTCGGCAAGCGGCTGCTGATCGTCGACACCGCCGCCGGCGCCGTCGAGGACGTGACCGAGGCGATCGTGCTCGCCGACCTGGCGCTGATGATCGCCCGCCCCACCCTCCTGGACCTCGCCGGCCTGGCGCCGTCGCTCGGCATCGTGCGCCGGCTCGGCAAGCCTGGCCTGGTGGTGATGAACCAGGCCCCGGTCCCGCGCGAGGAGGTCGAGGCGCCGCTGGTGAAGCGGGCGCTCCGGGCGCTCGACCACATGCAGGCCCCCGTCGCGCCGGTGATCCTGCGCTCGCGCGCCATCTACCAGACGGCGCTGGAGACCGGCCGCTCGGCCGAGGAGATGAACGATCCCGCCGCGGTCAAGGAGATCGCCGCCCTCTGGGACTACATCGACGCCACTCTGGAGATGGTCGCGGACGAGGCCGCCGAGGGCTAAGTCAACACGCATTGACATAGCGGCCGTTGAGCCGAAGATTGCGACCCTAGCCGACGTCCGCCCGCGCGGCGGCGCGCCAGGAGGAGACGCCCATGAACATCGCCGTGAAGCCCGAGGCGGGCGCCGAGGTCGCCGACGTCTACGCCATCCCGCTGGCCGAGCTGAACCCGGCCCGCACCGACCGCTTCCAGGCCGACACCATCTGGCCGGTGTTCGAGCGGCTGCGGCGCGAGGCGCCGGTGCACTTCACGCCCGACAGCGAGTTCGGCCCCTACTGGTCGATCAGCCGCTGGGACGACATCATGGCGGTCGACACCAACCACGAGGCCTTTTCCTCGGCCGACGGCATCGGGCTGGCCAACAAGCAGGCGATGGAGGAGCAGGAGAAGGCGCTGGCCGCCATGGGCCGCGAGCCGCGCCGCCGCGGCGGGGCCGGCTTCATCACCATGGACGAGCCGGAGCACAGCGTGCACCGCAAGGCGGTCAGCCCCACGGTCGCGCCGGCCAACATCGCCAACATGGCCCCGGTGGTGCGCGAGCGCGCCGGCCAGATACTCGATTCGCTGCCGATCGGCACGCCGTTCGACTGGGTGGACCTGGTCTCCAAGGAACTGACGGCGATGACGCTGGCCACCCTGTTCGACTTCCCGTTCGAGCAGCGCCGCAAGCTGCCCTACTGGTCGGACATGATCATGAACCAGCCCGGCCACGGGCCGGTGAAGAGCTGGGAGCACAAGGCCGAGGCCACCTTCGAGTGCTTCGGCGCCTTCGAGCAGCTGTGGAACCAGCGTGTCGGCGCCGAGCCCAACATCGACCTGATCTCGATGCTGATCCACCATCCGGAGACGCGCGGCATGTCGCGCGAGCAGTACCACGGCACCGTGGTGCTGCTGATCGTCGGCGGCAACGACACCACCCGCAACACCATCTCCGGCAGCATCTACGCGCTGAACAAGCACCCCGACCAGTACGCCAAACTGCGCGCCGACCCGTCGCTGGTGCCCTCGCTGGTCTCCGAGACAATCCGCTACCAGACGCCGCTGGCCCACATGAGCCGGGTGGCGACGCGCGACGTCGAGCTCGGCGGCCAGACCATCAAGGCCGGCGACCGGGTGGTGATGTGGTACATCTCCGGCAACCGCGACGAGGCGGTGATCGACAACCCGAACGCCTTCGTCATCGACCGCGAGCGGCCACGCCACCACATGTCGTTCGGCTTCGGCATCCACCGCTGCGTCGGCAACCGCGTCGCCGAGATGCAGCTGACCATCATCTGGGAAGAGATCCTCAAGCGCTTCCCGGTGATCCAGGTGGTCGGCGAGCCGGTGCGCAGCTACTCGTCGTTCGTGCACGGGTTCGAGAGCATGCAGGTGGTCATCCCGGCCCGCGCCTGACGGCGCGCGCACAGGCAGGTCCATGAGCGACGCTTCGATCCTGACGCGCGAGCGGGCCGCGCCGCGGCGGCGCGACGCGGCGGCGACGCGGGCGGCGATCCTGGAGGCGGGCAAGGCGCAGTTCGCCCGGCTCGGCTACGACAGCGCCACCTTGCGCGACATCGCCGCCGAGGCCGGCGCCGACGTCGCCCTGATCAAGCGCTACTTCGGCGGCAAGGCGGGGCTGTTCACCGAGGCGCTGAAGGCGTCGATCCACACCGACCGGCTGGGCGAGCGGGCGAGCTTCCCGCGCGAGATCGCCCTGATGATGGCCGGGCGGGCCGGCGACGAGCGCCGCGCCCACAGCTTCCAGTTCCTGTTGCGCGCGGCCACCTCGCCGACCACGGCGCCGCTGCTGAACGTCGCGGTGCAGGAGCGTTTCCTGGGCCCGATCGCCGAGTGGCTGGGCGGCGACGAGGCGCAAGGGCGCGCCCGGGTGCTGGCGGCCGCCTTCATCGGCTTCCTGGTGGAGCGCCTGATCCGCGACGAGCCCCTCGCCGGGCGCGAGCGCGATATCTTCATCGAGCGGGTGACGGCGCTGTTCGAGCGGCTCGTCGCCGAGGACCAGTCGAACTTCTGAAAATCCCCGCCCCTCGATGGGGCGGGGCAAGGGGTGGGGTGCGCCTCGGCCTCGGTCGAAAAGGGTGCGTTCGGCGCCGAACGCACCTCTCTGGCGCGACCGAGCTTCCACCCCCATCCCCGGCCCTTCCCCATCGAGGGGAAGGGAGAACAGGATGGTTACGGCCTCGTCAGCCCTCAGCCAGCCACTGGCGCGCCTGCCGCTGGGCCTCGGCCACGTCGGCCGGGTCCATCTCGCGGCTCAGCTCCTTGCGGTAGACCTTGGCCTCCTGCGAGCCTCGCATGGCGGCCAGGTTGAACAGCATGTGCGCCGACACGAAGTCGAGCGGCGCGCCGCCCTGGCCGGTCGAATAGAGCAGCCCCATCCGGAACAGCTCGTCGCCCGTCGAGGTCGGCCCCGGCAGCGGCAGCGCGCCCTGCGGCGCAATCTCCACAACCCCCAGCATTGTCTTCATCCTTCCAGCATCCAGCCCGACGATCCGTTCTGGAACGCAGGCCAGCCCTGGGGTGAAATGAAAATCGATCTTCGCTGAAGATAAGGTTAAGCGCGGATTCAGCGCGTCGGCCCCCGACGGCCGGATTCTGACCTTGCCCAGCCGCCTTGCATCAGTCTCCCACCTCAATTCGCCGTGTCGTCCCGGAGACCCGCGAAGCGGTGGCGTCTGGGATAACATGTTGGTTGGTGTAGTGGAGCCACTTGCGGCGCGGCCCCGGTTTGCGCGACCTTGCGCTCGTTCAGGGAGGGTTCAGCGGGCATCCGCAATCTTGGGGTGGTGAACACGGCGAGGTCTGACAGCGTGCGTTGGTTCAGACGGCTGGCGCTTGCGCTCGCCGGAACGCTGGCGCTCGCCTGCGCCTCGCCCGCCCTCGCGGACCCGCACGGTCATCACGGCGGCATGCATGGGGGCGGCATGCGCGGCGGAGACATGCGTGGGGGCGAGATGCACGGCGCCATGCGCGGCCCGCCGCGCGGCGGCGGCCGCGGATGGGAACGCCGCGCGCCCGGCTTCGGCAGGCCGCCGCCGGGCGGCGTCTGGGCCCAGCCCGGCCCGGCGGCGCCGGTGTGGGACCAGCGGCGCTACAACGGCTACTGGGCCGCCGGACGCTGGTATTCCGGCCCGCCGGCCGCACCGGTCTACCAGGCCCCGGGCTTCCGGCCGGGCTTCGTGCCCTGGCGGCGCGGCGAATACCTGCCGCCGCAGTACCAGCCCTACGTGGTCGGCGACTTCGCGCGCCTGCACCTGCGCCGCCCGCCGGTCGGCTACCACTGGGTGCGGGTCGGCGACGAGTACCTGCTGGTCTCGGCCACCACCGGGCTGATCTTCGACGTCGTCACTGGCCCCTGAGCCGGCGCCATGCGCATTCCGCCGGCCGCGATCTTGTGGGCCGACATCGCCGCCGCCGACGGGCCGGGCGTCGCCTTACGGCTGCAAGGGCCGGTCTGCCGGACTGACGCCGCGTCAATGCCCCGTCAGCGCTTGAAGCGGATCTCCCAGCCGCGCGCCTTCCAGCCGGCTTCGATGACGTCGATGTCGTGGACGCCGGCGGGATTGGCCTTCGACGGCGAGTTGCCCAGGTAGGGCGCGCGCTCGGTGCGCCAGATGCCGAGCAGGCGGCGCAGCTCGGGCAGCGGCTGGGTGTGGTCGTCGACGCGGATCGACAGGTCCGGGAAGTCCTCGGTGGTGACCATCACCATGGCCGCCGACTGGCGCCCGCGGCGGTCGCCGCCGGCCGCCTCGCCGGCCTCCAGCGCCGCCAGCATCCGCTCGGGCAGCGGCGCGGCCGGATCGGCCTTGAAGCCGGCCAGCGTCGCCGCCGCCACCTGGTCGTTGGAGAGCATGTTGCCGGCGACGCTGACGAACGGCTCACCGACGCTGCCCGCCCAGTCGACGCAGTGCCGGCCGGTCCAGGCGGCGACGCGGCCCTGGCGGTCGACGCAGTGCAACTGGCGGATCTCCCGGCCCTCGTCGCCGGCCAGCGCCGCGTCGATGGCGAGCTGGGCCGGCAGGCCGCGGGCCAGGCCGTCGAGGGTCGCGGGCCCGAGGTAGCGGTTGGTCAGCGACTGGGTGCCGACGGCCCCGACGCCCGCCCGCACGAACGGCACGAAGGTGCCAGCCGCGAACGCCCGGGTGGCCACCGCGGCGCCGAACGCGCCGGTCTTCTCATCGTAGGCGACGATCGACCAGGTCATCTCAGCCCCTCAGTCCTGCGGCCTGTCCGGCCGGCGCTGGGCGACATGCCACAGCACGCCGGCGGGGTCGAAGAGGTAGGCGACGCGCAGGCCCCAGGGCTGCATCGCCGGCGCCCGCGGCGGCTTGACCCCGAACCGGCCCGGCAGGTCGAGCCCGTCGAGGTGCGCCCACCAGCCGTCGAGGTCGTCGACCATCAGCTGCATGACGAAGTTGCCGGCGTGCTGCTCGACGTAGAACGCCTGCAGGATGAAGGCGCCGGCGCCCACGCCGAAGATCGCCACCTCGCCGTCCAGCAACTTCGGAAAGCCGAGGGCCTCGTAGAAGGCCTTGCTGACGGCGAGGTCCTTCGCCGGAACGAACGCCCGCGCCGCCTCGGCGCCGTCCGGGATCGCCATCGCCAGTCCCCTCGCCTACTCGACGCCGAGCTTCTTCTTCAGGATCTCGTTGACCGCCGCCGGGTTGGCCTTGCCGCCGGTCTGGCGCATCACTTGGCCGACGAACCAGCCGATGGCCTGCGGCTTGGTCTTGACCTGCTCGGCCTGGCCGGGATTGGCGGCGATCAGGCTGTCGATCATCGCCTCCAGCGCGCCGGTGTCGCTGACCTGGCGCAGGCCGCGTTTCTCGACGATCGCCGCCGGCGCGCCCTCGCCCGCCCACATGTGGTCGAACACCTCGCGGGCGATCTTGCTGGAGATCACGTCCGTCTCGATCAGCTCCACGAGGGCGGCGATGTCGGCGGCGGCGATCGGGCTGTCGCCGATCTCCAGCCCGTCCTTGGCGAGGTGGCCCAGCAGCTCGTTGGCCACCCAGTTGGCGACCAGCTTGGCGTCCCGGCCCTTGGCGGCGGCTTCGAAATAGTCGGCCCGCGCGCCCTCGATGATCAGCACGCCGGCGTCGTAGGCCGAGAGGCCGTACTGGGTGCGCAGCCGCAGCTTCTTGTCGTCCGGCAGCTCCGGCAGGCTCGCCTCGATCTCTTTGATCCAGGCCGGATCCAGCTCCAGCGGCAGCAGGTCGGGGTCGGGGAAGTAGCGGTAGTCCTGCGCGTCCTCCTTGGAGCGCATCGGCCGCGTCTCGCCCTTGCCGGGATCGAAGAGCCGCGTCTCCTGGTCGACCTTGCCGCCGTCCTCGAGCAGCTCGATCTGGCGGCGCGCCTCGTACTCGATCGCGGCCTGGATGTAGCGGTAGGAGTTGACGTTCTTGGTCTCGGTGCGGGTGCCGAGCTCGCCGCCGGGGCGGCGCACCGAGACGTTCACGTCGGCGCGCAGGTTGCCCTTCTCCATGTCGCCGTCGCAGGTGCCGAGGTAGCGCAAGATGGTGCGCAGCTTCTTTACGTAGGCCGCCGCCTCCTCGGACGAGCGCATGTCCGGGTAGGAGACGATCTCCATCAGCGCCACGCCGGATCGGTTGAGGTCGACGTAGGTGGCGTTCGGATCGAGGTCGTGGATCGACTTGCCGGCGTCCTGCTCCAGGTGCAGCCGCTCGATGCGCACCTTGAAGCTGGAGCCGTCGTCGCGCTCGACCTCGACCTCGCCCTCGCCGACGATCGGGTCCTTGTACTGGCTGATCTGGTAGCCCTGCGGCAGATCCGGATAGAAGTAGTTCTTGCGGTCGAACCTGGACCACTGGTTGATCTTCGCCTTCAGCCCCAGGCCGGAGCGCACCGCCTGCTCGACGCAGGCGCGGTTGATCACCGGCAGCATGCCGGGCATCGCCGCGTCGACCAGGCTCACCTGCTCGTTCGGCCCCGCGCCGAAGCCGACCGCAGCGCCGGAGAACAGCTTCGACCTCGAAGCCACCTGGGCGTGGACTTCGAGCCCGATGACCAGCTCCCATTCGCCGGTGCGGCCCTGAAGCAACTTGGAGTCTGCCGTGCTCATGGGCGCGATGTAGTCGATCCGGGCGCCGCGCGCATCCCCACCGCGCGTGTAGGATGCGGCGGGGCCTGTGCGTCCTCCGGGCAGACCGAACCTGGAGACCAAGCCATGACCCTCGCCGCCGAAGCCGAAGCTCCCGCCGCGACCCGCGAGCTGGTGCTGACCCGCCTGATCGACGCCTCCCCCGAGGCGCTCTACCGCTGCTGGACCGAGCCGCGGCTCTTGAAGCAGTGGTTCGCCCCGGCGCCGCTGACGACGCCGCACGCCGAGCTGGACGTCCGGGTCGGCGGCGAGAACCTGGTGGTGATGAAGCTGCCCGACGGGACCGAGTCGCCGAACCGCGGCGTCTACCTGGAGGTGGTTCCGGGCCGCAAGCTGGTGTTCACCGACGCCTACGGCGCTGACTGGCAGCCGAAGGACGGCGCGCCGTTCATGACCGTGATCCTCACCTTCGAGGACGCCGGCCCCGGCAAGGCCCGCTACACGGCCCGGGTCCGGCACTGGACGAACGCCGATCGCGCACGGCACGAGGCGATGGGCTTCCAGGAAGGCTGGGGCCTATGCGCCGACCAACTGGCGGCGCTCGCGAAGACCCTCTGAAGCGCCGCGGCGTTGACAGCGGCGGGTGTGCGGCTCACCTTCGGGTCAGGGGCGATACACCCGCCGCCTGCACCCGATCGGGAACGGTGAACGTATCGCTGCAAGACCACTCACTTCGATCCCATCGCCAGTCGGGCGAGCGAGGTCGGCAACGCAGGCGCTGATCGAAGGGCTCGTCCGGCGGACAGGATCGAACCCATGACCGACATCCAACAAGCCAAGCAGATGGCCCGCGCGCTGCGCCAGGCCCTCGCAGCCAAATCCATCGACGTCACCCACAGCCAGTCGCTGGAGCTCGTCGCCCAGAGTCTCGGCCACGCCGACTGGAACACCCTCTGCGGCGCCGCCCCGACCGCGATCGCGGACGACGGCGTGAGTTTCGACCCACCCATCCCGATCCTGCGGATGTTCGACGTCGCCAAGGCCAAGGCCTTCTACGTCGACCTGCTCGGCTTCCGCGTCGATTGGGAGCACCGCTTCGAGCCCGGCTTTCCGCTCTACATGCAGGTCTCGCGCGGCGGCATGCGGCTGCACCTCTCCGAGCACCACGGCGACGGCACGCCCGGCACGGTGGTGTGGATCAACGTCACCGGCCTGGACGCGCTGCACGCCGAGCTGCACGCCAGGGGCAGCCGCGCCGGCATCGAGCCGGGGCCGGCCGCCGACATGCGGGTGCTGCACGTCTGGGACCCGTTCGGCAGTGTGATCCGCTTCGCCGAGACGCAAGCGCGCGCCCCCGGCGAGATGCCGGAGGGCTACAGCGTCGCGGCGCGCTGACGCCCTTGCCCCGCGCGCCGGCGCGGCCGATCCTCGCCGGCGCATGCAGGTTCCGCTCGACACCAGGCTGACGACGCCGCGGCTGACGCTGCGGCGCTTCGTGGCCGCCGACGCCGAGCGGGTGGCCGAGATCACCGGCGCCTGGAACGTCGCGCGGATGCTGCGCCTGGCGCCCTACCCGCAGACCGTCGAGGAGAAGCGCGCCTGGCTGGTGAGCCACGAGGCCGAGTGGGTGGCCGGCGAGGCCTACCGCTTCGCGGTGATCGAGGCCGGACGGCTGATCGGCTGCGTGGATATCGACGAGCTGGCGAGCGGCCTGAACGAGATCGGCTACTGGCTGGACGAGGCGGCCTGGGGGCGCGGGATCGCCAGCGAGGCGGCGACGGCGGTGCGGGACTTCGCGCTGGACCGGCTGGGCCTCGCGCGGCTGACCTCGGGCCACGCCTTCGACAATCCGGGCTCGGGAAGAGTGCTGGAGAAGCTGGGCTTCCGCCGCTTCGAGGACGTCACCGTCTGGTCGCTGCCGCGCCGGGCCGAAATCCTGCAGCATCGCTACGAGCTGCGACGCGCCGCCGCAGTAGATTAGAGCATTCGCGACCTTCGGGCGCTGCGGCCTATGCGACCCAAGCGCGCAATCGATCGCAATGCGCCAGCGCGCGCCGCGCCGTCAGCAAGTCGTTAAGCATTGCCCGCGGATAGCAGCGCCGTCCAACCGAGAGACGAAGTCTTGTCGTCCACCCTCCCGCTCCTGACTGAACTTGCGACGACTACGGCGTCCTTCAGCTTTTGTCTCATCGCGTGCCAGAAGTTGTTCAGGATCTGGCTGGCGCACGATCGGGGCGAGCGCCGCTCGTGGCGCGAGATCGGCGTCACCGGCCTGACCCTGGGGCTGGTCATTTGGGCGCAGCCGTTCTTCAGCCTCGCCGCCCCGCCGCAGGGCGCCCAGCTGGGAGGCGCGGGCGTCGCCGCCTCGCTGGCGATCGCCGTGGTCAGCTCGATCTGGACCTTCGCCGCCTTTGCCCGCTGCCAGGGAGCGCTGTGCGTGATCGCGGCCGCCGCCGTGCTGGGCATGGGCACGGCCGCCAGCCACGGGGTGATGATCCTGGCCCTCAAGGGCCCGACCGACCTGGCGTTCGACGACGTGCCCTTCTCGGCCGGGCTGGGGCTCGCCAGCGGGCTCGCGGCGGCCGGGTTCGCGGCGCTGCGGCGCTGGCGCACGGCGCGCGGCGCCCTCTTCGCCGCGGCCTGCGTGGTCAGCGCGCTGGTCGTCTCCCAGTTCACCGCGCGGATCTCGATCAGCCGGCCGCTGGTGCTGCCCGTGAGCCTCGGCGAGCTGGGCTTCTGGCAGCTGGCGCCGCTCGCCTGCGCGGCGGTGGTGCTGGCGGCGCTGCTGCTGTCGCCGCCGGTCAGGCCCGCCACCAGGGCGACGGCTTAGCGCGGAAGTCGGCGGCCTTCTCCAGCGCCCCGCCGAGCTGGAACAGCGTCCCCTCGTCCAGCGCGCGCCCGATCAGCTGCAGCCCCAGCGGCAGCCCCTGCGCGTCCAGGCCGGCCGGCACGCTCAGGCCGGGTAGCCCCGCCAGGTTCACCGTCACCGTGAACACGTCGTTGAGGTACATGGCCACCGGGTCGGCGGCGTTCTCGCCCAGCCCGAAGGCGGCCGACGGCGCGGTGGGGGTGAGCAGCGCGTCCACCTTCTCGAACACCTGGGTGAAGTCGTCGGCGATGCGGCGGCGCACCTTCAGCGCCTTCAGGTAGTAGGCGTCGTAGTAGCCGGCCGAGAGCACGTAGGCGCCGATCAGCACCCGCCGTCGCACCTCCTCGCCGAAGCCGGCCGCCCGCGTCGCCTCGTAGGTGTCAGCCAGCGTCTGGCCCTCGACCCGCAGGCCGTAGCGCATGCCGTCGTAGCGGGCGAGGTTGGACGAGGCCTCGGCCGGGGCGATGATGTAGTAGGCGGGCAGCGCGTACCTGGTGTGCGGCAGCGACACGTCGACGATCTCGCAGCCGGCCTCCTGCAGCCACTCGATGCCCGACGCCCACAGCGTCTCGATCTCGGCCGGCATGCCCTCGGCGCGGTATTCCTTCGGCACGCCGATCCTGAGCCCCTTCACCGATTTGCCGACGAAGCCGGCGAAGTCCGGCACCTCGGCCGGCAGGCTGGTGGAGTCCTTCGGATCGTGCCCGCTCATCGAGCGCAGCAGGATCGCCGCGTCCTCGACCGACTTGGCCAGCGGCCCGGCCTGGTCGAGCGAGGAGGCGAAGGCGACGATCCCCCAGCGCGAGCAGCGCCCGTAGGTGGGCTTGATCCCCACCGTGCCGGTCAGCGAGGCGGGCTGGCGGATCGAGCCGCCGGTGTCGGTGGCGGTCGCCGCCAGCGCCAGGTCCGCCGCCACCGCCGCCGCCGAGCCGCCGGACGAGCCGCCCGGCGCCAGCGGCCGGTTGGAGCCGCGCGAGCGCCAGGGGTTGACCACCGGCCCGAAGGCGCTGGTCTCGTTCGACGAGCCCATGGCGAACTCGTCCATGTTGAGCTTGCCCAGCATCACCGCGCCGTCGCGCCAGAGGTTGGCGGTGACGGTGGATTCGTACTGCGGCGTGAAGCTCTCCAGGATGCGCGAGCCGGCGGTGGAGCGGACGCCCTCGGTGCAGAACAGGTCCTTGATCCCGAGCGAGGCGCCCTCCAGCGCCCCGCCCTCGCCCGCCGCCAGCCGCGCGTCCGACGCGCGCGCCATGGCGAGCGCCTTCTCCGGCGTCTCCAGCACATAGGCGTTCAGCGCCTTGGCCGCGGCGATGGCGTCCAGGTGCGCCTGCGCCAGCTCCACAGCCGAGAACCGCCGGGCCTTGAGGCCCGCCAGCGCGTCCTTCAACGTCAGTGAGGTGAGTTCGCTCATGGCGGCGCTCCCCATCCTTCTCCCCTTGCGGGAGAAGGTGTCGCCGCAGGCGACGGATGAGGGGTCGCGCGGAACGCCGAGCTTAGCTCCCACCGCGCCAACGACCGCCTGCCCGTCGACCCCTCATCCGGCCGCTTCGCGGCCACCTTCTCCCGCAAGGGGAGAAGGATCTCGGCGCCGCGATCGCTCACTCCACCACCTTCGGCACCACGAAGAACCCCCGGTCCGACTTCGGTGCGTTGGCCAGCACCTTGGCCGCGTCGCCGCCGTCGGTGACCGCGTCCTCGCGCATCGGCAGCTTCACCGCCTCGGTGGAGGCCAGCGGCGCGACGCCCTCGGTGTCGACCTCGTTCAGCTGCTCGATCCAGGCCAGGATGCCCGACAGCTCTGCCGCCAGCGGCGCCAGCCTGTCCTCGTCGACGTGGATGCGGGCGAGGTGGGCGACCTTGCGCACCGTCGCCGCGTCGATGGCCATGGAACTGCTCCTTCGCGCCTGAGCCGGCGGGGTTAGCCGGCCCCCGGCGGGCTTGGCAAGCTTTCTTAGGCGCCGCTGCGCCCCTAAGAGAGGCCATGGCCGTCGTCGATCTCACCCTGCTGCCGGGCGCGATGGCGGCGCCCGCGCCGATCGCCGGCCTCGACCTCGGCGAGAAGACCATCGGCGTCGCCGTCTCCGACACCGGCCGGATGATCGCCAGCCCGCTGTCGCTGATCCGCCGCAGCAAGTTCACCGCCGACGCCGAGGCCCTCTTCAAGCTGATGGCCAGCCGCGGGGCCACGGCCATCGTCATCGGCCTGCCGGTGAACATGGACGGCACGGAGGGGCCGCGCTGCCAGTCCGCGCGAGCTTTCGCCCGCAACCTGCTGCGCCTGAAGGAGATTCCCATCGCCTTCTGGGACGAGCGCCTCTCCACCGAGGCCGTCAACCGGCTGCTGATCGGCGAGGCCGACACCACCCGCGCCCGCCGCGCCCAGCTGGTCGACAAGACCGCCGCCGCCTGGATCCTGCAAGGCGCCCTCGACCGGCTGAGGCTGGTGCGATGACCGGCGCCCGCGTGATCCTCATCAACGGCCCCTCCAGCGTCGGCAAGGGCTCCGTCGCCCGGGCGCTGCAGCGCCTCGCAGCCCGGCCGATGCTGCATGTGCAGATGGACGCCTTCCTGGAGATGATGCCGCCGGGCACGTTCGGCGATCCGCGCGGCTACGTCTTCGAGACCACCTACGACGCGGCGGGCCGGCCCGTCACTGCCGTCGTCAGCGGCCCGATCATGCACGCGGCGATGCTCGCCCTGCGCGCCGCCGTCGCCGCAATGGCCGATACCGGCGCCGACCTGGTGGTCGACGAGGTGATCTGGGACCCCGCGGAGCTCGCCGACTACCGCCGCCGCCTCGCCGGCCACATCTTCCGCACCGTCGGCCTCATCGCCCCGCTGGAGGTGATCGAAGCCCGCGAGCGTGCCCGCGGCGACCGCACCCTCGGCCTTGCCCGCTGGCAGCACGACAAGATCCACGCTGGCATTGCGTATGACTTGGAGCTGGACGCGGCCACGGCGACCCCGGAGGCGCTGGCGCGGCGGATCAGGGATGCGTTCGGCCTCTGAGCGGGTAAGCTCGCCCGTCTGGCAAGCAGGTTCGGAGGAGCGGATGGGCCGGCTGGCGGGGAAGGTCGCCGTCGTCACGGGGGCGGCGTCGCAAGCCAAGGGGGTCGGCAACGGCGCGGCGGTCGCTATGCTGTTCGCCCGGGAAGGCGCCCGCGTGGTGCTGGTCAACCGCAGCCTTGAGCGGGCGACGGCGCTGGCGGAGACCATCCGCGCGGAAGGCGGCGAGGCGGCGCCGTTCGCGGCCGACGTGACCGACCCCGAGGCGACCGAAGCCATGGCCGCCTTCGCCATGGAGCGCTACGGCCGCCTCGACATCCTGCACAACAATGTCGGCGTGGGCGCCGGCGGCAACACCGTCACCCAGTCGCTGGACGACTGGGACCGGCTCATCGCCACCAACCTGACCTCCGCCATGCTCTGCTGCCGCGCCGCGATCCCGCGGATGCGCGAGGGCGGCGGCGGCTCGATCGTCAACGTCTCGTCCAGCGCCGGCATGCTCGGCCTCTCCGGCACGCCGGGCGCGGCCGCTTACGCGGCGACCAAGGGCGGCATGCAGGCCCTCACCCTCTCGGTCGCCGCCGACCACGCCGCCGAGGGCGTGCGCGCCAACTGCCTGGTCGTCGGCACGGTCTACACCCCGCTGGTCGCCTTCATCGGCGAGGAAGGCCGCGAGCGCCGCCGCAAGGCCGTGCCGCTGCAGACCGAGGGGACGGCCTGGGACGTGGCGTACGCGGCCGTCTACTTGGCCAGCGACGAGGCGCGCTGGGTCACCGGGGTAATGCTGCCGATCGATGGGGGATTGCAGAATATACGGGCTTGGCCGCGGTAGTCTGGATCTGGTGGTACTCGCCATGAACCTTTAGTGTACTTTCACGGCAGAGCCGGCGGCCGATTATCCTTAGGCTTGGTTCCTGACAGCGGGCGCACGTTGCGCTCGATGGAGGACGAAAAGTGCTGCGTTGGCTGAGCTACCGCTGGCCCGATGTCGCCGGGATCGCGTTTTTCGCGGTGCTTACGGCCGGCTCGCTGCTCCTATCACTTGCAAACCCGTCGCTTGCGACAGGCAAGTTCGCAGCCATGACTAACGCGGCCCTTGCAATCGGCACCGGCGGAATTGTTTCCTTCCTTTTTTACTACCTAGTCAACGAGAGACTCGAGCGTCGGCGGCGCAAGTTGCTACGTGATGGCGTCAAGGCGACTTACCTAGACGCGAAGAGAAACATCGCGCTGGCTGTGATTCAAGCGAGTCAGAGGGGTGGGAGAAAGGACCTGCAGGCGAATGTCGACACGGTCGAACGGTGCCTGACTCCGGAGGGATTCAAATCGTTGTTCAAAGGCGGTCGGGAAGCTGATGAGGGATTCTACGCCTTCGAGAATGAAATGAGTTCGCAAACCTCAGAATACGAAGAGATTGTTTTCAATCTCAAAATTATGGGTCGCGCCGCTGAGCGATTGGCTGATAGCAGCGTGGTGGATGATCAGCATACTCATTTGGTGTTAGTTCGCCTGAGCACGTTAGTTGATCGCATCGAGCGAAACGGGTCTGGTTACGACGAAAGTAAGCTGCTGTGCGGCTTTATCTGGCAAATCTTTGCTGGTTGGAACATTATTGACGGAGATCTAGGGCACGATCCTATCGAACACGCTATCGAAGGCTTGTAGGTGCTGCCCAACGCTGATCCGGCTACGCCTTGTTGATGGGCCTACCCGCCCCCTTCCCCGCCGCGCCAATCCCCCCTAGAACGGCGCTTTAATGACTCAGATCGCGCCTGGCCCCGAAGAGGTCCGTCAGCGGACCTTTCCATTTCCCGCGCGCCATTTCCTTTCCGTCGGCGACCTTGACCGCGAGCAGGTGAGCGACCTGCTGGATCTGGCCGAGGGGTTCGTGGCGCTGAACCGGCAGAAGGCCAAGAAGCTCGACGTGATGAAGGGGCGCACGCTGGTGAACCTCTTCTTCGAGGCGTCCACGCGCACCCAGTCGAGCTTCGAGCTGGCCGGCAAGCGGCTGGGGGCGGACGTGGTCAACATGAGCCCGCGCGCCTCGTCGATCGTCAAGGGCGAGACGCTGATCGACACGGCCGTGACGCTGAACGCCATGCAGCCGGACATCCTGGTGGTGCGGCACGGCGCGTCGGGGGCGGCGGCGCTGCTGTCGCAGAAGGTCAGCTGCAGCGTCATCAACGCCGGCGACGGCCAGCACGAGCACCCCTCGCAGGCGCTGCTCGACGCGCTGTCGCTGCGGCGCGCGTTCGGGCGCATCGAGGGGCTGACGGTGGCGATCGTCGGCGACGTGCTGCACAGCCGCGTCGCCCGCTCTAACGTCGGCATGCTGACGGCGCTGGGGGCGCGGGTGCGGCTGGTGGGGCCGCCGACGCTGATGCCCTACGGCGCCGACCGCTGGGGGGTGGAGGTGTTCCACGACATGAAGCGCGGCGTCGCCGGCGTGGACGTCGTGATGATGCTGCGCCTGCAGCTGGAGCGGATGCAGGGGGCGCTGGTGCCGTCGAGCCGCGAGTACAACCGCCTCTACGGCCTCGACCGCGAGAAGCTGGGCCTGGCCGCGCCGCACGTGCGAGTGATGCACCCCGGGCCGATGAACCGCGGCGTCGAGATCGACAGCGACGTCGCCGACGACCTGGGGGTGAGCCTGATCCAGAACCAGGTGGAGATGGGCGTCGCCGCCCGCATGGCGGTGCTGGCCTCGATGGCCGCACGGCTGGACAACGATTGATGCGCGGGTTGCGCTTGCCCTTCCCCATCCGCTCATCCCGGCGCACGCCGGGACCCAGGCAGGCAGGCGTTGAAGAAGTGCGAGCCTTTCGAGGAAGACGCTCGCCGCAGACGCTTAGTCTTAACGCGGAGACGCAGAGAAGGCGCAGAGGTCGCGGAGGGCCTGGTTGTCTCTGCGCACTCCGCGCCTCCTCCGCGAACTCTGCGTTGAGACTAAACGCCTGCGGCGCGCGCCCGGTTTGGGGGCGGGCATGAGCGAGCGCCCGATCGCCTTCATCAACGCCCGGCTGGTCGATCCGCAGAGCGGTTACGACGGCCCCGGCGCGCTGATGGCCAGCGGTGGGCGGATCGCCGAGGTGACGCATGGGGCGGGGCCGGCGTTCCTGTCGCCGGACATCCGGGTGGTGGACTGCGGCGGGGCGATGCTGGCGCCCGGCCTGATCGACCTGCGGGTCAAGACCGGCGAGCCCGGCGCCGAGCCGAAGGAGACGCTGAAGTCGGCGGCGCGGGCCGCGGCGGCCGGCGGCGTCACCTCCATCGTCGTGCAGCCGGACACCGAGCCGGCCATCGACGATCCGGCGGTGGTCGACTTCATCCTGCGCCGCGCCCGCGACATCGAGCTGGTGCACGTCTATCCCGCCGGCGCCGCCACCAAGGGCTTGATGGGCGAGCAGATGGCCGAGCTTGGCCTGATGCACGACGCCGGTTGCGTCTACGTCACCGACGCCGACCGGCCGATCGTGGATTCCAAGGTGATGCGGCGGCTGCTGGCCTATGCCAACGCCGTCGGCCTCTTGGTGGCGCACCGCCCGGCCGACCCCTGGCTCACCGCCGGCGCGGCCGCCAACGAGAGCGAGTTCGCCGGTCGCATGGGCCTGCCCGCCGCGCCGGCGGCGGCCGAGAAGATCATGCTGGAGCGCGACGCGGCGCTGGTGGAGCTGACCGGCGCGCGGCTGCTGGTCGACCAGGTCAGCGCCGCCTGCGCGCTGGAGACGCTGGAGCGCGCCAAGCAGCGCGGCTTGCCGATGCTGGCCAGCTGCTCGATCAACCATCTGACCTTCAACGAGCTCGACGTCGGCGACTACCGCACCTTCTGGAAGCTGGCGCCGCCGCTGCGGGCAGAGGACGACCGCCAGGCGCTGATCGACGCCCTCGCCTCGGGTCTCGTCGACATCGTCGTCTCCGCCCACGCGCCGGCGCCGGCGGAGGACAAGCGGCTGCCGTTCGAGGAGGCCGCGCCCGGCTCCATCGGTCTGGAGACGCTGCTGCCGGGCCTGCTGGCCATGCACCACGAGCGCCGCGTGCCGCTGCTGCGGCTGATCGAGGCGGCGACGCTGGCGCCGGCGCGGGCGATCGGCCTGCCCGCGGGGCGCCTCACCGTCGGCGCGCCCGCCGACCTGGTCCTGTGCGACCTCGACGCGCCGCGGGTGATCGATGCCGAGAAGCTGACCTCGAAATCGAAGAACTCCGCCTTCGACGGCCGGCGCCTGCAGGGCGAAGTGCGGATGACCCTGGTCGACGGCCGCGTGGTCTACGAAGCGGCGCCGTGAGGATCGAGCGCGGGTTCGTGGTCGTCTCCGGCGCGCCGGGCGCCGGCAAGTCGACCCTGGCCGCGCCGCTCGCCGCGCGCCTCGGCCTGCCGCTGGTCGGCAAGGACATCCTCAAGGAGACCCTCTACGACCACCTCCCGCCGGGCGCCGACCGAGCTGCGTGGTCGAAGGTGCTGGGCGGCGCGGCGATGGAGCTGATCTGGACGCTGGCGGCTCACGCGCCCGGCGCCGTGTTGGAAGCCAACTTCCGCCCCGGCAGCGACTACGAGCGCAGCAAACTGACCGGCCTCGCAGCGCCGCTGGTTGAGGTCTACTGCCGTTGCCCGCCCGAACTCGCGGCTCAACGCTACGCCGTCCGCCACGCCGGCCGCCACCCGACCCACGTTGCCGGTGAGGTGTCGCTGGAAGCGCTCTCCGAGTTCGACCGCCCGCTGGCGCTTGGCCCGGTGATCGAGATCGACACCAGCGGTCCGGTGAACCTCGACATGCTGGCGGCCGGCGTGCGGGCCGCCTTCGGCTAGCGCCCACCTGGCGACGAGGTGCGCTCTACCGCAAGGCAACTTGACAGCCGCACCTCTGCAGGTTGTGGTGGCCACAGGGCCGCGGGGGGTTCGGATGAGATATGCTGGCACGGGCGCCGCGCTCGCGGCGCTGGTCGTTTGCGCCGGGTGCGCGACGACGTCGACGGTGCAGAGTGTCGACATCTCGAAGGACATCACCGCCAAGCAGCGTGACGGCGCTTACCTGACCTACGCCGTCGCCAAGTCGCTGATCGTCATCCAGATCTCCAGCGCCGCCGCCACGGCCGGCGCCGCGCCTGCGGGCGGCGGCAAGACGGCCACCTCCTCGCCGTCGGGCGGGGCCGCGACGCCGCCCACCGGGACGGGGGCCGCGACGCCGACGCCGGCGCAGACCTGGACGTTCACCGGCGCCCTGACCTCCGGCGACGCCAAGCCCGATCAGGCGAAGGCAGATCCCGCCAGGCCGGCCGCGGTCGACACCAGCCTCTGCGCGACGCTCGGGCGCGACTACCAGGCCAGCCAGACCGTGTTCGGCCAGTTGATCGACAGCTACGGCAAGCTGGGGCTGAGGCTGGCGCAGATGGGCGCGGGCGCACCGGCCAAGGTCGGCACGGGCGATGCCGCCGTCACGGACAGTCCGGCGTCGCTAGCGAATGACGTTGCCGCCTACAACAACCTTCTGGTCGCCGCTCATCCGCAACTCGACCATGCCAAAGCCACCTACGCACTGCTGTCGGCCTACTGCGCGCCGAGCGTGAAGGTGTCGATCCAGCAGCAGGTCACGCCGGATTGGACGCAGACCTTCGCGCTGAAAGGCCACCACGACGACCTCTACGCCGACGTGATCAACCTGAAGGCCGACGCCAACGGCCTTTTCACCACCACCTCCGCCGCGACCACCGACGAAACAGCCGCCATCGCCACCGGTATCGCCTCCACCATCGGCGAATTCGCCGGCCTGGCCGCCGGGTCGCCCATTGGGACGGCGCAGGTGCTCAGCCGCAACTTCTCAACTAAGAGAACCCCCTGTCCGAAGGCTGACCCCGCCTCACCCTTGTCCGCGTCGCTCGCAGCGTTGTGCGCAGCGAGCCCGGGAACAGCCGCCGCCGCTGCCGCGCTTGCCGTGCTCCCGCAGTTGCCGACGCCGCCGGCCTTGCCGCCGGCGCCGGACGCCACGGGGCTGCCAGTGACTCTGGTGGTCGATCTCGCGGATCTGGTGTCGCCATCGCTTGCCGGTCCCTGCCCTGATCCGTCCGCGCCCCCGCCAGCTGCTCCGCCGCAGGTCGATGAGGTGGCAAGCGCGCGCGACAACGTCGACGGGTGCCTCGCCGCGGCGCACGCCGCCAGGGTCTCGGCCTTGGAGAGCCGTGAAGCCGTCGATCCGGCGGCGGAGGCGACGGCAGCAAAGACGGCGCAGGACGATTTTGCCCACGCCGCCGGTTGGGCCGCCCGCGCACGGAATGCCGCGGAAACGCTGAACAACGTGGCGCCGCCGCGAACCGGAGACACTAGACCGCCCCCACGTCCGCTCCCGGTCTACGAGCCTCCGCCCACCCTCGCGGCAGCGCGCCAAGCGGCGCGTCGGGCGAGCGCGGAGCTGGTGCTGGCCCGCTATGGGGTCGCCGTGGAGCTGTCCTGCTCGCCGCGCCCGGAGGGGGCGGACTGGGACCCGGCGATCCCCGAAGGGCAGTCAGCGGCGGCGACGGGCGGTGTCTACGACGGCCTGATCGTCTCCGCTTCGCGCGCCTGCCGCGTCGACGCCCGGCAAGCGGCGACCAGCGAACCGCTGGCCAACGCCGACCTCTGGGTCCAGGACAGCCGCTATCTTACCCGCTTGCCGATGCGCCGCGCCTTCCTAGTCACGCGGACGGTCGAGTACGACTTCCAGAACGGTTCGGCGACCGGCGTCAGCGACAATCGGCCCAGCTCTGCGCAAGCGCTGGTGGCCTTGCCCGGCAACGTCGTCGCCGCCCTGATCGGAGGCGTGACGTCGGCGATCACTAGCCGCAATACGGTCACCAATGACCAGACCGCGGCCATCACCGCCAAGGTCAACCTGCTGAACGCCCAGACCCAGTACCTGACGGCGCAGAAAGCGCTCCAGGCCGCCAGCGCGTCGCCTGCCAACTAAGGCGCGAGCGCCGATCTTCAACAGGCCCTACGCCCCGCGTCAGGGCCTACCCGCTACAGCGCAGCTCACGTTGGGTGCATAATGGCCAGATCGCACACGTTGGGAGGCGGGCCATGCTCAAGAAGCTTGCGGCGGAGTTCATTGGAACGGCCTGGCTGGTGCTGGGTGGGTGCGGGGCGGCGGTGCTGGCGGCGGCGTTCCCGCAACTGGGGATCGGCTTCGTCGGCGTGGCCTTGGCGTTCGGCCTGACGGTGCTGACCATGGCCTACGCCATCGGCCACGTGTCCGGCGCCCACCTCAACCCCGCGGTGTCGGTGGGCCTGTGGGCCGGCGGCCGCTTCAAGACCAGCGAGCTGCCCGGCTATGTCGCAGCTCAAGTGCTCGGCGGCATCGCCGGCGCGGCCCTGCTCTATGTGATCGCCAGCGGCAAGGCGGATTTCAGCACCGCGGCCGGCTTCGCCAGCAACGGCTATGGCGAGCACTCGCCCGGCGGCTACAGCCTGGTGGCATGCCTCGCCTGCGAGGTCGCCATGACCTTCGCCTTCATCTTCGTGATCATGGGCGTCACCCACGGCCAAGCGCCGCGCGGCTTCGCGCCGCTGGCCATCGGCCTTTGCCTGACGCTGATCCACCTGATCAGCATCCCGGTCACCAACACCTCGGTGAACCCGGCCCGCAGCACCGGCCCGGCGCTCTTCGCCGGCAGCTGGGCGCTGCAGCAGCTGTGGCTGTTCTGGCTGGCGCCGCTGGTCGGCGGCGCGCTGGGCGGCCTGGCCTACCGCTGGCTCAGCCCGCAAAGCCCCGCGCCGGTGGACGTCTCCGGCAGCTAGGCGAGCGCGAGATCAGTCGCCGGTCGGGACCACCGTGCCCTTCTCCACCATCAGCACCACCGTGCGGCCGTGGGCGTGGGGGCAGTGCTGGGTGGCGCGCGGGATGGTGACGCCCTGGCCGGGCTCGAGCCAGATCGGGCCGTCCTCGGTCTCGATCACCAGCACGCCCTCGACCACATAGAAGAACTCGTCCTCGGCGTCGTGCTGGTGCCAGTGGAAATCGCCTTCCAGCACGCCCAGGCGCACCACCGCGTCGTTGACCTCGGTGAGGGTGCGGTTCCACCACGGGGTCTGGGCGGCGGCGACGGCGGCGACGTCGATCTTCTCCTGCGGGGCGAAGAGGACGTCCTTGGAGATGTCGTAGCGGTCCGAAGCCTTGTCCATCGGCGCGTCCTCCTGCTAGCCCGTGCGGTGGACGCTGGGATATTAGACAATTAGCCAAGTGGCAATATGCCGACCGACGCCGAAACCGTGCTGGCGCTGAAGGCGCTGGCCAACGACCGCCGGCTGCTGATCCTGGAGTGGCTGCGCGCGCCCCGCAGCCACTTCCGCGAGCAGGTCGACGGCGACCTGGTCGACGACGGCGTCTGCGGCCTGTTGATCGCCGAGAAGCTCGGGGTCAGCCAGCCGACCGTCAGCGAGCACATGCGCATCCTCACCCAGGCGGGGCTGGTGCGCGCCAGGCGGATCAAGCAGTGGACCTTCTACCGGCGCGACGAGGCGCGGCTGGCGGCGCTGCGCACGGCCCTTGCCGAGCGCCTCTGAGGCCGCGACAGCTTTGCCGCCACGCGGCGGCGATCTAGAGTGGGCGTCATGCCTCCGCACCCGACGGAAATGTTCCTCGATCCGACCCCCCTTATTCTCTGGGTCTTGGTTGGCTACCTGCTGGGCTCGATCCCTTTTGGGGTGATCGTCACGCGCCTGGCTGGCGTGGGCGATGTACGCAACATCGGCTCGGGTAACATCGGCGCGACCAACGTCCTCCGGACCGGCCGGCGCGACCTGGCGCTAGTCACTTTGCTCACCGACGGCGGCAAAGGCGCGGCGGCGGTGCTGCTGGCGAATTGGCTGGCCCATTCGCCGGGCCTCGACACGGCGTACATCGCCACGGTGGCCGGCGGCGCGGCCTTCGTCGGCCACCTTTTTCCCGTCTGGCTGACGTTCAAGGGCGGCAAGGGCGTCGCGACGTTCTTCGGCACGCTGATCGCCGTCACCTGGCCCGCGGGCCTCGCTGCCGGCGCCGTCTGGATCCTGATGGCGCTGGTCTTCCGTTTCTCGTCCCTGGCCGCGCTCGCCGCCCTCGCGCTATCACCGGTGCTGGTCTGGCTGCTCGACCAAAGCGAGGCCGGCAAGCTTGACCACATCTGGCTCGCGGTCTTCATGGCCCTGCTCTCCTTCATCCGCCACCACGAGAACATCCGCCGGCTGCTGAAGGGCGAGGAGCCGCGCATCGGCGCCAAGGCCGCGGTCCCGGCCAGGCCGGAAGCGGAGAGCGACCCGGAGATCCTCGGCCACAACGGCGGACCGGCGCTGAGCCGCGACGACAAGTGAACGCGGCGAGGTGAGCGAGCTTCCGATGAGCGAGCGGTTCGCCTGGCTGTGCCTGGCGCGCAGCGAGAGCGTCGGCCCGGTGGCCTTCCAGCACCTGATCCGCCGCTTCGGCTCGGCGCAGGCGGCGCTGGACGCGCTGCCGGACCTCGCGCGCCGGGCCGGCCGCTCGGCGGCGCCGGCGATCTATTCGCTCGAGCAGGCCTATGCCGAGGTGACGCAGGGCGAGCTGCGCGGCGCGGCGCTGCTCTGCTCCGGCGAGGCCGACTTCCCGGCGGCGCTGCGGGCGCTCGATCCGCCGCCGCCGGTGATCTGGGCGCTCGGCGACGCGACGCTGCTGTGCCGGCGCGCCATCGGCGTGGTCGGCGCGCGGGTGGCGTCGGCCGCCGGTTGCCGATTCGCCCGCGGGCTCGCCGCCGAGCTTGGCCAGGCCGGCCTCGTCGTCGCCTCGGGCCTCGCCCGCGGCATCGACGCGGCCGCGCACGAAGGCGCGCTGGCGACGGGGACGGTCGCCGTGCTGGGCGGCGGCGTCGGCGACATCTACCCGCGCGAGAACGAGGCGCTCTACCGCCGCATCGCCGAGGCCGGCTGCATCGTCTCCGAGAGCGCGCCGGCGCGCCGCGCCCAGGCCAAGGACTTCCCGCGCCGCAACCGGCTGATCTCCGGACTGTCGCTGGCGGTGGTGGTGGTCGAGGCGGAGCTGAAGTCCGGCTCGCTGATCACCGCGCGGCTGGCCGCCGAGCAGGGCCGCGAGGTGCTGGCGGTGCCCGGCTCGCCGCTCGACCCGCGCGCCCGCGGCTGCAACGACCTGATCCGCCAGGGCGCGGCGGTCTGTGAAGGCGCGGACGACGTGCTGCGCGCCATCGAGCAGGCGCGCGGCTTCGAGGCCCCGCCTGCGCCGCCGTTCCTGCCGGCCGACGAAACGCCGCCCGACCTGCTGGAGCGCGTCTTCGCCCTGCTCTCCCCCACCCCGGTCCACGTCGACGAGCTCGCCCGCCTGGTCGCCGCGCCGGCCCCGGCGGTGTTCGCCGCCCTGGTGGAGCTGTCGCTGGCCGGCCGCGCGGAACTGGTCTCCGGCTCGATGGCGTCGCGGACGTGGCGCGAAGCGCCGGATGAGGGGTCGACGGGCGCTGGAGGCTAGCCTTCGGCAGGCAAATCAACGACTTCGGTGCGACCCCTCATCCGTCAGCTTCGCTGACACCTTCTCCCGCAAGGGGAGAAGGACAGCTCGGCCGGCCTGATCCGAAAACGGTTAGAGATCGACGTCGCGGACTGGCATCGGTATTCGAGTCGGCTCAATCTCGATCTGCCGATGCGGCGACTTGCGGAGGGCCGCGACCAGCGGCGCGCCGGTCTTTTCTTCTGGAGGCTCGGGCTTCTCGTCGGCGATCACCACGCCATCCTGGCCCACATCTCCCGGATCGTCAGCGTCACGGCAAACCCGCCCCGCGACACCGCCCGTTGACAGAGTCGGGGGCGCCCCCCACTTTCCGGCCCCGCCAGGGGATCAGTGATTTTCTCTCAGGGCGGCCCGCCGTCCCATCGATAAAAAGTCTCTCGCAAGCTTGAAAAACGTCGTCGTCGTCGAAAGTCCGGCCAAGGCGCGGACCATCAACCGGTATCTGGGCTCGGACTACCAGGTCCTGGCGTCGTACGGGCACGTGCGCGATCTGCCGTCCAAGGACGGCTCGGTCAGGCCCGACGAGGACTTCGCGATGATCTGGGACGTCGATCCCAGGGCCGCCAAGCGCATCGCCGACATCGCCGCGGCCGCCAAGGGCGCCGACCGGCTGATCCTCGCCACCGACCCCGACCGCGAGGGCGAGGCGATCAGCTGGCACCTGCTGGAGGTGCTCAATCGCCGCAAGGCGCTGAAGGGCGCGCAGGTGCAGCGCGTGGTGTTCAACGCCATCACCCGCTCGGCGGTGACCGAGGCGATGAAGAACCCGCGCGACATCGACATGGAGCTGGTCGACGCCTACCTGGCCCGCCGCGCGCTCGACTACCTGGTCGGCTTCACCCTCTCGCCGGTGCTGTGGCGCAAGCTGCCGGGCGCCCGTTCGGCCGGCCGGGTCCAGTCGGTGGCGCTGCGGCTGATCGTCGACCGCGAGATCGAGATCGAGGGGTTCCGCACCCAGGAGTACTGGACCGTCGAGGCCGACGTCTCGGCCGGCGGCGATCCCTTCCTCGCGCGCCTCGCCAAACACCAGGGCAAGCGGCTCGCCAAGTTCGACCTGGCGAGCGAGGCCGACGCAGCCGCCGCCAAAGCCGCGGTCGAGGCCGCCAGCTTCAAGGTCGGCTCGGTCGAGAAGCGCCCCGCCCGCCGCACGCCGCCGCCGCCCTTCACCACCTCGACGCTGCAGCAGGAGGCCTCGCGCAAGCTCGGCTTTTCCGCCGACCGCACCATGCGCGCCGCCCAGCGGCTCTACGAGGGCGTCGACATTGGCGGCGAGACCCAGGGCCTGATCACCTACATGCGCACCGACGGCGTGGCTTCCGCGCCCGAGGCGCTGGCCGAGGCGCGCGAGGTGATCGGCGGCCTCTACGGCAAGCCCTACGTCCCCGAGAGCCCGCGCTACTACAAGGTGAAGGCCAAGAACGCCCAGGAGGCCCACGAGGCAATCCGGCCGACCAGCCTCGGCCGCAACCCCGGCTCGCTGCGCCTGGAGCCCGACCTCGGCCGCCTCTACGAGCTGATCTGGAAGCGGATGATCGCCTCGCAGATGGAGGCGGCGCGGATCGAGCGCACCACCATCGACCTCGACAGCGCCGACGGCCGCACCGGCCTTCGGGCCACCGGCCAGGTGGTGCAGTTCGACGGCTACCTGCGCGTCTACGAGGAAGGCCGCGACGATCCGGAGGCCGCCAGCGCCGCGCAAAGTGGCTTCGTGGCGGACGAGGAACGCGACTTCGCCGGCCGCCTCCCGGCCGTCACACAGGGCGCCGCGGCCAAGGTCCACGCCGCCCGCGCCGACCAGCATTTCACCGAGCCGCCGCCACGCTACTCCGAGGCCTCGCTGGTCAAGCGCATGGAGGAGCTGGGCATCGGCCGGCCCTCCACCTACGCCTCGATCCTCAGCGTGCTGCGCGACCGCGAATACGTGCGCATGGAGAAGACCCGCTTCATCCCCGAGGACAAGGGCCGCCTCGTCACCGCCTTCCTGGAGCAGTTCTTCCGCCGCTACGTCGAGTACGACTTCACCGCGGCCCTGGAAGAGAAGCTCGATCTGGTCTCCGACGGAAAGCTCGACTGGAAGGCGCTGCTGCGCGACTTTTGGACCGGCTTCAACGCCGCCGTCGCCGAGATCGGCGAGCTGCGCATGGGCCAGGTGATCGAGGCGCTGAACGATGCGCTGGGCCCGCACATCTTCCCCGACAAGGCCGATGGGACCGACCCGCGCGCCTGCCCCAGCTGCGGCAATGGCCGCCTGTCGCTGAAGACCGGCAAGTACGGCGCCTTCATCGGCTGCTCCAACTATCCGGAGTGCCGCTACACCCGCCCGATCGCCCAGGAGAACGGCGAGGAGGAGGCCGGCGGCGTCGGCGGCGACCGCGAGCTGGGGATCGATCCGGCCACCGGCCACTCGATCTGGCTGAAGGCCGGCCGCTTCGGCCCCTACGTGGAGGAGCAGGCCCAGCCGCCCAAGCGCGCCAGCCTGCCGAAGGACTGGCCGCCGCCCGGCATCGACCTCGACAAGGCGATCCGCCTCCTGCGCCTGCCGCGCCAGGTGGGCGCGCACCCGGACGACGGCAAGCCGATCCTCGCCGGCATCGGCCGCTACGGCCCCTACGTCCAGCACGACGGGACCTACGCCAACCTGCCGACCGCCGACGAGGTGTTCGAGGTGGGGCTGAACCGCGCGGTGACGGTGCTGGCCGAGAAGCGCGCCGGCGGCGGCCGCGGGCGCGGCGCCGCCGCGGCCACCGCCCTGGCCGAGTTGGGGGCCCACCCCGCCGACGGCGAGCCGGTGCGGGTGCTGTCCGGCCGCTACGGCCCCTACATCAAGCACGGCCCCACCAACGCCAACGTCCCCCGCGGCGCCGATCCCGCCAAGCTGACCCTCGAAGAGGCGGTGAAGCTGCTGGCGGAACGCGAGGCCAAGGGGCCGAGCAAGGGGCGGCGTGGGCGCACGGCGGCAAAGCCCAAGGCCGCGAAGGCGAAGGCGGCGCCGGCCAAGGCGGCGACGAAGGCCAAGAAGCCGGCCGCGAAAAAGAAGCCGGCGGCGCGGGCGAAGAAGGGCTGAGGCCGGTCCTTCCCGCGCCTACGCCACAACAACCCTGTCTCCCCGGAGACCCGCGAAGCGGAGTCATCCGGGATCTGCTTCCTCGATCCGCGCTGAGCAGATCCCGGATCTGCGCCGCTGCGCGGCTTGTCCGGGATGACACAGTTTGTTGTGGAAAAGGCCCCGCCTGTCGCGACGCGCTACGCCGCCAACGGGCTTGGCCCGAACCGGTTGGCGCCCGCTTCGCTCTGCATCACGCCCAGCTCCACGGCGGCCCAGATCAGGATCAGGGTGAAGATGAAGGCGCCGAAGCCGTGCGGGGTCGGCCAGACGGCGACCAGGGCAAACAGCACCAGCGCCGCCCACCAGCCGGAGCGGCCGCGGTCGTGAAGCCGCTTGGAGAGCACGCAGGCGCCCATGTAGAGCAGCGCCGGGTAGACGAACCAGCCGGTCAGCCAGTGCAGCGTCGCCCCGACCCAGGCCTCGTAGATCGCCGCGACGGCGATCAGCACCGCACAGCCGATCAGGAACGGCGTCCGGGCGAGCCGCCCCGACGCCGACCAGAACAACTCCGTCCAGCCGATGTGACCGTCCACGACGCCGCTCCGCGCCCTTATGAGCCCGCGAGGAGCTTAAGGGCGCGGGCGGCGCAGCGGAAGAGCGGTCAGACGACCGGCGCGGTCGGCGTCACCGGCGCTGCCATCGCCTGGCCCTGGATGCCCTTCGGCGACGGGCCGAAGCGGTTCGGCCCCAGGGTGCCGTCCATGAAGCCGCATTCGATGAAGGTCCAGATGCCGCCGACGAACGGGATGAAGTTGATGAACACCCATACGCCGGACTTGTCGCGGTCGTGCCAGCGCTTGATCTGCAGCGCCAGGCCGACCCAGGTCAGCGCGACGGCGTAGGCGATGATCAGCACGAATACCAGGATGCTGGTCCCGCCAGCCGCCGCTGCGCCGGCGCTGGACGAGCCGTCGCCGCCCGCGGCGTGAACCGCCATGACGCCGGCCCCGCCCAAGATCATGAACAGGATCCAGAAGATCGCCGACAGCGCGAAACTCGCGCCGATCGAGCCCAGCCAGTAGTTGGTGCGCCGGATACGGCCGTTGAAGCCGAACAAAAGCTGCATCATTGGGTTTTTGCCCCCGAGGTTTCTCCCGACGTCAGCTAACACCCGCAGGCGCCGCGCCGACAAGCGAAACATGGCGACAAAGTGGCGCGCGCCGCGGCGACCGGCGTGAATTTGACCGGGGCCGAGGCGCCGCCTAGGCTGGCCGCCGTCACGGGGATCGTTCATGGCGCTCGACACCACCCAGCAGATGCTGATCGAGCAGCGCGTGACCAACGAGGGGCCGAATGGCGCCGTCGCCTACGCCCTGTGGTTCTTCCTCGGCCTGATCGGCGCGCACCGATTCTATCTCGGCCAGGTGGCCACCGGCGTGATCATGCTGCTGCTGTCGATCACCGGCGTCGGCCTCTTCATCACCTTTCCCTGGCTGATCGTCGACGCGTTCCTGATCCCGGACATGATGCGCAGCCGCCGCGATCTGCTGCGCCACCAGCTGGCGACGCAGATGCTGGCCTACGGCACCATCAACGGCCCCTACGCGCCGCCCTCGCCGCTGGTCGCCGCCTATCCGACCACGCCGCCCTACCCGGCCGCGCCCCCGCCGCCGCCAGCCTCACCGCCGATCGTCTCCTGACGCCGTCCCTCCCCTTCGTGGGGAGGGCAGAGCGCGAAGCGGTCGGGCGGGGAAGTTCGTGACGCTCCCGGCGCCCTGGCAGGTGAAGGCGCGAGATTCGTCCGTGTTTTCCGTGGACCGGAAACCTACATCGCCCGCGAGACCGGCTCCACGACCGCGCCGTAGCCGGCGTTCGGGGGCAGCACCAGGACGCGCTCGCCGTCGCGCTCGGTGAGCTCGGGCAGGACGGTGATGGTCTCGCGCGCCGCCGCCCGCGTCACCGCGTCCTCGGCGCCGGACGCCTCGCCTAGCAGTTGCAGGTTCATCCGGGTCGGGAAGATCACCGTGCGCTCGCCGGCCGCGCCGAGCCGCAGCGCCTCGTGCGGCGAGATCCACTCGGCGTCGACCGTCTCCGAGCCGTCGCAGACCGCCAGCTGCTCCTCCGGGGCCTTGGCCACGTAGAACCAGGTGTCGAACCGGCGCGGCGTCAGCGGCGGGGTGATCCAGTGGGCGAAGACGGTCAGCGCCTCCAGGTCGAGGTAGAGGTCGAGCTCCTCGATCAGGTCGAGGAACGGGCGGCGGTCGCGGCCGATGTCGTCGCGCGCCGCTGTGGCCCGCTCGTCGCCGCGGAACGGCGCCCCGTCGCCGTGGCGGGCCAGCAGGATGCCGGCCTCCTCGTAGGCCTCGCGGATGGCGGCGATGCGCAGCGGCCGCTTGTGCGGCAGCGCCGCCTCCCAGCCGAGCGTGCGACCCTGCCAGCCGGGCGCGTCGTCGCCGGCGTGGGTCTTGCCGCCGGGAAAGACGAGGGCGCCGCCGGCGAAGTCGATCTGGTGGTGGCGCTTGACCATCAGCACCTCGAACGCGGGGTCGTCGCGCAGCATCAGGATGGTCGCGGCGGGCAGGATCGGCACGGCAGGCTTGTCGCTCATCGCGCCAGCCTAGCCGGTTGCCGCTACGGCGGGAAAGTGGCCGCTTCAGGCCGCGTGGGCGGCCTGGCGCTCCACATCGGCGTCCGCCTCGACCGACAGCTGGTCCATCTTGTCCAGCAGGTAGTCGGTGTCCTCGCGCGACATCGGCTGCGGCTGGCTGAGGAAGCGTTCCAGCATGCGGCGCTGGAAGCGGATCAGGTCGTCGGGCCGGCCGTCGAAGTCCATCGAGTGGTAGGCGTCGACCGCGGCGCGGAAGGCCGGCAGCAGCCGCGCGGGCAGGCCGGCGCGCTCGTAGATGGCCTTCAGGCCCAGCTCGCCGGCGTCGTGCACCATCAGCCAGGTGCGGTGGTGCGGCACGCCGGACAGCTCGGCGAGGCCCCACTCGAAGAAGCTCATCTGGCCGTCGGCCAGCGCCCGCAGCAACAAGGAGGCGGTGAGCCGCTGGCCGCGCCGCAGGTGGCTGACGAACGCCGGCAGGTCGGCGGCGCGCGCAGCCTGCTCGACCAGGTCGAGGCTGGCGCGCTCGCGCGTGCCGATCGCCACCGCCAGCGCCGTCTGCGGGGTGATGGCGTGGCCGCTGATCAGCCGCTCGCGCAGCTCGCCGGTGACCAGGGTGACCAGCCGCTCGGTGACCGAGGCCGGCAGGGCGTTGCGCAGCGCGATCGAGGCCAGCACGGTCTCGGAGGCCTCGAAGCGGTCGATGGCCGACTGCAGGCTGCGCTCGGAGAAGGCTGCGCCGCGGTTCTCGCAGGCGGCGCGGACGGCCTCCGGCTCGGCGACCTCGGCGATGGCGCTGGTTACCGGCTCGGTCAGCACCGGGCGGCGGGCGACCGCCAGCTGGCGCACCGGCCCGCCGACCCGGACGATCTCGGCCAGGTCCTCGTCGGAGAACACCGGCGAGAAGTTCAGCATCGGCACGGCGATGCTTTCGACGTCGCGGGCGAGGCGATTGGCGACGTCGCGCGGGATCAGCGGCGAGGCCTTCAGCGTCACGGCCAGGGCGCGGCGCACCTGCTCGGCGGCGTCGCGGGCCATCAGCCGCAGGATCTTGTGCGCCTCGGCGCGCTCCTCGTCGGTGAGGTTGGTGCGGTCGATGTGCCGGCACAGCCGGTGCGCGACCAGCGCCCGCTCCTCAGGCTCGGCCCCCTTCACCAGGAGGCGGATGTCGGCATCGCTGAGCGACGATCGGGTGGTGGTGGTCATGACGCCGGATCGCCCCGCCGGAACGTGTGAGATTCGCCGGTAATTACGCCACGGTTACCTTAACGGTTCCTTGGAGCGGTCACCCGCCGTTAAGCGTGTCCGGTAACCGGGCTACAACCGCCGCCGCCCTAGCCTGCGCGCCTGATCCTTTAAGGATGCGCGTCCCCATGTTCCCAGCCGTCCCCGCCGCCGCCGACGACGGCGCGTCCGTCGCCGACCAGTCCCTCGCCGCCCAGGCCGCGCTGCTGCCGCAGGCGCTGGGCGTATTCGCCGTCTGCCTGCCGATCTACGTCTGGGCCGGCTCGTTCGCCCACGACGCGGTGTGGATGTCGGCCAGCTTCGCGATCTTCGCCATCAACTGGGGCGCCTTCTACTTCACGGTGCAGCAGCTGCGCCGGCCGCAGCTGCAGGCGACCGGGGTGCGCACGCGGGTGCACCTGCTGGGCGGCCTGCTGTGGTCCACGGCGGTGTGGCAGATGGCGGCCTTCGCCGACCACGCCGGCCCGGCGCGCGAGATCCTGCTGATGATGACGGTCGGCGCGGCGGTGATCTGCCTCTTCTTCACCACCCCGTCGCTGGTCTCGCTGATCATCGTCGGGCCGGCGGCGATGGCCGGGCCGCTCGTCGCGCTGCTGTCGCGGCCGGGCGGCTCGAACCTGGCGCAGGAGGCCTGGGGCGCGTTCGCGCTGGCCTCGATGCTGTCGCTGATCCTCAACCGCAGCCTTCGGCGCCAGTTCGCGCTGGCGGCCGAGCGCGAGCAGCTGGCGCGCGAGCGCACCGCCTCGCTGGAGGAGGCCGAGCGGCTGGCCAGGTCCAAGTCGGCGCTGGTCTCGACGCTGAGCCACGAGATCCGCAACGGCCTCACCGGCGTCGCCCACGTGCTGGCCGCCGCGGCCGGCCAGGGCGGGCGCGCCCAGCCGTCGCGCGAGCAGTCGATGGCCGCGCTGGCCGCCGCCAACGACCTGATCGCGGTGCTGAACGCCACGCTCGATTCGGAGACCGCCGAGGCCGGCCGGCTGATGGTCGACAGCGCGCCGTTCGATCCGGTGGCGGTGATCCGCGAGGTCGCCGCGCAGCTGCGTCCGCAGGCCGCCGCCAAGGGCCTGGAGCTGAACCTCTACGTCGAGCCGGCGCTGGATCACCGCCGGGCCGGCGCGGCGATGGCCGACGCCGCCCGCGTGCGCCAGGTGCTGACCAACCTGGTGACCAACGCGGTGAAGTACACCGTGCGCGGCCGCGTCGAGGCGCGGCTGGAGCGGCGCGGCGAGGCCTGCATCGCCGTCGCCATCGCCGACACCGGCCCGGGCCTCTCGGCCGACGAGCTGGCCGGGGCGTTCGAGCCGTTCCGCCGCATCGAGCGCACCGCCGCCGGCCTGCCCGGGGCCGGGCTCGGCCTTTCGCTCTCGCGCCGGCTCGCGGCGCTGATGGGCGCGAAGCTGAGCGCCGACTCCGCGGTCGGCGTCGGCAGCTGCTTCACCCTTGAGCTGCCCTACGATCCCGCCGCGCTGATCGACCTCGGCGAGCACCCGGCCGAGCCGGACGCGGCCGCGGAAGGCGCCCTGAAGGTGCTGATGGCCGAGGACGACGGCCTCAACGCAGCCATGCTGCGCACCATCCTGGAGCAGCTCGGCCACCAGGTGGTGCACGCCCAGAATGGTCGCCGCGCCGTCGACCTCGCCCGCGCGGTCGGCTTCGACCTGATCATGCTCGACGGCCGCATGCCGCAGATGAACGCCCCCGACGCGATCCGCGCCATCCGCCAGCTCTCCGACCCGGTCGGCCAGGTCCCGATCATCGCCGTGATCGGCGGCGACGCGGCCGAGGACTCCGCCGAGTGCCTGGCGGCGGGCGCCGACGCGGTGATGCGCAAGCCGGTCTCGGTGGCCTCGGTCGCGCGGGCGATCGCTGAAGCCGGCGCCGAGCGCAAGAAAGCGGCGGCCGCCTAACTCCCCCCTGCCCCACGCAGATTCGGCGCGAGGTGCTCTGCAGTCTTTTCACCACCAAGGACACCAAGAGCACCAAGGGGCGCTTCGCGCCCGGCCAATCCTTACGGCCCTTCAAGCCTAGCTGACGCGCTCTGCGCGCCCTTGGCGCCCTTGGTGTCCTTGGTGGTTCCCCATGAGCGCTCGTTACGGGCGGTTCCTCGGCGCAGGATCAGCAGGAACAGCGCCCCAAGCACGAATGGGGCGAGCGGCACCCTCGCTTCGGTGGCCAGCATCCTCGACACCGCCGGCAGCACGAAGGCGGTGGCCAAGGTGAGTTTTTCCCAATCGCGGAAGCCGGTGCGCAGGCCTTGGCGCAGCAGCCAGGCCAGCGGCGCGGCGAGGATGACGAGATCGTAGTCCAAGAGGAAGGGGCTGGCGGCGAGGGCGGCGACGATCAGCGCCGGGCCCTCGGCGGGGCTCTTCGGGGCGCGGCGCTGCAGCCAGACGAGGCCGGCCGCGGCGGCAAGCGCCACCAGCGCCTGCACGCCGTAGCCCAGCCACACCGGCCCGCCCCAGAGGCGCACGGCGGCGAAGGCGCTCTGCATCTTGGCGTCGCCCACCAGCCCCTGCTCCAGCGCCGCGCGGGCGACGCCGGAGTCGGCCAGGAAACCGCGCCAGGCGTCCGCGCCGAACAGGGCGTAGGAGGCGCCGGCCAGCAGCAGCACCGTCAGCGCCGCCGCGGCGACGCTCTTCCAGCGGCCGGCGACGGCCAGCGCCAGCGGGATCATCAGCCCGAGGTGCGGCTTGTAGACCAGCGCCCCCAGGCAGGCGCCGGCCAGCCACGGCCGCTCCTCCAGCCAGAGCGCCCCGGCGCCGAACAGGGCGGCGCTGAGGAAGCCGTTCTGGCCGTGGCCGGCGTTGGTCAGCACCGCGGGGAAGGCCAGGATCGGCATCCAGCCCAGCCGCGCGCCGAGCCAGGCGCGGGCCATCCGCCAGTAGAGCGCGCCGGTCGCCGCCAGCCAGGCCGCCAGCGAGGCGAGATACGGCAGCGTGGCCAGCGGCAGGCAGACCAGCAGGAACACCGGCGGGTAGAAGAAGGCCGCGTAGCCGGTGTCGCGGCCGGTGATGGCCGCCTGCACCGCGTGGTGGGCGGCCATGTCGTAGGCGCCAGCTGGACGGCCGGCCAGCGCCAGCTTCGAGGCCGACCAGAAGCTGGTGAAGTCGGTGCCGAGCGGCTTGCCGGTCGGGTCGAGGCCGCCGCGCGACAGGGCGATCCAGAGAACCGCGACCGCCGCGCTCACCGCCAGCAGGATCCAGCCGTAGGCGCGCGCCCGCTGGCCGGTCAGCCAGTCGGCGCGGCTGAGCGCGGCCAGCGCCGGCGCGGCGGACGCTATCGCGGCGTTGGGGGGCTCGGGCTGGGCGGGGCTCATCCGGGGCTCGACGGGGACCGCCGGCAAGGCTAACGGCCAACTGCTTAAGCAGCGGAGAACGGCCGCCGGCCGCCCGCCCGCCAAGCCATGAGGAGGCGTGCGTGCTGGAAGGCCTGAAGATCGTCGAGCTGGCCACCTACGTCGCCGGCCCCAGCGCCGCGGCGGTGATGAGCGACTGGGGCGCCGAGGTGATCAAGGTCGAGAGCGGCCGCGGCGATCCGATCCGCCGCACCTTCGCCGGCCAGCCGCACCTGGAGGGCAATCCGGTCCACGAGTGGGAGAACCACGGCAAGCGCGGCGTCGTGCTCGACACCGCCAGGCCGGCCGGGCGCGAGGCGCTGCTGCGCCTGCTGCAGGACGCCGACGTCTTCCTCACCAATGTGCGGCCGGCCTCGCTGAAGCGGCAGGGGCTGGACTACGAGACGCTGAGCCAGGCGCTGCCGCGGCTGATCTACGTGGCCGTCACCGGCTATGGCCTGGAGGGGCCCGGCGCGGACCTGCCGGCGTTCGACGCCGCGGCCCTTTGGTCGCGCGGCGGCGTGGCCGGGGCGTTCACCCCGAAGGGCCAGGAGCCGCCGGCCTGCCGCCCCGGCTTCGGCGACGCCATCTGCGCCCTCTCCACCATCTCGGCGACGCTGGCCGCGGTGGTGGAGCGCCAGGCCACGGGCCGCGGGCGACTGGTGGAGACCTCGCTGGTGCGCTCGGGCACGTTCGCGATCGGCTGGGACATGTCGATCCAGCTGAAGTGGGGGCGCCTCGCCACCCAGCGCACCCGCAAGGAGGCGCTGAACCCGATCTCCAACTTCTTCCGCACCGCCGACGGGCGCTGGGTCGGCGTCTTCTCCCGCGACGGGCGCGACGACTTCGGCCACGTGATCAAGGCGCTGGGCATGGAGCATCTGGCGCAGGACGAGCGCTTCGCCACCGGCGGCGCGCGGATCAAGAACGGGCCGGCGCTGGTGGAGGCGCTGGACGAGGGCTTCGCCGAACTGACGCTGGACGAGATCGGCCGGCGCCTGACGGCCGCGGACCTGGTCTGGGGCCCGCTCAACTATCCGCGCGACACGGTGGCCGACCCGCTGGCCGAGGCCGCCGGCTGCTTCGTCGACATCACCGACGCCGACGGCATCGCCTTCCGCCAGCCGGCGGGACCGGCGCGTTTCCCCGGCTACGACGATGCGCCGAAGCGCCCGGCGCCGAAGCTGGGCCAGCACACCCGCGAGGTGCTGGCCCAGGCGGGCTACAGCGAGGCGCAGATCGACGCGCTGATCGCGGACGGCGCGGCGGGGTAGTCGTGTGCTCATAGGTGTGGCCAAGGTCCGCTTCCCGGCGCGCCGGCAATGACAGCGTTCGACCCTTAGCCGACCCTCTCCGGCCGCTTAGCACTGACGCGCTCGGCCGCGGTTGCGAGGCACGGCGGATTGCCGCTAAGTGCGCCGGTCAGAGGAGCACAGTCGTTGCCCGGTCGGATTCGATAGCCCCTGGACGGCACGCACGCCGGCCTGCCTGCGGATAGCGCGGGCGCGCGCCTATCGATCACCCTCCTCTCTTACGGCTTCCAACATGGCCTTCTTCGGCAACGACGCGGTCAATCGCGTCAATATCCACTACGCCATCCAGGCGCTGGCGCAGGGCGCGGGCGGCACGCTCGCCTTCGCCTTTCTGCTGCACGCGGGCGTCTCGGTTCCGATGACCTTCGTCTGGTTCGCCGGCATGCTCGCGGGCCGCTTCGTCCTGCGTCCCTTGATCCTGCCGATCGGCAAGCGCTGGGGCCTCAAGCCCTTGATGATCGCCGGTGTGCTGCTCAACGCCGTCCAGTTCCCCACCTACGCTGCGGTGCATGGTCTCGGCTGGCCGCTGCTGCTCAACGGTGCGCTTGGCGCCGTGGCAAGCACTCTCTACTGGCCCTCCTACAACGCCTATTTCGCGTCTATCGGCGACGCCGAGCATCGCGGCCACCAGGTCGGCATCCGCGAGGCCGTCTCCACCGTGATTGGCATCGTTGCGCCGCTGATTGGCGCCTGGCTTATCCTCGTGGCAGGTCCGTTCTGGATGTTCGGCGCGGTCGCCGCGGTGGAGGCGCTGTCGGCGCTGCCACTGCTGGCGGCGCCAAACGTCATGCCTCCGCGCGAGGCGTCCGGCGGCTGGCGCGCGGCCCGCGAAGGCGAGGTGCTCTTCCTGGTCTATTGGTGGCAAGGCGCCTGCATCTACTATGTCTGGCAGGTGGCGCTGTTCGTATCGCTGGGCTCCAGCATCGGAGCGTTCGGCGGGGCCATGGCGCTCGCCGCCCTGGTCGGAGCGATACTGACGGCGCTCTTTGGCCGCCATATCGATCGTGGGGGCGGCCGGCGCACGGCCGTGCTGGCCTGCTTCGTCACAACGGCGCTGACGCTCACCCAGGCCTTCGCCTTCGGCCACCTGTGGCTTGCGGTCGCCGCCAATGTGCTCAGCGCCGTCGCCACGGCGCTGATCGTCCCCGCGATCTCGACGCCGCTCTACAATCTCTCGCAGGCGTCACCGTGTGCGTTCCGCTACAACATTGCCACCGAAGGGGCTGGGGATATCGGGGCCGGATCAGCCGTCCTCACTGCGGCCGCCATCTCGGCGCTGGGCGGTTCGCTGAGCCTGGTGCTGCTCTCGGCCATGCCGGCGATCGTCGGCGTCTTCTGGATGCTCTGGCGCTACTACGGCGCCCATCCGTCCGCCGGCGGCGTCGAGATCGTGCCGGAGCTGGTGCTGGGGCCGCAAGCGCCGCCTTAAAATGGCGAGGCACGTGGTGCGACGCTGTAAGTGAGCGCGGGCCGCGCCCGGAATGACCGCAATCCACCCTTCTCGGAAGCTCGAACGCCCGACTATCGGACGACACCCCGATCGTCGGGCCTTATGAGTACGTGCCCTAGCCGCGCGTCTTTTCGCTCGCCTGCATCGCGCGCAGCATCTCGGTAGAGAAGAGGCCGTTGCTCATGCCGAGCCCGGTGTCGTCGGCGCTTTCCGGGCCGCGCAGCACCATGGCGACCACCGCCTGCTCCTCCTGGCGCCGCTCCAGCTGGCGCGCGGAAGCGTACTGGACGAATCCCAGGTCCGGCTGCCCGGTCTCGGTCACCGGCGCGCCGCCGCCGGAGATGGTGGTCAGGTTGGCGTAGACCTGCTGCACCGTGGCCGCACGGCCGCCGTGGTAGAAGATGGCGCGGTTGGCGCCGGCGGCCTGGGGGAACAGGGCGGCGGCGTTGGCGCCCGGCGAGGTTCGCACCGCGTCGATCAGCCTGGCCGAGCCTTGCGGGCCCAGCACGTGGGCGACGTAGAGCTCGCCGGCGGTCGGCTCGCGCCCCACCCGGCCGCGCAGGTAGGCGGCGTGGTCGGCGGCCAGCTCCCCGGCCATCAGCGCCGAGGCGTGCGGGTCGAGCCGCAGGTCCATCACCGTCGAGCGCGCCTCGGCGCCCGGCACGTAGTAGCGCCCGCCGCCGCCCTGCTGGATCAGCCCGGCGTAGCGGGCGTAGCCGTACTTGGCGCCGTGCTGCTTGAGGGTGGCGAGCCAGGTCTGGTCGGTGAACTGGAAGAGGCCGGCGGCAGACGAGGTGCGCGCGTGGGCGCTGGGGTTGTAGCCGCTCTCGCGCTTGGCCGTGCCCATCAGGAAGCTGAAATCGACCCCGGTCGCGGCGGAGGCGCGCTGGATCGCCGCCTCGACGACGCCGCGGATCGATTCAACCGTGGTCATGACCCTAGTTGGTGAAGATTCATGGTTAAGCAGGGCTTAATTCCCGACTGCGACGTGAAGGAGCGCCCGTGAGATCGGGAAGACTTGCCATAGGCCAGGCTTGGCCGCGGACTTAGATTCTGACGCAGCGTCAATTGGGGGCTCCGGAGACTTTCGGGGACCCCGCAGGGAGCTAGCGCCATGGTCCTCGAACACTCGCTTGAGCCGGCCTTCGCCCACGCCATCGCCGGCGCCGACCCGCCGCGGCGCAAGCTGTCGCGCACGGCCAGCATCGCCATCGCCGTGTCGGCGGCGGCCCACGTCGCGGTGGGCTTCTACGTCTACGAGGCCAAATATTCGAGCCTGGTGATGCCCGCGCAGCCAAACGACACGCCGATCGTGCTGCACCCCAACGTGGTGATCCCACCGCCGAAGCCGCTCACGCCGGTGAAGCCGGCCAGTCACCCGCTGGCGGTGCGCCAGGCGGCGTTCACGCCGTTCACCCGGTCGTTCGATCCGCTGCCGATCGAGCCGCTGAAAACCACCACGCTCGACGGGGGGCAGCCGAACATCTCGCAGCTGGTCAAGCCGCCGAGCCTGCCCGAGCCGCCGGCCAGGGCGAGCGTGATCACCTCGCCCGACTGGCTGCAGCGGCCGGGCCCCACCGAGTTCTCCAGATACTATCCGCAGGCCGCCTACGACCGGAACGCCGCCGGCGCGGTGGTCCTCGCCTGCGTGGTCTCGGCGAGCGGCAAGGTGCGCGACTGCGAAGCCACCAGCGAGACGCCCAAGGGGCTCGGCTTCGCCGGCGCCGCCAAGCAGCTCTCGGCCTACTTCCGCATGAGCCCGCAGACCCGCGACGGGGCGCCGGTCGACGGGGCCAGGGTGGTTATCCCGATCCGCTTCAGCCTGGCGTCGTAAGGCCAGGGCGGGGTGGGTCGAGGCGGGTCGGGGCGAACCGGACGCCCGCGCCGCCGGGCGCCCGGCCTTCGACGATGTCCAGCACCGCCTGGGCGATCAGCGGCGCGAGCAGCCAGCCGTTGCGGCGGGCGCCGGCCGCGAGCACGACGCCAGGCGCGCAACCCTCGCCGACCAGCGGCAGCCCGTCGGCGCTCGACGCCCGCACGCCCGCCGCGGCGCGCCAGGCCAGCGGCCCGAGGCCTCGCAGCAGCGGCGCGGCGTCGGCGAGCAGCCGCTTCGCCACCGCTGGATCGACGGCAGGGTCGCTTATGCCCGCCTCCATGGTCGCGCCGAGGATGGCCTCGCCGTCGCCGAGGCAGAGGTAGGCGCCGGCCGCGCGCGCCACAGGCCGGGCGGCGAAGTCACCGGCGGCGCGCAGGATGTGGCCCTTGATCGGCGTCAGCGCCGCCAGCTCGGGCGCGAACGACGCCGGGCCGCGCGCCGCGCCGGTGGCCAGCACCAGCCGCTCGGCCCGCAGCGGCGGCGCGGCCTCGACCTGCGCCTGGCCCGCCTCGTAGCCGACGACGCGGCCGGCGACGAAGCGTGCGCCGCATCGCTCGGCGGCCCGCCGCAGCCGCGCCAGCGCGGTCTCGGGCGCCAGCCGCCAGTCCTCGGGCGTGAAGGCGGCCCAGGCGCCGGACGGCGGGTCGGGCGCCAGCGCCGCGACGTCGGCGGGCGCCAGCAGCCGCGCCTCGGCGCCGGCGCCGGCCAGCGTCTCGACCCAGCCGGCGGCCTCGGCGCGGGTCCCGAGCGCCAGCGCCCCGTCCTTCGCCAAGGGCAGTCCGATCTCGGCGGCGAGCGCCGGCCACAGGTCCCGCGCCGTCCTCAGCAGGGCGAAATCGGCCCCGGCCTCGGCGTCGAACAGGCTCTCGAAGGCCGGCGCCAGCATGCCGGCGGCGACGCGGGAGGCGTTGGCGCCGGCAGGGGCCGGATCCGCCACCGTCACCCGGCAGCCGGCGCGCGCCAGCACGTAGGCCGCCGCGCAGCCGACCGCGCCCGCCCCCGCCACGACGATGTCCGCGCCGCTCATGCGGCGCTTGCAGCCCGCGCCGGCGGCGAGGTCAAGGACGAGGCGGCGCCAAAAGGGACTGGCAGGGCCGACCGCCTCAGAGTGAGTCGCGCCCGCGGCGGGCTCCTACCCGAAATGAGTAGGGCATGGAGACCAGGCATCTCTCTGGTAAGTTGAGTCACCCGGCTGTCTGCACGGACCCGAATTTGCCCTTGCGGGCGGCGTCGATTGCGGCGTTAACCTTCGTCTGAGACGGTAGGTCGCAACCTGAGCGGCAGAATTTCAAGGTCGACAGCGGAGCCGAACGACGATTTCCGTCGCGCCACCCAAGGTTGGGAGCGGCGCGGCCGATTGTAGGAAGTACAGCATTTTCCGAGACTTGCGCGCCGACAGGCTTTACCTTTGGGAAGGCGCCGACAAGCCTTGCACAGTTCAATTTTCGCGTTAACCAGGGAACTAGCGTAGCAGGCGAGAGCTTTAGGCAACTGGAGGTCGGGCACGTATCTTCCGGGCTCTCACCCGTCGCACTAGCGTCATTTACCGAATGGCGCTACTCACGCTTAACGATCAGCACCAGGAGACTCAATCCAATGGCTATGACGCGCCAAGGTCCCGACCCGATCGATGTCGCGGTCGGCGCGCGCATCCGCATTCGCCGCCGCTGGCTGGGCTTCAGCCAGACCCAGCTCGCCACGGCGCTGGGGATCACCTTCCAACAGGTGCAAAAGTACGAACGCGGCGCCAACCGCGTCTCCGCTTCGATGCTGGTCAAGATCGCCGCCAAGCTGGAAACCACCGTCGCCGCCCTCGTTGGCGAAGACGGCCAGGCGCCGGTCGAAGCGATCATCTACGCGCAACTGGCCACCCCCGGCGCCACCGACCTGCTGGCGGCCTACGCCCAGATCTCGGACGGCGAGGCGCGCCGGGCGCTGCTGACCATCACCGAGGGCCTCGCGCCGCTCCGCGGCAAGACCCGGGCGGTCGCTTAAGCTTCCGGCTGGTCGTTCGGCGGACGCGATACGCAAGGGGTCGGGCGAAGAGCCCGACCCCTGTCGCGCGCCTAGTGCGGGCCGCCGGTCGCCCCGGCGTTGGCGCCGTCCTGAATGCTGGTGTCGGCGCCGTTGGTCGCCGGCTGGCCTGAGGCGCCGGCCGAGCCCGACATGCCCGGCGTCTGCGCGCCGGCCGAGGCGTTGGCCCCGGCGTTGACGTCGGGCTTGGCGCCCGGCTTGGCGGTGTCGCGCGTGGTCGCGGAGGTGTCCGCACCGGCCTGGCCGGCGGCGCGCGCCTTGGCGTCCTTCCTGGCCTTCTTGGCCTTGTGGTCGCGCTGATCGGTGTCGTCGGTGGTCCTGGCGGTCCCGTTGGCCGTCACGTCGCCCGGAATCGTGGACGTGGGCAGGCCTTGCGTCGGCCCGCCGGGCGGGCTGGTCATGCCGCCCATTCCACCCATGGCCCCGCCGCGAATCTGGGCGCTCGCGGCGCCCGCCAGGATGAGTGCGCCGCTGGCTGCGGCGATCAAAAGCACTGCGGTCTTGCGCATCTGCGCGTCTCCTCTTTCACGTCTACGCGCGCCCAGCCTTGCCGTCCCGCCCAGTGAAACGCGGCGACGACCCCGATTCGTTCCCGAAAAAAGGCTTTGGCGGCGCGCCGTCAGCCCAGCGCCGAGCCCAGCAGCTCCAGCGCGGCCCTGGCGAAGGCCTCCATGTTGGCCGCGCGGTCGGGGCTGGCGGTCTCCAGCGTGAAGGCCATCTCCGCCGGTCCCGACACCGCGACGCAGGTGTGGCCCGCGGCGTCGCCGTAGCCGTTGCCGGACGGTCCCGCCGCGCCGGTCTCGGAGAGGCCCCAGGTCGCGCCGAGATTCTCGCGCGCCGTGCGGGCCAGCAGCAGGGCGTAGGGCTCGCTGGAGGAGCGCATGCCGGCCACGTCCTCGCGGCGCAGGCCCAGCAGCGCCATGCGCGCCTTGCCGGTGTAGATCACGCCGCCGCCGAGGAAGTAGGCCGACGCCCCCGGCACCGCCAGCAGCGCCGCCGAGATCAGCCCGCCGGACGACGACTCGGCCACGGCTATGGTCTCGCCGCGCGCCTTCAGTCGCTCGGCCAGGGCTTCGGCGAGGGGGGCGAGCGCGCTCATGGCCTGGTCTCCGGTCTGGCGTTGGCCGATGCGCCGCGATAGTCAGGGTGCGACATGGCTTGCCGTCCCCTTTCCGTCTGCGCGGCGATCCTCATCCTCGGACTTAGCCTGACAGCCTGCGGGCCGCAAAGGGTGGCCAGGGCCGCCTGCCCCGCCGGCGAGCGGTGCCTGGAGTACGGCAACACCTCCGACCCCAACACCCTGGACCCGCAGCTGGCCACGGCCACCAACGAGTCGGCGATCCTGCGCGAGCTGTTCCTGGGGATGTTCACCGACGCCGCCGACGGCAGCCCGATCCCCGGCGTCGCCAAAAGCTGGGAGGTCAGCCCCGACGGGCTGGTCTGGACCTTCCACCTGAAGCCGATGCTGTGGTCGGACGGCGTCCCGCTGACGGCCGGCGACTTCGTCTACGCCTACCGGCGGATGCTCGATCCGAAGACCGGCTCGGCCTACGCCTACCTGCTGTACGTGCTGAAGAACGGCCAGCCGATCAACGAGGGCAAGGCGGCGGCGGACACCGTGGGCGCCAAGGCGCTCGACGACGAGACCCTGCAGCTGACGCTGGAGCACCCGGCCTCCTACCTGCCGCAGCTGCTCAAGCACCAAGCCTTTTATCCGATCCCCGCCCATTCGGTGGAGAAGTGGGGCGCAGGCTGGGTCGATCCCGCCCACTACATCAGCAACGGCCCCTACGAGCTGCGCCAGTGGCGCCTCAGCGATTACGTGCGGCTGGAGAAGAACCCGCACTTCGACGGGACCGACAAGTTGTGCTTCGACCGGGTCAACTTCTATCCGACCAACGACGTCATCTCGGCCGAGCGGCGGGTGCTGCGCGGCGAGCTCGACATCAACAACTCGATCCAGGCCAACCGGGTCCCGCACCTGCGCAGCGACCCGAAGTCGGCGCGGTTCGTGCACGTGCATTCCTACCTCGGCACCAGCTACCTGATCTTCAACCAGCGCGACATCGCCCCGCTGAAGGACGTGCGGGTGCGCGAGGCCATCTCGATGGCCATCGACCGCGACTTCATCACCGACAAGCTGCTGCGCGCCGGCTACAAGCCGGCCTACGGCTACGTCCCGCCGGGCATCGCCGACTACCTGCCGCCCGGCGCGGCGCGGCCGGCCACCTACTGGGCGAAGTGGCCGCTGGCGCAGCGCCAGGCCGAGGCGCGGCGGCTGATGGCGGCGGCGGGCTACGGCCCCAGCCACCGCCTGCACCTGACGCTGAAGACCACCATCGGCCAGGGCACGCCGGTCGCCGGCCAGTCGATCCAGGCCGACCTGAAGACCGCCTACGTCGACATCGACTTCCGCCAGGAGGACGGCGTGGTGGTGTTCCAGTCGTTCAACATCCGCGACTTCCAGATCGGCGCCACCTCCTGGATCGCCGACTACGACGACCCGATGACCTTCCTGGCGCTGATGAAGTCCGACACCGGCGCGCAGAACTACGGCGACTACAAGAACCCGGCCTACGACGCGCTGCTGAACGCCGCCGACAACGAGCCGGACGCCGGCCGCCGGGCGATCGACCTCGCCAGGGCCGAGCAGATGATGCTGAACGACGCCGACATCGCCCCGCTCTACACGCTGGTGACCCCCAGCCTCGTCAGCCCGAGCATCACCGGCTGGGTCGACAACGACAGCGACATTCACCCAATCCGCTACCTGTGTCGCAATGACGCACCGCCCGGGGCGATCAAACCGGCGTCCTGAACGTTTCCCCTCACGCTTCGCTCACCACATGCGGATAGGGCCAGGCTTCGGAACCGGAGGGGCGGGCCAGGATGACCAACACGGCGGACATGGTCCTGGAAAGGGCCGTAGAGCAGGTGGCGCACGACGCCGCCGAGCTGCCGGTCTGGCCGGTGGGCGCGCTCGCCTTCGCCCCGGAGAGCTTCTTCCTCGGCCGCACCGAGGGCGCCGGCGTGGTGCGCGACCCATTCGGCCGCATCGTCCGCCGCTGCCAGATCACCACGCTCGGGGCCTTCAGCGACGCCCAGCAGGCGCTGCGCTTCGACGAGGTGTTCGCCTACGACGACGGCGAGATCGACACCTGGCGCTGGGTGATGCAGCCGGGCCGTGACGGCCGCTACGTCGCCGCCGAGGCCAAGGCCGGCTCCGGCCTCACCGGCGAGCGGCAGGGCGACGACTATGTGATCAGCTTCCGCCGGCCGTTCGGGCGGGCGCGCGGGCCGCTCGCGCCCCACTACCGCTCGCGCTTCACCCTGCTGGCCCCGGACCTGGCCATGAAGCGGGCCGACCTCAGCCTGCTGGGCGCGCCGCTGGGCAGCCTGTCGGCCTTCCACCGCCGCATGCCCCTGTCATAACTAACGGAAATTCATCGCATTTTTCAGCCGCAGCTTAACCTTTGCGGTGGAATCCTCGCGCCACGGCTCCGCTTCCCTTCGAAGGCCAGGGCATGGGCGAGTTCTTCGGATTCGACGGACGGATCAACCGGCTGGGCTACCTCTGGCGCTCGGTGGCGGTGATGCTGGCGCTCGGCCTCGTCGCGGTCGGCGCGGTGGCGGCGGGCGTCTTCGTGCTGCGCCCGCGCGGCCTCGCCGACCTGGAGGTCTGGGGCCAGCGGCTGGCCATGGCGATGGCGCTGCTGACGCTCTGGTCGGGCCTGGCGCTGGCCAGCCGCCGGCTGCGCGACATGGGCCTGGAGCCGGCCCACGTCGTGCCGCTCTACGCGGCCCTCTGGGTGATCAACGTGGTGCTGGTCGAGCCGCTGGCGCGGCTCTATCCGGGCGACTTCACCCTGCTGCATGGCGGCTGGATCGGCCTGCAGCTGTTGGTGGCCGTGCCGCTGCTGTTCTGGCCCAGCCGCGCGCGGCCGCCGCCCGCGCCGCCGCAGTTCGTCCGCGCCGAGCCGACCGCCTACGCCGACTGGCGCAGCAGCGCCGGCTGATCAACCGCCAGCTTGGCCGGCGGCCGGATTTGCGCTTCTTATGGCGCGAACCGTCTGAGGGCCCCGACATGCTCCGAACTGCCTCGTCCCGGGTCCTTGGGGCCGTGCTGCTACTGACGCTGCTCGCCGCCGCGCCGCTGGCCCGGGCCGAGACGCCGGTCGGC
>DASXEN010000211.1:0-8393 GCA_036490095.1 Caulobacteraceae bacterium
CCTCGGAAACAAGATCGGCCAAGCGAACGACGGCTTGGTCCGTCCGCCACTCCAACTCTTCCCAACGGCTGTCTTGGCCGGCCTTTGTGCCGGCCACCCATGCATACCGTGCCAGCCATGGCCGTGCGGCCGCACGGCCACCCCGCGATGGGTGTTCATGGCTCGCCGGGACAAAGCCCGGCGACCGGTGGCGGGGGGAACGGAGGGCCGAAGCTACCCCGCCGGCTCCGCCGCCACCACGCGGAAGGCCCAGAACTTCGACATCGCGAAGGTCGAGGCCGGCACGGTCAGCACCACCGGGATCATCGCCAGCCACAGCGGCCAGCCCATCAGGTGGGTGCAGGCGTAGACCACCGACAGGTTGATCGACAGCCCGGCCAGCGAGAGGGTCGCGAACCTGGCGAACTGCGGCCCGTGCAGCGCCGGGCGGCGGAAGGTGAAGAGGCTGTTGCCGAAGTAGGAGAGGCCCACGGACGCGCCGTAGCCCACCACGCTGGCGGCCACCGCGCCCACGCCCAGCCAGCGCTGGGCGGCCAGCGACACCAGCACCTGGGTCGCGGTGGCGGCGACGCCGACCACGACGAAGACGTTGATCTCGCGAAGGACTGCGGGGATCTCGCGAAGGATTGCGGGAGGTTTCATCAGCCCCTGCGTGCGGGTCAGGCGGCCGCGCCTGACCGCGTCTCGCCCTTGCGGGCGATTAGCACGATCGACACCCCGGTCGGCAAGGGCGCATGGCGCAGCCAGTGCCGCTCTGCGGCGAAAAGCCCGGCCAGCAGGCCGTTGAGCGGCGCCGGCGGCAGCGCGTCGTCGTCGGCCGCCGTCGAGCCGGTGGCCAGCTTCAGCGCCCGCACCGCGGCGATCGGCGCGAACAAGAGGGTGTTGAAGTGGCTGGCGGTCAGCACCGTCAGCCCCGCGGCCTCGAACATCGCCCGGTAGGCCGGCAGCCGGTAGCGGCGCTTGTGATGGTGCAGCTCGTCGTGGCGGCTCCACATCCACGGCTGGGCGGGCACGGTGGTGGCGAGCCAGCCGCCGGGCTTCAGGATGCCGGCCAGCGCCGCCACCGAGGCGGCGTCCTCGTCCACGTGCTCGATCACGTCGAAGGCGCAGACCAGGTCGAAGCTCTCCGGCGCGAACGGCAGGCCGTCCGGCAACAGGCCGCCCTCGACCCGCACCCCGGCATGCTCGGCGGCGTAGGCGCGGGAGGCCTCGTCCGGCTCCAGCGCCGTCACCTGGCCGAAGCCTTTCAGCATGGCGAGGTTGCCGCCCGGGCCGCAGCCGACCTCCAGGATCTGCGCGGCGGGCGGCAACTTCAGGTCGCCGATCAGCGTGCGGAGGATGCGGCGGCGGCCCTCGAACCACCAGTGGCCCTCCTGCAGCACCCGCATGCGGTCATAGGTCGAGCGGTCCATCTAGGGGTCGAAGCCGATCCGCGCCCGCACCACGTAGATCGGCCGGCCCTTCACCTCCTCGTAGAGCCGCGCCACGTACTCGCCGAGCACGCCGATGGCGATCATCTGGATGGCGAAGGCGAACAGCAGCACCACCATCAGCGAGGCGTAGCCCGGCACCTCGCGCCCGAAGATCAGCACCCGGACGATCACCGCGATGGCGGCGGCGACGGCGATGCAGGCGGCGGCAAAGCCGATGGCGGTCCAGATGCGCAGCGGCGCGGTGGAGAACGACGTGATCCCGTCGATCGCGAAGCGCCAGAGCCGCAGGTATCCCATGGTGGTGACCCCGGCCGCCCGTTCGGGCCGCACGTAGGGCACGCCGACCTGGCGGAAGCCGACCCAGGCGAACAGCCCCTTCATGAACCGGTTGCGCTCCGGCAGCTGCTTCAGCGCCTCCACCACTTGCCGGTCCATCAGCCGGAAGTCGCCGGCGCTCTCGGGGATGGCGAGATCGGAGACGCGGTTGAAGAAGCGGTAGAACAGCTGCGCGGTGGTGCGCTTCAGCGCCGTGTCGCTGGAGCGGTCGGCTCTGGCGCCATAGACCACGTCGTAGCCTTCCTCCCAGCGCCGCACGAACTCGGCGATCAGCTCCGGCGGGTCCTGCAGGTCGGAGTCGATTGGGACCACCATGTCGCCGCCGGCCGCCTCGATGCCGGCGGTGAGCGCGGCCTCCTTGCCGAAGTTGCGGGCGAAGGCGATGACTTTGATGCGCGGATCGCGGGCGGCCTGGTCGATCAGCCCCTGCAGGGTGCCGTCACGGCTGCCGTCGTCGACGCAGACGATCTCGATCTCGACGCCGAGGGCGGCGGTCTCGACGGTGATCCGCTCGAAGAACAGCGCGAGCCCCGCCTCCTCGTTGTAGAACGGCGCGACGATGGAGAGCCGCTTGCCGGCCCGGCTGCGCGACGTCAGGCCGGCGCTCACGATCTGGCTGGTCTGGCTCACGTCGAAAAGCTGCTCCGCGCCCCCGGCGGCGCTCGCTACATCATCGGCGGGATTTGGTTAAGCAAAACGGAGGCGCCGCCGCATCGATCGGGCCAGACGCGGCTCACCGTGGCGGAAAGGCGAGGAGAGCCAAGAACCGGGTTCTATTGGCGACGGGCGCACGCCCAAACCTTGTCAACGCGGTTCGACCAAGGCGTATCGCCAGCAAAGCATCAGGCGTTCTGACCATCCCCAACGGATCGTAGTCCGCGGAGTGCCGTTTTTCCTGCAAATCCAGCACCGCGAGGGCGAGCATCTGAATGTCAGGGCCAAATCCGCCGGGTGGCGCGTGCTGGCTGAAGGGTCGCCTCGCCTGCGAGCTCTTCAGGCCATCGCAGACCGACTTGAGCCAGCCATGGGAAACGCTCCGGTAGACCAGCGCATACTCGACCGTCCCTCGTTTGGTCCTGCCGACGAACTGATCGGCGACGGCCGTGAGCAAAGCATGGAAGACGGCGTAGTAGGCAGCTGAAATGGCCCGCCTTACGTCGACCTGCCGCGGAGGCCCCGCTTGGGGCGCCTCGACTAGCTTCTCGGCCTGTTCGAACAAATGATCAGGATTGAGCGTCGCCACCGTCTTCCATCTCGTCGACGTCGGCATACTCGACGATCGGAAGCCGCTCTTCGCCTTCCTCAGACAGTTTGTTGTGCATGGCCACCAGCGTATCGAGGACGGCGTCGCCTTTCAGGCCGGTGGCGACGTTCGGTTTGAGCACGATCAGGATTCGAACGGCGCTCTGCCCGGTAGAGTCGGTCGTCTCTACAGATTCGACGCGTTCGACGCTCAGACGCGGAAGCGTGCGCTCGGCCACATCGCGGGCGATCTCGTCAATTCTGGCGGCGCTCAGCATGCTTTCATCCTAGCCCGGCGCAGATCGTTTGTCGCGCGATGGCGGGTCGCGCTAGATATCCTGGTCTGCCGCCCGGACAGCGAATCGCGCCGCCTCTCATCAATCTGGGACCCTTCCCCATCACCCTCGCCGAACCCTTCAACCCGCGCGTCGCCGCGGCCTGGCGCCAGCGGGCGATGATCGATCTGGCCATCGCCGGGGCGGCGGCGATCATCGTCATGGCGGTGGCGGCGTTCTCGGCGCGAGTGTTCATCGACGGCGACACCAACTGGCACGTGGCCGCCGGCCGCTGGATCCTGGCGCACCACACGGTGCCGCTGACCGACCCCTTCTCCTACACCTACGCCGGCAAGCCCTGGGTCGCCCACGAGTGGCTCAGCGAAGTGCTGATGGCGCTGGCCTACCTCGCCGCCGGCTGGGCGGGGGTGGTGCTGCTGATCGGGGTGGCGGCCGGCGCCGCCTTCGCGATAATCGCCGCGGAGCTGCGGCTGTGGATGGGGCCGGTGGGGCAGATCGTCGGCCTGGCGCTGGCGTTCGCCTGCCTCGACCCGTTCCTCTACGCCCGCCCGCACATCATCGCCACGCCAGTGCTGGTGTTCTGGACCCGCTGCCTCCTGGCCGCCCGCCGCAAGGGCCGCGCCCCGCCGCTGGAGCTGGCGCCGCTGATGGCGGTGTGGGCCAACCTGCACGCCAGCTTCATCTTCGGCCTCGCCATCATCGGCCCGTTCGCGCTGGAAGCGCTGATCCAGCAGCCGGACAAGCTGCGCGTCATCCGCGGCTGGGGCTTCTTCGGCGTCATCGCCGGCGCCCTGGCGCTGATGACCCCGCAAGGCTTCGAGGGCGTCGCCTTCCCGTTCATGGTGCTGGGCATGAAGGTGCTGCCGTCCATCCTGGAGTGGCGCGGCGCGAATTTCCAGCAACTGAGCCTGTTCGAGGGTTCGATGCTGATCACCCTGTTCCTCGGGCTCTGGCGCGGCGTCCGCGTGCCCGTGTTCCGGCTGATCCTGCTGCTGGGGCTGGTGCACATGGCGCTGCAGCACATCCGCCAGGAGGCGGTGCTGGCGGCGCTGGCGCCGCTGCTGCTGGCTGAGCCGTTCGGTCGAGCGCTGAAGCCGGCGCGGGCCGGGCCGCGCATGGTTCCGCCGACCAGCTGGCGGCCTGGCTGGCGCTGGACCCCCAGCATCCTGGTCGCCGCCTCGCTGGCGGTGCTGGCCCTCGGCGTGGTCGCCACGCGCGTCGCCAAGCCGCTGGTGCGGCGCGACAACGGCAACGTCCCGGTCACCGCCTTCGCCCACGTGCCCCCGCCGCTGCTGACCCAGCACGTGTTCAACGAATACGCCTTCGGCGGCTACCTGATCTTCAAGGGCGTCAAGCCCTACGTCGACGGCCGCGCCGACATGTACGGCGACGCCTGGGTGCAGGAGTACCTCGCCATCGCCGGCGGCGTGGAACCGGACGTCGACAAGGCCTTCAGGCGCTGGAACATCACCTGGGTGATCATCTCGCCGCGCGACGGCATCGTGCGGGTGCTGGATGGCAAGCCCGGCTGGCGGCGGCTCTATGCCGACCCGTTCGCGGTGGTGTTCGCCCGTGACGATGCGCTAGGACCGGCGGCGCCAACCAGCGGAGCCGCCCCCAAGTGACGCGCCTGATCCTCGCCGAATCCGCCTACCGCCGCGTCGCCGCCGCGCTCGACCCGCTGGGGCTGGAGCTGGCCTTGGTCGACGGCGAGGGCCAGATCAGCTGCAACGGCGTAGCGCTGACCACCGACACGGCACAGCCGGAGTGGGGCTGGTTCTCGGCCGACTCGGCCGGCGGCGCGGGCCGCGCCCTCTTCGTCTCGATGCTGAAGTCGCAGCGGCTCGGCTGGGTGCACACCGGCGCGGCGGGGCTGGACAACCCCGTGTGGGCGCAGCTGGTCGACAAGGGGGCGGCGCTCTCCACCGGCCACGGCCAGGCGATCAGCATCGCCGAGTATGCGGTCGCCGAGGTGCTGTCGCACTTCCAGCGGCTGCCGGAGCGGCGCGCCGAGCAGGCCGCCCACCGCTGGACGAGGCTGCCGTTCCGCGAGGCGGCGCGCACGACCTGGCTGATCGTCGGCTTCGGAGCCATCGGCCAGGGCATCGCCGAGCGGGTGCGCCCGTTCGGGGCCACCGTGATCGGCAGCCGCCGCACGCCCGGCGAGCAGCCACTGGCCGACCGGATGGTGGCGCTAGCCGACGTGCGGGCGGCGCTGCCGCAGGCCGACGTGGTGGTGCTGTCGGTCCCGCTCAACGCCGAGACCCGCAACCTCGCGGACGCGGCCTTCTTCGCGGCGATGAAGCCGGGCTCGGTGCTGGTCAACGTCGGCCGCGGCGACCTCGTCGACGAGCCGGCGCTGCTGGCGGCGCTGGATGCGGGCGTGCCCGAGTTCGCAGTGCTGGACGTGTTCCACCAGGAGCCGCTGGCGGCCGACAGCCCCTTCTGGGACCACCCGAAAGTGGCCCTCAACCCGCACGCCTCGGCCTTCGGCTCCGGCCAGGGCCCCCGCAACGACGCCCTCTTCCTGGAAAACCTGCGCCGCCGCCTGGCCGGCGAGCCACTGCTCTACCCGGCCGACCCGCGGGACCTGGGGCGGTAGGCCGCGCCTCTGAGCAGTTAAGCCGCCGGCCGCGCCGGCGCGGCTTCGCTCGGCAGGAACACCAGCAGCCGCCGGACCAGCGGCTCGATGTCCTCACGCCGCAGGGTCTCGGGGGTGACGCCGATCAGCTTCTGGCCGAAGGCGACCGCGGCGGAGCGGAAGATCATGTCGGACTTGGCGCGGCCCGAGTCGCGCAGGTCGTCGGCCTGGGCGAACATCGACCGCAGCGCCTGGCGCGGGTCGGCCTCTATCGCGCCGAGCGCCGACTTCAGGATCTTCAGCGCCTGGCAGATGCGCGCCTCGTCGGGCGTCACCGCATGGTCGACGCGGCGCTTCAGGGGGCCGGAATAGTCGCCGGAATTGAACCGGCGCCGGTCGGGGCCGATGTAGCCGATGCCCTCCACCCAGTCGCGCGGCTTCACCGCCACCGCCTCCAGGCGCCGCAGCAGGTCCTTGATGGTGAAGGGCTTGCGCAGGAACTCGTGCACCCCGGCGTCGCGCGCCCCGATGATGGCCGCCGCGGTGGCCTGGCCGGCGAACATGATCACCGGCGCCTTGCGGCAGGCGAGCTCGCCGCGGCGGATGTGGCGGGTGAAGCCGGCGGCGTCGACCTCGGCCGACTGGTCGACGAAGATGAGCAGCGGCTCGGCCTGCTGCGCCACGACGGCGGCGCGCGCCGCGTCGGCCGCGGTCCAGATCTGGCAGTGGCCGATGTCGCGCAGCAGGCTCGCCAGCAGCTTGGCCGACTGGGCGTGCGCGTCGACGATCAGCACCCTTTGCATCAGGGCGCCGATGCGCTGCTGGATCCTGGCGTCGCAGGCCTGCACCAAGCCCTCCCCGGCCCGGGCGAGAAAGCGACACTAGACACGCCAGTTGGTAAAGATCGGCTTGACGCCGTCCCTTCCCGAGATGGCTTCCCAAGTTGCGTTTCGTCCCGCATGCGCTCCCTTCCCCTCAATGGGGAAGGGCCGGGGTTGGGGTGGAAGCGCTGCTCTCGACAGAGAGGATGGCTTCGGCGCCGGCGCCATCTGAGCCCACCCATCGACGCCGGGGATACACCCCACCCCTGCCCCGCCCCATTGAGGGGCGGGGAGGCTTTCACGGCCAAACGCGTCAGTGCCGAAGCTTCGCAGGGACCTCCCGCAGTCTCAGCCCTGGAACGGGTCGCGCATGACGATCATGTCGTCGCGCTCGGGGCTGGTGCCGAGCAGGGCGACCGGCGCGCCGATCAGCTCCTCGATGCGGCGCACGTACTTCACCGCCTCGGCCGGAAGGTCGCGGAAGCTGCGGGCGCCGCGGGTGGAGCCGCGCCAGCCGTCGATCTCCTCGTAGATCGGCCGGATGCGGCCCTGCGCCCTCAGCCCGGCCGGCAGGTGGTCGAGGCGCTCGCCGTCCGCGTCGTAGCCCACGCAGATCTTCAGCGTCTCCATCCCGTCCAGCACGTCGAGCTTGGTGAGCGCGATGCCGTCGATGCCGTTGATCGCCACCGACTGGCGCGCCAGCACCGCGTCGAACCAGCCGCAGCGTCTCTGGCGTCCGGTGACGGTGCCGACCTCCTGGCCGACCTCGCCTAGGCGCCGGCCGACTTCGTCGAACAGCTCGGTCGGGAACGGGCCTTCGCCGACGCGGGTGGTGTAGGCCTTGAGGATGCCGAGCACGTAGCCGGGCCCCTTCGGCCCCAGCCCCGAGCCCGCCGCCGCCTGGCCGGCCACGGTGTTGGACGAGGTCACGTAAGGGTAGGTGCCGTGGTCGATGTCCAGCAGCGCCCCTTGCGCGCCTTCGAACAGCACCCGCTCGCCGGCCTTCACCGCCTCGTTCAGCAGCTTCCAGGCCGGCCGGGCGTAGGGGAGGATCTTCGGGGTGATCGCCGCCAGGTCGGCGAGGATCTGCTCGGCATGCGCCTCGGGCAGGCCGAGGCCGCGGCGCAAGGGGCCGTGGTGGGCGAGCAGCCGCTCGACCTTGGCCTCCAGCGCCTCGCGGTCGGAGAGGTCGGCGACGCGGATCGCCCGGCGCCCGACCTTGTCCTCGTAGGCCGGGCCGATGCCGCGGCCGGTGGTGCCGATCTTGGCGATCGCCTGGGCCTCGCGGGCCTGGTCGAGGTCGCGGTGCAGGGGGAGGATCAGCGTGGCGTTGTCGGCCAGCACCAGCAGGTCCGGGCCGATGGCGATCCCCTGGCCGCGCACCCGCTCGATCTCGTCCAGCAGCGCCCAGGGGTCGACCACCACGCCGTTGCCGATCACCGACAGCTTGCCCTGCACCACCCCCGAGGGCAGCAGCGACAGCTTGTAGACCTGGTTGCCGACCACCAGTGTGTGGCCGGCGTTGTGCCCGCCCTGGAAGCGCACCACCACGTCGGCGCGCGCCGACAGCCAATCGACAAGCTTGCCCTTGCCCTCGTCGCCCCACTGGGCGCCGACAACCGTCACATTGGCCATGGATATGCGTCCCCACCCCGCCGGGTGGACCCCAGCCGTCCTTCGACAG
>DASXEN010000007.1:0-12180 GCA_036490095.1 Caulobacteraceae bacterium
GCTCCGACCACCGAGCCGCAGCGCTGCCCGGATGGCTGCACCGATACAACTGGCATCGACCTCACGGCGGGATAAAGTCTCAGACACCTATCAGCCGCCTCGCCCTAACCGAGGACAACCTGTTGAGGCTCCACAGCTAGCGATTCCTGCGGATCGAGATGCTGCGCGCGTGGGCGGGCAGGCCCTCGGCGATCGCCAGCGCCTCGGTGGCGTCGGCGAGCGCCTGGAAGGCGGCTGCGCCGCAACCGATGATCGAGGTGCGCTTGAGGAAGTCGTAGACCGACAGGCCCGACGAGAAGCGGGCCGCGCGGCTGGTGGGCAACACGTGGTTGGAGCCGGCCACATAGTCGCCGAGCGCCTCCGGGGCGTAGCGGCCGAGGAAGATCGCCCCGGCGTGGCGCACCCGGTTGGCCAGCCGCTGCGGCTCGGCGACGGCGAACTCGACGTGCTCGGGGGCGATACGGTCGACGAGGTCGGGCGCGGCGTCCAGCGGCGCCAGCACCACCGCCCCGTGGTCGCGCCAGGAGGCGGCGGCGTCCTGACCGGTTGCCAGCAGCGGCAGCTGCCGCTCCACCTCCGCGGCCACCGCCTCGGCGAAGCCGGCGTCGGCGGCGATCAGGATCGACTGGGCGGCCGGGTCGTGCTCGGCCTGCGAGAGCAGGTCGGCGGCGATCCAGGCCGGATCGTTCTCGGCGTCCGCCACCACCACGATCTCCGACGGGCCGGCCAGCGCGTCGATGCCGACGATGCCGTAGAGGCGGCGCTTGGCGGCGGTGACATAGGCGTTGCCGGGGCCGACGATCTTGTCCACCGGCCGGATCGGCCCGGCCCCGAAGGCCAGCGCGGCGCAGGCCTGCGCGCCGCCGACCCGCCAGATCTCGCTGACGCCGGCCTCGCGCGCCGCCGCCAGCACCGCCGGCTGCAGCTTGCCGGGCGGGGTGACCATGGCGATGCGCTCGACGCCGGCGACGCGCGCCGGGATGGCGTTCATCAGCACCGTCGACGGATAGGCCGCGCGGCCGCCCGGCACGTAGATCCCCACCGCTTCGATCGGCGTCCAGCGCCAGCCGAGCTCGACCCCGGCTTCGTCGACGAAATGCTCGTCGGCGGGGCGCTGGCGCTCGTGGTAGGCGCGGATGCGGCCGGCGGCGAAGGCGATGGCCGCGCGCACCTCGTCCGGGCAGGCGTCGACCCCGGCCTGCATCTCGCGCGGCGTGACCTGCAGCTCGTGCTCGGCCAGGCGCACGCGGTCGAAGCGCTCGGTGTAGCGCAGCACCGCCGCCAGCCCCTCGCTGAGCACCGCCTCCAGCACCCCCGCCACCGCCTCGTCCACGTCGGCGGGCATGCCGCGCCGCTCGGCCAGGAACTGGTCGAACGCCGCGTCGAAGTCGGGGTCGGAGGCGTCGAAGCGGCGCATGGGCGCCTTCAAGGCGAGCCGGCGGCGAAACTCAAGCGGATAATCGGCCGCCCGCGCCTCAGCGCGAGCCCCAGGTGGTCAGCAGCACCACCACGGTGCGCAGCAGGATCTGCAGGTCGAGACCGAGCGACAGGTGCTTCAGGTAGTAGAGGTCGTAGGCGACCTTCAGCTTGGTCTCTTCCAGGTTGCCGGCGTAGCCGGAGCGCACCTGCGCCCAGCCGGTGATGCCGGGGCGCACCACGTGGCGATAGTCGTAGGTGGGCAGCTGGGCGGCGTAGCGCTCGGCCAGCCGCGTCCACTCCGGGCGCGGGCCGATGAAGCTCATCTCGCCGACCAGCACGTGCCAGAGCTGCGGCAGCTCGTCGATGCGCAGTCGCCGCAGCACCGCGCCCAGCGCCGTGATCCGCTGGCCCTCGGCCACCGCCATGCGGCCCTCGACGGCGGGGCGCACCTCGCCGGCGGTCATGGTGCGCAGCTTGAACATCTTGAACGTGCGCCCGCCCAGGCCGACGCGCGACTGCACGAAGAAGATCGGCCGGCCCATGGTGACCAGGATGGCGAGACCGGCCAGCGCCACCAGCGGCAGGGCGATCGGCAGCGCCAGCGCCGCCAGCACCGCGTCCGTCACCCGCTTCAGCGACTGGTAGGAGGCCAGGCCGCCGGCCGGCAACTGGTCGATGTCGAAGTGGTCGATGGAGACGAGGCCGCGGGCCTCCTCCAGGTATTCGGCGCAGTGGCGCACCGGCTTGCCGGCCAGCATCGCCCGCGCCACCGCCCGCGTCCATTCCAGCGGCAGCTGGTCGCCGGACTCGGTGAGGATCAGGTCGAAGCCGCGCAGGTCCTCGCTCGGGTCGCCGATCCAGTCGAACGGGGCCGGCAGCTGCTCCAGCGTCGAGGCCGGCGCGCCGATCACCGCGATGCGCGGCGGCTTCAACCGCCGGCGGGCGATCACCGTCGCCAGGCCCAGCGCCACCGAGGCCAGCGCGGCGAAGATCATCAGGCTGTTGGAGTAGAACGAGCGCGTCGCCACCACCGCCAGCGCCACCAGCCCATGGGTCGCCAGCGCCAGGCTGATCACCCGTCCCAACCGCTCGTCGAGCCGGCCCTTGGACGACCAGGCGCCCAGCATCACCGCGAAGTTGGCGGCGGCGTTGGCGAGAATGTGCAGCCACACCGCCTGCGTCTGCGGCCCGTGCTGCTCGCTGACGATCCAGCGGTAGAGCTGTGGCGCGGCGAGGAACGAGACGGCGAAGGCGACGCCGAGGAAGGCCGCGTCGGCGCGCCAGCGCGGCGCGGCGGGCGCGAGACGCGCCAGCGCCGGCCAGCGCTCCTCCAGCCTCGAAGCCGCGTCCGCGCTCACCATCTCCCCCACGCCTCTGCGACTTCAACCCTTATCAGGACAGCCTCCAAGTGGCAAAGTCGAGGCGGTGAGGCGTTGCTCCTCACCCGTCGCGAAGACGACGGGGGAGGTGGATCGGCGCGCTGCAAGCGCGACGAGACGCAGGGCGCGCAAAGGCGGCGCTGTGCAACCCCTCCACCACGCTTCGCGTGGTCCCCCTCCCCCGCACTCTTCGGTGCGGGGTGAGAAGCGGCCCCTACTCCTCGTGCGCCGGCGTCGACGGCGTCGCCCACGGGGCGGAGACGTCCGCCAGGGCGGCGTCGACGCATTCGACGGTGAGCACCAGGTCGCCGCCGCCGGCGAAGGCCAGGCGGATGTCGCCGCCGGGGGCGACGCCGGGCTCGAAGCTGACCGCCAGCAGCTCCACCACCGCCTCGCGCGGCTCGCGGCGCAGGTTGCGCGACTTCACCGCCAGCACCGAGGCGAACTGCAGGCCGGCGCGCACCCGCCCGCCCAGCAGCACCCCCGGCGCCTCCCAGCGGTACCGGTTGAGCGCCACGGTGAAGCGGCGGCCCTTGGCGTCCCATTCGAGGTCGCCGACCTGGGCGACGGCGTCCTGCAGCGCCGCGGAGATCACCGCCAGGTCGTCGGCGTCCTCCGCCAGCAGGCGCAGCGGCTCGGGCTTCACTCGGCGGCCTCGAGGTCTTGGCCGTCGCCGCGCAGCCGCTCCACGCGGGCGCCGACCGCGCTGAGCTTGGCCTCCAGCCGCTCGAAGCCGCGGTCGAGGTGGTAGACGCGGCCGACCACGGTCTCGCCGCGCGCCGCCAGCGCGGCGATGACCAGGCCCACCGAGGCGCGCAGGTCGGTGGCCATCACCGGCGCCCCCCTCAGCCCCTCGACGCCGCGCACCCGCGCCTCGCCGCCGGAGACGCTGATGTCGGCGCCTAGCCGGGCCAGCTCGGGGGCGTGCATGAAGCGGTTCTCGAAGATGGTCTCGCGGATCACGCTCTCGCCCCTGGCCAGCGTCATCAGCGCCATGAACTGGGCCTGCAGGTCGGTGGCGAAGCCCGGGTAGGGATCGGTGGTGACCTCGACCGCGCCCAGTCGGGCGCCGTTGCGGCGGATGGTGATCCCATCGTCCAGCCGCTGCACGCCGACGCCCGCCTCCTCCATCTTCGCCAGCAGCGCCTCGATCATCGCCGCGCGGGTGCGGGTGAGCGTCACCTCGCCGCCGGCCATCGCCGCGGCCAACGCATAGGTCCCGGTTTCGATCCGGTCGGGCGTCACCTCGTGGGTGGCGCCGCCCAGCGCCGCGACGCCCAGCACCCGGACCACCGGCGTGCCGGCGCCCTCGATGCGGGCGCCCATCTTGGCGAGGCAGTCGGCGAGGTCGGCGATCTCTGGCTCGCAGGCGGCATTGGCGATCACCGTCTCGCCGTGCGCCAGCACCGCGGCCAGCAGCGCATGCTCGGTGGCGCCGACCGAGACCGACGGGAAGACGATCTCCGCGCCCTTCAGCCCGCGCGGCGCCTGGGCGTAGACGTAGCCCTCGCTCAAGTCGATCTGCGCGCCCAGCCGCTCCAGCGCCATCAGGTGCAGGTCGACCGGCCGCGCGCCGATGGCGCAGCCGCCCGGCAGCGAGACCTTGGCCTGGCCGGTCCGCGCCAGCAGCGGCCCCAGCACGTTGAACGAGGCGCGCATCTGCCGCACCAGGTCGTAGGGCGCGATGGCCGAGACGATCTCCGGCGTGGTCAGGGTGGTCTCGGGGCCGTCCGGCCCGTCGCGCTCCTCCTCCTCGACGCCGAGCCGCGCCAGCAGCCGGCCGAGGAAGCGGGTGTCGGCCAGCCGCGGCATGTTGGTCAGCTTCAGCGGCTGGTCGGTCAAGAGGCTCGCCACCATCAGCTTGATGGCGGAGTTCTTGGCGCCGGAGATCGGGATCACCCCTTCCAGCCGCGCTCCGCCGGTGATGGCGATGCGATCCATCCGGTTCACGCCTCCCTCGTGGCAACCTGCCCTATCGCTTTCATAGCCGCGCGCCGCGGAGCCGGTAAGAGGCTTCGAGCGGCTCGATTGCGCCGGCGCGGCGCCTGGGCCATGGTCGGCGCAGGGGACGTCGGCGGGGCGGCGGAAAAGGAACGCGTATGGACGAAAACGCAGGCGCGGTCCGCCGCCGATCCGTCCATCCGGCGCTGTTCTTCTTCCTCTACTTCTCGTTCGGCGCGTCGGGCGGCTTCCTGACCGGCGCGGTGGAGGATTTCTACACCGCCGGCGGCGTTTCCACCCTGGCGTTCGGGGCCATCATCAGCGCCGCCCTGGCGCCGCAGATGCTGAAGGTGTTCTGGGCCCCGCTGGTCGACACCCTGCTCAACCCGAAGGCCTGGTACGTGCTGGCCACGGTGGTGCTGGCCGCGGCGATCATGGTCTCGGCCACCCTGCCGGTCGCCATGAGCTCTGTCCCAACCCTGGTGGCGATCTCGGTGGTGGTGGCCCTCGCCTCCAGCTTCCTGGGCATGTCGGCCGACAGCCTGATGGCCCACGACACCGCCCCGGACCAGCGCGGCGCGGCCGGCGGCTGGAGCCAGGCCGGCAACCTCGGCGGCGCCGGCATCGGCATCAGCGCCAGCCTCGCCGTCGCCCACTACACCCACTCGCTGCCGCTCTCCGGGCTGGCGGTGGCGGCCGGCTGCGCCGCCTGCGCCATCGCCCTGATCTTCGCGCCGAAGTCCCACAGCCTGCCCAAGCAGGTCCACTACGGCGCGACGCTGCTGCTGGTGGTGAAGGACTGCTGGGACGTCTGCCGCTCGCGGCGCGGCTGGCTGACGCTGCTGCTCTTCACCCTGCCGCTGGGCGCGGGCGGCGTGGCGCAGCTGTTCACAGGCATCCACCGCGAGTGGAACGTCGGCGGCGGCCTGCTGGCGCTCAGCACCCTGATCAACGCCATCGCCACCGGCGTCGCCGCCCTGGTCGGCGGCTACATCTGCGACCGCATGGACCGCAAGTCGGCCTATGTGCTGTTCGGCCTGCTGTGCGGGGCGATCGCCGCAGTGGCCGCGGTGGCGCCGATGACGCCGGCCTGGTTCGTGGGCTTCTGCGCCGCCTACTCGGCCGCGCTCGGCATGTCGTATGCGGCCTATTCCGCGGCGACGCTGGAGGCGATCGGCGGCGGCGCGGCGGCGACGAAGTACACCCTCTTCGCCTCGGTCGCGAACTTCCCGGTCTGGTTCATGCCGACCGTGGACGGCTGGGTCGACACCCACTGGAAAGCCAGCGCCATGCTCTGGACCGAGCTCGGCGTCGCCGTGGCCGGCGCGGCGGTGTTCAGCCTGGTGGCGCTGGCCAGCCGCCCGCGGCGGGCGCTGGCGGTGGCTTAAGGGCGCCCGTCCTTGGCCGCCGCGGCCTTGCGGCGGCGCAGGTTGGCGCGCAGGGCGGCGGCGAGGCGCGCCTCGCGCTCGTCCTTCGGCGGCGGCTGGGCCGCGGCGCGCTCCGCCGGCTTGTCGGGCTGGTCGTCCATCGCCCCGCTGCTAGACCCGCGCGCGGCGAGGTCAAGGGCGGGCTGATTTGGCGCCTTGACGCGGGGGCCGCGGAAAGGCCTGCCTAAGCTCGACCGAAACTGCCCGGATCCGACCCCGTCATGGCCGGTGGCGCCAAGATTCCCCTCAAAGGCCCGCGCGGCCCCAACGCCGAGCGCCGGCAGGCGACGCGCGAGAAGATCCTCGCCGCGGCCGTGCGCTGCCTCAACGACGTCGGCTACGCGCAGACCAGCACCGTGCGCGTCGCCGCCGAGGCCGGCGTGGCGCGCGGCTCGCTGCTGCACCAGTTCCCCACCCGCATCGACCTGGTGCTGGCCGTCGCCCGCCACGCCGCCCGCGCGCAGAGCGCCTACATCCGCGCCGGACTGGCCGAGCTGCCGGCCGGGCGCGAGCGCTTCGTCGGCTCGGTGGACGTGACCTGGGGCGCGTTCCAGCAGCCGGAATCGCGGGCGCTGCTGGAGATCATCATCGCCACCCGCCACGACCCGGAGCTGGCGGCGAGGATCCCCGACTTCGCCGAGCGCTTCGAGGCCGGCATCGTCCGCGGCGCCAGGGCCTTCGCCGAAGCCAGCGGCCTCGCCGACGAGAAGGGCGAGGCGGCGGCCGAGCGGCGGCTGGTGCTGGTGGCGCTGAGGGGCCTGGCGGTCGAGGTGATGCTGAGCGGCCGCGAGGCCGACCCCGACGCGGTCATCGCCCTCCTGCGCCGCGCGCGGGCGCAGTTCTACGACGGCCACCGCGCCGCCGGCGGCGATCCGTAGCCCGGCGACAAGACGCGCAGGCCCCGCGCCGCCTTTTCCGCTTCACACCGCCAGACGCGTCCGCTAACAACCCGCGCTTCCCGCCCGGCGCGGGGACACGTGCTGCTGTAGCTCAGTGGTAGAGCGCATCCTTGGTAAGGCTGAGGTCCAGAGTTCGAATCTCTGCAGCAGCACCAGCCCGCAATTCGCACAGCGTCACCGCAATTGGCGTGGCGTTCAGAGCCCGCCGTCAGCCAAGCGAACGATGGCTAAATCTCGATCCCATCCCCCCACGACGGTCATCGCCGGGCTTTGTCCCGGCGAGCCATGAACGCCCATTGTGGGGTGGCCGTGCGGCCGCACGGCCATGGCTCGCACGGTGTTCATGGGTAGCCGGCACAAGGCCGGCTATGACCGTATTGGGAGTGAACTTCGCGCCTGCCGACCTACAGCCCCGTCGCAACACCCGCCCCTCCAACCCTTCCTTGCAGCCCGCCCGCGCGGTACAACCTGCGTCGTGACCGGGGCGAGGTGGGCGGCCGGGCGCGCTTTCGACGCTGACACATGATCGGGGGGCGGCATGCCGCTGGCGGGTTACGGCTATCTGATCGGCAAGGTGGTGGCCTCGCGGCCGCAGGGCGCCGGGCATCCGCACTGGCTGGTGATGGTGCAGCCGAAGATCGAGCACCATCCGCCTTACCGGGTCGCGGTGAACCTCGCCTCCCCCGATCCGGACGGGCCGCCGGAGATCGCCTACCAGCTGATCGACGTCGACGCCGCCGGCACGCCGGCCCTGAAGGCCCTGGCGGCGCGGCTGACGGCGCTCGGCCACACGGACAGCTTCAACGCCGCGCCGCCGCCCGAGCTGCGGCTCGACTATGTGCGCGGCGGCCTCCTCGACCCTGAGGCGAAGTGGCTGGCCGGCGGCGAGGGGCTGAAGTCCGGCTTCGGCGAGGCGCTGCAGAAGGCGCTCGCCGGCGACGAGGCGGCCGGGGCGCTGATCGCCGTGTTCGGCACCGGCTATCCCATCGACGCGCGCACCGGGCGCCCGCCCAGCGTCGGCTTCTCGGGCGTCGAGAACGTCCACATGAACCAGGGCGCGCCGCACCGCACCGGTTTCGGCGACCACTACAAGGAGAACGGCGCGGCCCAGGACGGCGGCCTGATCCTGCTGCTGCCGTCCGGCCCGGTGGCTGTGTTCACCAGGTTCCAGACCCAGTCGCTGAACACCGACGCCAACGGCGATCCGATCGACACCGGCGTCGCGGCGATCGACGCGGCGCGGCCGGCGGTGCTGGAGACGCTGCGCACGTCCGCGCCGGTGCGCCGCGCGCTGGGCCTGCCAGCCGCGCCGACCGCGGCGGAAGCCGAGGCGCGGCCGATTCCCCGCGCCGGCGTGCTCGGCCTCGCCGCGGCGACGGCCGCGCCCGCCCCCGGCGCCAGCCCGGGCGGCTATGTGTTCGCCGACCCCGACCCGGAGGACGCCACCGCCGCCTTCGCCGCCGACGTCGACCAGTATTTCCACACGCCGACGGTGCAGCAGCAGGCGCTGGGCAAGGTGCACGGGCCGGTTCCGGCGCCGCGCAGCGCCGATCCGCTGAAGCTGGAGGCCATCGTCGGCCAGCCGGTCCCCGGGTTCACCCCCACCGCCGACGGCGGCACGATGCAGTTCGACCTGATCGGCGACAGTGGCGCCCCGACCCAGGGCAAGGAGCGCGGCGAGGCCAGCGTCGGCGACCTGATGGCGGCCTTCGCCAAGACCTCGCCGCCGGCCTTCTGCTTCCACGTCGGCGACGTGGTCTACTATTATGGCGAGAAGACCTTCTACTACAGCCAGTTCTCCGACATCTTCCGCGCCTACCCGGCCCCGATCTTCGCCATCCCCGGCAACCACGACGGGCTGATGCACGACCAGGAGGCGCAGACGCCGCTGGAGGCGTTCCAGGCGGCCTTCTGCGCCGAGACGCCCGGCTACTGGGACGGCTTCGGGGCGATCCAGCGCTCGACCATGACCCAGCCGGGCGTCTACTTCTGCCTCGATGCGCCGCTGGTCTCGATCATCGGCCTCTACAGCAACGTCGGCGAGTCGCTGGCGTTCGTGGACCAGAACCAGCTGGCCTTCCTGCAGACCCAGCTGGCGCGGCTGAAGCCCGACCACGACGCCGGCAACCGGGCGGTGATCCTGGCCATCCACCACTTCCCGCGCTGGTACATGACCCACGGCAAGGACCCGACCAGCGCCGCGCTCGACGCCATCTGCGAGGCCGCCGGCCTGTGGCCCGACGCGGTGGTGGCCGGCCACGCCCACCTCTACGAGCGCATCGTGCGCGCCCGCGCCGGCACGGCGATCCCCTACTTCGTCAACGGCGCCGGCGGCTACGCGCTGGAGCCCAACCAGCAGCTCGGCGGCGCCTTCCTGAACACCCTCGGCGACAGCATGAAGGCCACCGTCAACGAGCTCGGGTTCCTCAGGGCCACGCTGGTGAAGTCGGCCTCCGCCTTCACCCTGCGCTTCGACTACATCAGCGCCAAGCGCGGCCTCGGCGCCCCGCCGGCCGACACCTGCATCGTCGACCTGACCACCCACACCCTGGCGACCTGAGGGGCGAGCGAGAGGTCCTTCTCCCCTTGCTTGCGGGAGAAGGTGGCGCGAAGCGCCGGATGAGGGGTCGACGAACGCTGGAGGCTAGTCTTAAGCAAGCAAATCAACGACTTCGGCGCGACCCCTCATCCGACCCGCTCCGCGGGCCACCTTCTCCCGCAAGGGGAGAAGGAGAGCCGCGACGAGCCTAACCCTGCGGCGCCGGCTCGGCCGGCTGCACGGCGGCGACGGCGGCTTCGAAGGCTTCGTCGCTGATCACCGTGCGGGCGATCAGCAGCGAGCAGCCGATGTGGTCGCTGATGTAGGCGCCGGCGTCGCCGGACCACCAGCGCTCCAGCATGTTACGCTTGCGGTGGCTGACCACCACAAGGTCGGCGCCGATCTCGCGGGCCACGTCGCCGATCACCCGGGCCGGGTCGCCGATGGCGAGCCGCGCCTGCGGCTTCAGGCCCAGATCGGTCAGCCGCCGCGCGCCGCGCTCCAGCACCTCGCGGGAGCGCTCCATCTCGTGCGCCACCGCGCCGCCGTGCACGCCCTCGGCCACCTGCAGCCCGCCGCCGTGCGGCACCACCGAGAGCAGGAATACCTCGGCGCCCCAGCGCCGGGCCAGCAGCGCGCCTTCGCGCAGCGCGATCGCGCCTTCGAGCGAGCCGTCGTAAGCCAGGATGATCTGGCGGTACATGCGGGTCGCCTCCGCGGGATCTGTTGTCGTTGGCGGAGTGGAACGCCGAGACGCGCGGCTTGGCAAGCCGCCCCGCGCGGCGGCCGGGGTCAGCGCACGACGATCTTGCCCTTCATGCCCAGCATCTCGTGCATGAAGTGGGTGCATTTGACGTCGTAGGTCCCGGCCGTCTGCGGGACCAGGGCGATGTCGGCGCTCTCGCCCTGGTCGAGATCGACGCCGCCGTTCTTCACCTTGGCCGCCGAGCCGGGCGCCAGGCTGACGGCCTGGAAGAAGGCCTTGGCGCTGAAGTCGTGGCCCTTGGAGCCGGTGTTGGTCAGGTGCAGCACGTAGGACTGGCCGCGGTTGAGGTCGATCTCGGCCGGGACGTATTTGTACTCGGAAAGCTGCACGTCGATCCTGGTCGCGGCCGGCTGGGCGTGGGCGACGGCGAGGCCCAGCGCGGCGGAGCCGCCGGCGAGGGCGAGGCGGAACGGGTGGGAGACTGTCGGCAAGGGGCGCTCCTCATAGTCGCGCAAGCTTCGTCCCGGCGGCGCAGCTAGCATGCCGCGGCGGCGTGCGACAGCCCGCAAGCGTCCCGCTCAGATTGCGACCGGCTTCACCTTGGCGGCGATCGCCCTCGCCCGCTCGCGCGCCTCGTCCACGTCGCCGCCGCGGGCCAGCGCCACCCCCATGCGGCGCCGCTCGTACGACTCCGGCTTGCCGAATAGGCGCAGCTCGGCGGTGGGGACCGCCAGCGCCTCGGCGACGCCCTCGAAGGCGACGCCCATCGCCTCGACGCCGCCGTAGATCACCGCGCTGGCGCCGGGCGCCCGCAGCGACACGTCCACCGGCAGCCCGAGGATGGCCCTGGCGTGCAGGGCGAACTCGCTGAGGGTCTGGCTCACCAGGGTGACGAGGCCGGTGTCGTGCGGCCGCGGGCTGACTTCGGAGAACCACACCTCGTCGCCCCTGACGAACAGCTCCACGCCGAACACGCCGACGCCGCCCAGCGCCTCGGTGACCTGGCCGGCGATCGCGCGGCCCTGCGCCAGCGCGGCCGGCGACATCGCCTGCGGCTGCCAGCTCTCCACATAGTCGCCCTTCACCTGCCGGTGGCCGATCGGGGCGCAGAAGTGGGTCTCGACGGCGCCGTCGGCGCCGCGGGCGCGCACGGTGAGCTGGGCGACCTCGAAGTCGAAGTCGATGCCGCCCTCGACGATCACCCGCGGCAGCTCCACGCGCCCGCCCTCCATGGCGTAGCGCCAGGCCGCGGCGATCCCCTCCGGCCCCTCCACATAGCTCTGGCCCTTGCCGGAGGACGACATCACCGGCTTGACGAAGCAGGGGTAGCCGATCCGCCCGGCCTCGGCGGCGAGGGCCTCGGCGGTGGCGGCGAAGGCGTAGGGCGAGGTCGGCAGGCCCAGCTCCTCGGCGGCGAGCCGGCGGATGCCCTCGCGGTTCATGGTCAGCTGCACGGCCCGCGCGGTGGGGATGACCACGGCCAGGCTCTCCGCCTCGATCCGCGCCAGCTCGTCGGTGGCGATCGCCTCGATCTCCGGCACGATGATTTGCGGCCGCTCGGCCTCGACCACGGCGCGCAGCGCGCCTGCGTCGGTCATGGCGATCACGTGGGCGCGGTGGGCGACCTGTTGGGCGGGGGCGTTCTCATAGCGGTCGACGGCGATCACCTCGACGCCGAGGCGCTGCAGCTCGATCGTCACTTCCTTGCCGAGCTCGCCGGCGCCCAGCAGCATCACTTTGACGGCGGAAGGCGAGAGCGGCGTGCCGATACGGACCATCGCCGCGATTTAGCGGCTCGAGCGGCTATGTCCAGCGCAGGCGACCGGCGGGGCTTTGGGGCGGCGCAAGGCGGCGGCGCCATCCGCCGGGG
>DASXEN010000012.1:0-27562 GCA_036490095.1 Caulobacteraceae bacterium
AGTCCGAGCCCTTGACGGTGTCGTACATGTGCCAGCGCCAGTCGTCCTCGCCCATGTTGCCGAGGCTGGCGCTGATGCCGCCCTGCGCCGCCACCGTGTGCGAGCGGGTGGGGAAGACCTTGCTGATGCAGGCGGTCTTCAAGCCCGCCTGGGCGCAGCCGAGCGCCGCGCGCAGGCCGGACCCGCCCGCGCCGATCACCACCACGTCGAACTGGTGGTCGACCAGGTCATAAGCCGGCATCAGAGACTGCCTCCAGCGGGCGAGAAGGCCACTTTCAGGATCGAGATGATGGTCAGGGCGCCGCCGAGCCAGCAGACGAAGACGTTGAGCAGCAGCAGCACGCCCTTGGTCGCGGCCTTCTGGAAGTAGTCCTCGATGATGGTCCGCATGCCCAGCTGCATGTGCCAGAAGGCGGCGAACGCCAGCAGCGTGGCGAGGCCGGCGTTCAGCGGCAGCCGCAGCCAGTCGGCCGCCGCGCCATAGTCGCTATGGGCGAGGCTCAGCACCGACCAGACGCCCCACAGCACCAGCAGGATCAGCGCGCAGGCGGTGACCCGCTGGGCGATGAAATGCCCGACCCCGCGCCCCGAAGCCCCCAGGCCCCGCGCCCGGCCGAGCGGCGTGCGAATCTGCGCCATCAGGCTGCCCCCGTCATCCCGATCACGCCCCAGAGCGCCACGCTGGCGAGGATGGCGAAGCCGATCGCAAGGCTGGCCGTCTGGGTCGCCGTCTGCGGCTTGAAGCCGTAGCCCGCGTCCCAGGCGAGGTGCCGCACGCCGTTGGCCACGTGGTAGAAGGCGCACAGCGTCAGGCCGAACAGCACGATCTTGCCGACGATCGAGCCGGCGACGGCCAGGAAGGCGCCATAGCTCTCCGGCCCGCCGGCCAGCGACAGCGCCCAGGCCATCAGCACCAGCGCGCCGACGTAGAGCCCCATGCCGCTCGCCCGGTGCAGGATCGAGGCGACCATGGTCAGGTGCCAGCGCCACACGCCGCCGTCGAGCTGGATGTTCGGCGAGATCGGCCTTGGTCGTTGGCCCGGCGTGGCGTCGGCCATCTGATCCCCTCTCTGGCGCGCGGCTCTTTTAGGCCGCGGGCGGGGGGTGTCAACGCGAGGCGGGCGCCTCGGCCGCCTCCAGCCACGCTTCCGAGCGCATCTCCTCCAGCCGCGAGGCGGCGCGCTCGAACTCGAACGCGCCTTCGCCTTGCGGATAGAGCTTCGCAGGCTCGGCGGCTGCCAGCACCACCAGCCGGGCGTGGGCCTCGTAGAGGGTGTCGATCAGGGTCGCGAGCCGCCGCGCCGCGCTGCGGTCCTCTGGGCGCAGCTTCGGCAGGCTCTCCAGGAAGAGGGTGTCGAAGCGCTCGGCGATGGCCAGGTAGTCGTTCGGCCCCAGCGCTTCGCCGCAGAGGTTCTGGAAGTGGGCGCGCAGCATGCGGCCGGCGGCGCGCGGCCAGTGCAGCCGGCGGCCGAACACCTCGATCGTCGCGCCGATCTCCGCGTCGCCGCCCAGCATCTCGCCCCACAGCCGGTCGAAGCCGGCCTCGTTGTCCGCGTCGACCGGCGAGAACCAGGTTCCGGCGGCGCGCAGCCGGTCGAGCCGGTAGTCGCGCGCGCCGGCGACCGCCACCACCTGCATCCGCGCCTTCAGCATCTCGATGAACGGCAGGAAGAGCTGGCGGTTGAGGCCGTTCTTGTAAAGCTCGTCCGGGGCGCGGTTCGAGGTCGCCGCCACCGTGACGCCGCGGGCGAACAGCTGCTCGAACAGCCGCCCGAGGATCATCGCATCGGCGATGTCGGTGACCTGGAGCTCGTCGAAGCACAGCAGCCGCGCGCCGCGGGCGATCACCTCGGCTGTGGGGGCCACCGGATCGTCGCCCTTGTGGGTCCCGAACCTCGCCTGCCGCGCCGCCTGGTCGCCGGCCCGCCAGGCGTTCACCAGCGCATGCACCTCGGCCATGAAGACATGGAAATGCGTGCGCCGCTTCGGCGCCGCCGGCGAGGCCTCGAAGAACAGGTCCATCAGCGCCGACTTGCCGCGCCCGACCGGCCCCCAGAGGTAGACGCCGCGCACGCCCTCGGCCTTGCGGAACAGGCCCGCCGGCCGCGCCGTCTCCAGGTCGGCTTCCAGCCGCTCGAGCGCGGCTGCCGCGGCCGCCTGGGCCGGGTCCGGGAGCATCTCGCCGCCTTGAAGGCGCGCGTCGTAGGCGGCGCGGAACTGGCCGGGCATCGGCCCCCGCGTAGCGGCTCATGGCGCGCCGCTCAAGCTGTGGCGGCGACGCGGAACCGCGCCGCCCGCGGACGGTTCCGCTCCACGGAGCTGTCACGAGGAGCAATCCATGGCCGACGAGCCCAAAAACGTCGCCGTCACCGACGAGGAGGTCGAGCGCCTCAACCCCAACGACGACGGCCCGCCCACCGGCGCGCAGCACGGCGAGACCCACACCCGCCGCCCGATCAAGACCGACGCCGACCGCGGCCAAGGCCCCAAGACCCGCGCCGCCAACCGCGCGAAGGTGAAGGGCTCGCGGCTGCACAACCCGCGTTAGGTAGGCCCGAACTCCTTCGCGATGTCGCGATAGCTTCGGGGATCCTCGCAGGCGCAGGCCCGCAATTGGTCGGCTTTGCCCCTGACCGGCCAGATGAGCATCGGATAGGCAAACCTCACGCCATTGTCTTTCAGCTGCGACGTCAGATCGCCCACCAGAGAGCGACCCACGCCGATCACCGCCGTGCGCGCGGCGTCGCCATCGGCGGGTGGCAGGCCCTGCGCGGTCCAGCCTTGCGGCGGCGCCAGCGACCACTGTTGGAAGAGCTTCCAACTGCGGTTGGTCCACAGCTCGGCCACGGTCGTCCGCTCGGCCGGCGTAGAACTGTCAGGACGGGCGACAACGATGACCCGGGTGTCGACGCCGGCAGCCTGCAGCCGGGGAAATTCGGCCTGCTCGAAGGCGACACAGGCGGCGCAGTCGCGATAGACGATGACGTAGAGGTGAGGACCGGTCAGGTGCGGCGAGACCCAACCGGACTGGTCCAGCGCCTGGATGATTTCGGCGTGGTCTTTCGTGACGGTCTTGGGCTGCCAGCGCCAGTAGACATCCCAAAACACGAACGCGCCGGCGCCAACCACCACGGCCACGCTTACCCCGGCGAGCGCGAGCAGGATCAGGAATCGGCGCATGGGTGGCCCCTCGATTTGCGCCCGCGTGGTCAGAGTCTGCCGTCGAACGCTTGGCGGCATGGTTTTCCGGACGTCGGGCCTCGTCAAGGACGGGGCGCAGCGCAGCTCGCTCGGCGGCCGTGGCGTCCGGCTGCGCTTGCCGGTTGGCGCCCGCGCATCGCATGCTGACGACGATGGCCCCGACTCCGCGTAGTCTTCCCGCATGATCGTTCCCGCCGAAGGCGAATTCCGGCTCGACCGCGAGGCCGACACCGTACGGCTGGGCGCCGCCATCGCCCGCGAGCTGCGCCGGCGCGAGGCGGTGTGCCTCTCCGGCCCGCTGGGGGCCGGCAAGTCGAGCCTGGCGCGCGGGCTGATCCGCGCGCTGACCGGCGAGGCGACCGAGGCGCCCAGCCCCACCTTCACGCTGGTGCAGAGCTACGAGACCCCGCGCTTCGCGGTGGCGCACTTCGACCTCTACCGGCTGAACAAGCCCGAAGAGGTGGGCGAGCTCGGCCTCGACGAGGCGCTGGACGAGGGCGCGGCGGTGATCGAATGGCCGGAGCGGCTGGGCCACCACCTGCCGGCGGACCGGCTCGACGTGGAGTTGGTGATCGACGGCGAGCGCCGCCGCGCGCGGCTGTCGCCGCACGGCGCCTGGGAGGAGCGCGCGATTGAGTTCTGAGCGCGAGGCGGCGAAGGCGGACTTCCTCGCCGCGCACGGCCTTGGCGCGGCGCGGCGCGAGCGCATGGCCGGCGACGCCTCCACCCGCCTCTACGAGCGGCTGCACCGGCCGGGCGGCGCCAGCCTGATCTTCATGGACCAGCCGCCGCACGCCGAGACCCAGCCCTGCCCGCCGCTGGCGTCGCCCGACGAGCGCCGCGCGCTGGGCTACAACGCCATGGCGCGGCTGGCGGCGGGGCGCGTGGACGCCTTCGTCGCCTGCGCCGGCTGGCTGCGCGGCCAGGGCCTGTCGGCGCCGGATATCATCGCCGCCGACGCCCCTGCGGGCCTGGCGGTGCTGGAGGACCTCGGCGACGACCTCTACGCCAGCCTGATCGCCGGCGGCGCCGACGAGGCGCAGCTCTACGACGCTGCGGTCGACACGCTGGTGCGGCTGCACGCGGCCTCGCCGCCTGAGGTGCTGAACGGCGGCGCCTCGCGCTGGCCGCTGCTCAGCTACGACAGCCTGGTGCTGCAGACCGGCGCGGCGCTGTTCCTCGAGTGGTGGCCGAAGTATGCGCGGATGGCCCCGTTCTCCGACGCCGCCGGCGCGGAGTGGGAGGCGTTCTGGGCCCCGATCCGCGCCCGCGGCGAGGCCGGGGCATCCGTCTTCTGCCACCGCGACTATCACGCGGAGAACCTGGTCTGGCTGCCGGGCCGGCCGGCGGCGGCGCGCGTGGGCCTGCTGGACTTCCAGGACGCCCTGCGCGCCCATCCCGCCTGGGACTTCTCGATGCTGCTGCACGACGGCCGCCGCGACGTCTCCGCCGAGCGCGAGGCCGCCAGCCTGGAACGCTACCTCGCCGCCCGCCCGGAGCTCGACCGCGAGCAGTTCCTGGCCGACTATCATGCGCTGGGCGCGCTCAACGTGATCCGCATCCTGTTCATCTTCGCCCGCCAGGTGGAGCATTTCGGCCGGCCGAAGTACCGGGCGCTGACGCCGCGCATGTGGGGCTACCTGGAGCGGTGCCTCGTCGCCTCGCCAGAGCTTCGCCCCCTGCGCGCCTGGCTCGACGCCTACGTGCCGCTGGAGAAGCGCATATGAGCGCCGCCCCGGAGACGGCCATGGTGATGGCCGCGGGGCTGGGCGCGCGCATGCGGCCGCTCACCGACCAACGGCCGAAGGCGCTGATCGAGGTGGGCGGCAAGGCGCTGATCGACCACATCCTCGACCGGCTGGAAGCCGCCGGCGTCACCCGCGCGGTGGTCAACGTCCATGCCTTCGCCGACCAAGTCGAGGCGCATCTGGAACGTCGCCGCAGCCCCGAGATCCTGATCTCCGACGAACGGACGGGACTGCTGGAGACCGGCGGCGGGCTGAAGCGCGCCCGCGTCCTGCTCGGCGAGGCGCCGATCTGGGTCGCCAATAGCGACTACGTCTGGCTCGAGGATCGGGACGATGCGCTGGGCCTCGTGGCCTCGGCCTGGGACCCAGCGCGGATGGACGCCTGCCTGATCGTCGTCCCCAAGGCCCGCACCGCCGGCTTCGACACGCCCGGCGATTTCTTCCGCGACGACGGCGGCCGGCTGACCCACCGCGGCGACTCGGCCGAGTCGCCCTACCACTGCTTCGGCGTCGAGATACTCGACCCGCAGCGGGTCTACGAGGTGGCCGCCGACCGGTTCTCGCTGTTCCAGGTCTGGCAGGCCGCCTCGGCCCGCGGCCGGCTGCACGGCGTCGTCCCGGACGGGTTCTGGATGCAGGTGGGCGATCCCGCCGCGCTCGCCGCGGCGGAGGCGCGGCTCAGGGAGCCGGCATGAGCTTCCTCGATGCGCCGGGCCCGCGCTGGTTCAACATCGAGGCCGGCCGGCCGTTCCTGGAAGACCTGGCGCGGGGCCTGACCGCGGCGCTGGCCCCACTCGGCCCGCAGGCGCTGGCGGCGGCCACCGTGCTGGTGCCGAGCCGGCGCGCCGGACGCGACCTCGCCGAGGCCTTCCTGGCGGTCTCCGGGGCCGGCGCGGTGCTGCTGCCGCAGGTGCGGGCGCTGGGCGACCTCGACGAGGGCGAGCCGCCGTTCGAGCCCGGCGAGCTGGCGCTGGACCTGCCGCCGGCCATCGCCGCGCCCCGCCGCCGCTACGAGCTGGCGCGGCTGGTGGTCTGCCAGGAGGCGCGGCTCGGCCGCAGCCTCGACGCCGCCGGCGCGCTCGACCTGGCGGACGCCCTGGCCGGCTTCCTCGACAGCGTGCAGATCGAGGAGGCCCGCCCGCTCGACCTGATCGACGACCTCGCGCCCGGCGAGCTGGCGCGCCACTGGCAGATCTCCGCCGGGTTTCTGAAGCTGGCGCTGGCGGCCTGGCCGAGGCGGCTCGCCGAGCTGGGGCTGATGGACGTCGGCGAGCGGCGCGTCGCATTGCTGCGCCGCCTGGCCGAACGCTGGCGGGACGAGCCGCCGCGGCAGGTGGTGGTCGCCGCGGGCTCGACCGGCAGCCAGCCCGCCGTCGCCGACCTGCTGGGCGCGGTGGCCGAGCTGCCGAACGGGGCGGTGGTGCTGCCCGGCCTCGATCTCAACCTCGCCGAGGCCGCCTGGGCCGAAGTCGCCGAGCAGCATCCGCAGGGCGGGCTGAAGCGGCTGCTGGGCCGCGCCGGCGTCGACCGCGCGGCGGTGCGCGCCTGGAATACCGACGCTCTCGGCGGCGCACGGGGCCGCTGGCGCCGGCGGCTGGTCAACGAGGCGCTGCGGCCGGCCGAGGCCACGGCCGACTGGCTGGCGCAGATCCGCCGGCTGCGCGACGAGGGCGCGGCCGAGGGCGTCGATCCGATCGCCGAGGGGCTTGCCGGGCTCTTCGTGGTCTCGGCGCGCACCGAAGAGGAGGCGGCGGGCGCGGTGGCGCTGCTGCTGCGCGAGGCGCTGGAGACGCCCGGCCGCACCGCCGCCCTGGTGACCCCGGACGCCGCGCTGGCCCGCCGCGTCAGCGCCCGGCTGACCCGCTGGGGCGTCTCGGCCGACTCCTCGGCCGGCTCGCCGCTGGCCGGCTACCCGATCGCCGCCCTGATAGGGCTGGCGGTGCGGGCGGCGGTCGATCCGCTGGACCCGGTGACCCTGCTCGGCCTCGCCAAGCACCGCTTCGCCCGCTTCGGCCTGGAGGCTGGCGCGCTCCCCGCCGCCCGGCGCGACCTGGAGCTTTCGCTGCGCGGCCCGCGCCGCCCGGACTGGGTCGCGATCCGCGCCCAGGCCAGGTCCGAGGGCGCGCTTGGGCTGCTGGACCAGTTGCAGGCGCTCACCGAGCAGCTGCGCGCCCCGTTCGCGGCCGGCCCCGCCCGCCCGGCCGACGCGGCCACTGCGCTGGCCGAGGCGCTGGAGACGCTCGCCCAAGGCCCCGGCGGCGGGGCCGGCGACCTCTGGGGCGGCCTCGCCGGCGAGTGCGCCGCGGCCCTGGTCGCCGCCCTGATCGAGGACAGCGACGGGCTGCCCGACGTCGCGCCGGCGCCGTTCGCGGAGCTGATCGACGCGCTGGTCGCCCGCGAGGTGGTGCGCGGCGCCGCCGTCAGCCATCCACGCCTGCGCATCCTCGGCGCCATCGAGGCGCGTCTGGTGCGCGCCGACCTGCTGATCCTGGCCGGCCTGGAGGAGGGCGTCTGGCCGCAGGGCGCGCCGGTCGATCCGTTCCTGTCGCGGCCGATGCGGGCCGCCCTCGGGCTGCCGCCGACGGAGCGCCGGCTCGGCCTCGCCGCCTACGATTTCGCGCAAGGCGCCAGCGCGCCGGAGGCGGTGCTGGTGTCGTCGGAGCGGCGCGAGGGCGCCCCGGCGGTGGCCTCACGCTGGCTCTGGCGGCTGGAAACGCTGGTCAAGGGCGCAGGCCTGGCGCTGCCGACCCGGCCGCACCTGCTGGACCACGCCCGCGCCCTCGACGCGCCGGACGGCTTCGCCCCGGCGTTCCGGCCCAGGCCGCGGCCGCCGGTGGAAGTGCGGCCGCGCAAGCTGCCGGTCACCGGCGTCGAGCGCTGGATCCGCGACCCCTACGCCGTCTACGGCCGCTACATCCTGCGGCTCTTCCCGCTCGATCGGCCCGGTGAGCCGGTGGAGGCGCTGGCGCGCGGCACGGCGGTGCACGCCGCCTTCGAGCGCTTCGCCAAGGAGCATCCCGGCGACCTCGACGACGGCTCTGTGGACGTGTTCGCCAGCCTGCTGATCGACTGCCTCGCCGACGCCGGCGTGCCGCCGCACCGGCTGGCCCGCGAGCATGCGCTGGCCCTCAATGTCGCGCCCTGGGTGGTGGCGTTCGAGCAGCGGCGGCGCGCCCGCGCCCAATTGTTGATCGAGCAGAGCGGCGAGCACACGTTCGACGCGCCCGGCGGCGCCTTCACCGTCACCGCCAAAGCCGACCGCATCGAGCTGCGCGGGGCGGTGGCCGACGTGCTCGACTTCAAGACCGGCGCCCCGCCCAGCACCAAGCAGGTGCAGAGCGGCATCGCCCCGCAGCTGACCCTCACCGCCGCCATCCTGCGCCACGGCGGCTTCGCCGACCTGGGCGCCGTCGATCCCGGCGAGCTGACCTACGTGCGGGTCAGCGGCGGCCGCGTGCCTGGCCGCGAGGAGGTGCGGGCCGGGCCGGGCGAGAGCGTCGACCTCGCCGAGCGGGCGCTGGCCGGCCTGAAGCGTCGCGTCGCCGCCTTCGACGACGCGGCGACCCCCTACGTCGCCTGGGCGACGCCGCAGTTCATGGGCCGCTATGGCGGCGACTACGACCATCTGGCGCGGCTTTGGGAATGGGGCGTGATCGGGGGCGACGACGAGGCTCCGGGGCCATGAACGGACTCCCATGAACGTCCGCACCGGCGTCCGCCCGCTCAAGTCCTCGCAGGTCGTCGCCTCCAACCCGGCGGCCTCGGTGTTCGTCGCCGCCAACGCCGGCTCGGGCAAGACCAAGACCCTGGTCGACCGGGTGGCGCGGCTGCTGCTGGCCGGCTCGCGGCCGGAGGCGATCCTCTGCGTCACCTACACCAAGGCCGGCGCGGCCGAGATGCAGCGGCGGCTGTTCAAGGAGCTGGGCGCCTGGGCGGTGATGGAGGACGCCGCGCTGGCCGGAAAGCTGGCCGAGCTGGAGGAGCCGCGCCGCGACCTGGCCAAGGCCCGCGCCCTCTTCGCCCGCGCCCTGGAAACGCCGGGCGGCATCAAGATCACCACCATCCACGCCTTCTGCGAGAAGCTGCTGCGGCGCTTCCCGCTGGAGGCCGGCGTCTCGCCCGGCTTCACGGTGCTGGAGGACGCGGCGGCCCGCGAGGTTTCGGCCAGGGCGCGCGAGGACGTGGCGCTGGCGGCGCTGGGCGCGCCGGATGGGCCGATCGGCCGCGCCTACTCGTACTTTTCGGTCGAGCTCGACTACGGCCGCTTCAACGACATGTTCGCCGCCTTCGAGGCCGAGCGGCAGGCGATCCGCGCCTATGTGGACCGCTGCGATGGCCAGGGCGGCTTCGGCGGCGACATCTGGCGGGTCTGCGGCTTCGAGCGCCCCACCTACGCCGACGAGATCGAGGCCGCGGCCGTCGCCAGGATCCGCTGGGGCCAGTGGCGGCGCGCGGCCGACGCGCTGCTGCTCGGCACCGAGGCCAGCGACCAGCCGCGCGGCCAGGCGATGCTGCGGATCACCGAGGCCTCGCCCTTCGCCGACGTCTGGGCGCTGTTCGCCACCAAGCCGGGCGAGGCGAAGAAGCGGCTGGCCACCAAGAAGGTCGATCCCTGGGCGCAGAAGTGGCTGGCCGGCGAGCAGAAGCGGCTCGCCAAGGTGGTGGAGGAGACCAAGGCCGCGCGCATCGCCGAGGCCAGCGTCCATGCCGTCAGCCTCGCACTCGCCTATATCGAGCTCTACGAGGGGGCCAAGTCGTCGCTGCGCGCCCTCGACTTCGGCGACCTGATCCAGCGCTCCCACGAGCTGCTCACGGTGCGCGCCGACGCCGCCTGGGTGCTGTTCAAGCTCGACGGCGGCCTCGACCACGTGCTGCTCGACGAAGCCCAGGACACCGCCCCCGAGCAGTGGGACATCCTGCGGGCGCTGACGGCGGAGTTCTTCGTCGGCGAGCGGCAGAGCGCCGGCGAGACGCACCGCACGGTCTTCGCGGTGGGCGACGAGAAGCAGTCGATCTTCTCGTTCCAGGGCGCCGCGCCCGAGCGGCTCGGCGCCGAGGCCGAGCGCTTCGCCGGCCTGATCGGCGGGTCGGGCCGCCGCTTCGAGCGGGTGCCGCTCATGGAAAGCTGGCGCTCGGCGCGGGAGATCCTCTCCTTCGTCGACGCGGTCTATGACGCGCCGGCCGCCGCGGCGGGACTGAAGCCGGCAGGCGCCACCGCCTTCCCGATCCGCCACGTCGCCACCCGCCCGCCCGGCGGCTCAGTCGACCTCTGGCCGCTGGAGGAGACCGAGACCCAGGAGGAGCTCGATCCCTGGGCGCCGGTCGACGCCGATCCGCCGGAGAGCGCGAACAAGAAGCTGGCCCGCCGCATCGCCGCGGCGCTGACCGCCATGGTCGGGCGCGGCGAGGCGGTGATCGACCGCGCCTCCGGCCTGCCGCGGCCGATGGGCTACGGCGACGTGCTGATCCTGGTGCGACGGCGCAACGCCCTCTTCCACGAGATCATCCGCGCCCTGAAGCGCGCCGCCGTGCCGGTGGGCGGAGCCGACCGGATGCTGCTCTCCGAGCACATCGCCTTCCAGGACCTCTTAGCGCTCGGCCGCTTCGCCCGCTTCGCCGAGGACGACCTCACCGTGGCGGCGCTGCTGCGCAGCCCCTTCTGCGACATCGAGGAGGCCGACCTCTACGACCTCGCCTTCGAGCGCCGCGGCGCGCTCTGGCGGGTGCTGCAGGCGCGCTCCGCCGAGCGGCCGGCCTGGGCCGAGGCGGCGCGGTTTCTTGGCTGGGCGAGGCGCGAGGCCGAGGCGCGCGCGCCGTTCGACTTCTACGCCCGGGTCATGTCCCGCCTCGACGAGCGCGGCCTGTCGATGAAGCGCCGCTTCCTCGGCCGGCTCGGCCGCGAGGCGGAGGACGCGCTCGACGCCTTCCTGGCCGAGGCGCTGGCGGCCGAGCGGCGCGGGGTGATCGAGCTGGAGCGGTTCGCCGCCGAGATGGCCGCCAGCGAGATAGAGGTGAAGCGCGAGCAGGAGGACGCCGAGCGGCCGGGCGCCGGGGAGGTGCGGGTGATGACCGTGCACGGCGCCAAGGGGCTGGAGGCGCCGGTGGTGATCCTGCCGGACACCACCACTCGCGCCACCGCCCAGGGCGGGCCGCTGCTGGCGACCGGCGCCGGCGGCTTCCTGTGGGCGCCGCGCAAAGCCGACGACTGCCCCGCCTCCGAGGCCGCCCGCGGCGAGCGCGACCGGGCCGCCGAGCACGAATCGCTGCGGCTGCTCTATGTGGCCCTGACCCGCGCCCGCGACCGGTTGATCGTCTGCGGGGTGAAGACCCAGGACCGCTTCTTCCGCGGCAGCTGGCGCGATGTGATCGAGGCCGGCTTCGCGCAGGCCGACATCGCCCCCTGGACCGGCCGCGTGGCGGTGGACGGCGGCGGGACGGCGCTGCGCTACGGCGTCGATCCCCGGCTGGCCGCCGCCGGCGCCGGCGAGCCCGCCCAGGCGCCGGCGCTGCCCGGCTGGGCGAGCCGCCTGGCGCCGGCCGAGCCCGCCGGCGTCCGCTTCGCCGCCCCGTCGCAGCTCGGCGAGGAGGCCGGCCCGCCGGCGCCGTCGCCGCTCGCCCGCACCCTCGGCCTTGGCCGCTACCGGCGCGGCGAGATCGTCCACCGGCTGCTGCAACTGCTGCCCGATGTCGCGCCCGCCGCCCGCCGCGACGCCGCCCGCCGCGTCCTGGCCCGCGAGCTCGACCTCAGCGACGAGCAGCGCGAGGAGATGACCGCCGCCGCGTTCGGGGTGCTGGAGGATCCGCAGTTCGCCGCCGTGTTCGGCCCCGGCTCGCGGGCCGAGATCGCCCTGGCCGGCGGCGCGGGGCTGCCGGCGGGGCTGGCCATCTCCGGCCGCGTCGACCGGCTGCTGGTCGACGCGGGCCGGGTGCTGGTCGCCGACTTCAAGACCAATCGCCCCGCCCCGGCCTCCATCGAGGCCGCCGACCGCGCCTACGTGCGGCAGATGGCCGTCTACTGGGCCGTCCTGCAGTCGGTCTTCCCCGGGCGCCGCGTCGAGGCGGCGCTGATCTGGACCGATGGACCGAGGCTCATGGCGGTGCCAGAAAATCTCATGCGGCGCGCCCTGGACGAGCTTGGGCGTTCGGGTTGATGTTCCGCGCCGCCGCCCTACATGGGCTGGTTTGAGCCGCGCCGACGTTCACCGGCGCGCGAGGAGGAGTTGATCGATGAGCACCGTTGCGGTCACCGACGCGAGCTTCGAGACTGACGTGCTGAAGGCCGAAGGCCCCGTGCTGGTGGACTTCTGGGCCGAGTGGTGCGGCCCCTGCAAGCAGATCGCCCCGGCGCTGGAGCAGATTTCCGGCGAGCTCGCCGGCCACGTGACCATCGCCAAGCTCAACATCGAGGAAAGCCCGGGCACCCCCACCCGCTACGGCGTGCGCGGCATCCCCACCATGATGCTGTTCAAGGACGGCCACATGGCCTCGATGAAGGTCGGCGCCATGCCCAAGCAGAAGATCCTGGAGTGGCTGGCGGAGACGGGCGTCGCGGCCGCGGCGGCTTAGGTACGATCGGCTCGGCTTAGTCGAAGTCGACGGGCTCGAAGAGGTCGTCTCGAAGCCGGGGCGGCACGAAATCGAAGTCCAGTCCCGGCGGTTCGGCCAGCGCCTCAAGGAGGCTCAAGGGTCGCGCCGCCAGCCTGCGGTAGTCGGCATACGTCATCAGGACGTGCGTCGGACTGCCATGGCTGGTGATCAACACTGGACCGCTTGCGGCTTGCCGTTTGGCTTTGGCGACGTTGCGATTCAACTTGCGTGCTTTGAGCTTGGTGGCGGGCGTTTCTCCATCTGCCGGGCCGGCCAATTGTGCCGCCTCGCATTTTGCGCCGCAATCCCGTGGTTAATTGACTTCGTCAACTATCCACGCCACGGTCGCGCTATGGAAGACGCCATCGCCGCGGTTCGCAGCTTCAATCGCTTCTACACGCGGCTGGTCGGGGCGACGAGCGCGCGCTTCCTCGACAGCGAGCTGACCCTGCCCGAGGCGCGGCTGCTGTTCGAGATCGCCGATGGCGACAGGCCGGTGGCCGCCGAGCTGCAGCGCTCGCTGGGCATCGACGCGGGCTACCTCAGCCGGGTGCTGGGCCGCTTCGAGGCCCGCGGCTGGATCGTCCGCGAGGTCGGCGAGGGCGATGCGCGCCGCCGGCCGATCGCCCTGACCGGCGCCGGCCGCGCGATGTTCGACCACATCGACCATCGCCAGCGCGCGGAGGTGAAGGCGATGCTGGACCGGCTCGCGCCGCCACAGCAGGCCGACCTCGTCGCCGCGCTCGGCTCGGCGCGCACCCTGCTCGACCCGGCGCCCTCCCGCGACTTCACCATCCGCACCTTCCGGGCCGGCGATGCCGGCCAGATACTGGCGCGCCAGTCGGTGCTCTACCTGGAGGAATACGGCTGGGGCCGCGGCGCCGAGCACAACATCGCCGAAGCCCTCACCGCCTTCCTCGCCAACTATCAGGAGGGCCGCGAGCAGTGCTGGGTCGCCGAAACGGCCGGCGCGATCGCCGGCTCGATCCTGCTCACCGACGAGGGCGGCGGCGGCTGCCGCCTGCGGCTGTTCTACGTCGAGCCGATGGCGCGCGGCCGCGGCATCGGCGAGGCGCTGGTGACCACCTGTCTCGCCTTCGCCCGCCAGGCCGGCTACGACGCCATGACCCTCTGGACCCACACGGTGCTGGCCAGCGCCCGCAAGATCTACGCCGCCCACCGCTTCGAGCTGGTCGAGACCGCCGTCCACGACGCGTTCGGCAAGCCCGAGCAGGGGGAGACCTGGCGGCTGGAGCTGTAGCGGGCCGGCGAGAAGCGCGCCGTCAGTCGCTTGGGCAGCGCCGCCAGCGAACGCCGGCGGGCCGTCGGAACCCGTCCGTTCAGGCCGCCTGCCAGCGGCGCGGATCGAGCGCCACCGGGTCGTCTATGGCCATCTCGTCCCAGTCGAGGTCGGGGGGCGGGCTGGCGGCGGCGGCGATGACGGCGGAAAGCTCGGCAGCGGTCGAGGCGCCGACGATCACCGCGTCGGCCTCGGGCCGCGAGAGGGCGAAGCCGAGCGCCGCCTGCAGCGGGTCGGAGCGGCCTTCCGCGATCATCCGGCGGGCGCGCGACAGCCGCCCCGCCGCGCCCTTCAACTGCGCCGGCACCCGGTCGGGCGGCAGGAATAAGAGGCCGTTGAGGAAGATCGAGCGCAGGTGCACCTCGACGCCCATGTCGCGCACCGCCGCCAGGCTGCCGTCGAGCAGCAGCCGCTGGTCGAGCAGTGAGGCAGGCGCCTGCATCAGGTCGGGCTTGAAGCGCCGGGCGACGCCGGCCGGGTCATCCGAGGCGTAGGCGCAGACGCCGATCTGATCGAACAGACCCTCGCCCTTCAGCCGCTTCAGCCGGTCCCAGAGCGCCGGGCCGCTGGGGGCGAAGAGGTCGCTGGCGCTCTGCACCACCACGGCGCGGGCGTGTTGCAGGCCCAGCCGCAGCAGGCTGGCGCGCACCTCCGCCTCGACCGCGTCGGGGCCGCGGTCGCCGCGCATCGAGCGGACCAGGATCTTGAAGTCGGGCGGGCGCGGCATATTGGCGCCGAGCAGCCCTTCGGCGCAGGCCTGGGCCGCGCCGGCGTCGAGCACGCCAAGGCCGGCCCGCGCGGCGGTCGCCAACATCTCGCGAACTTCATGCTCGGGCGTCCGGCCACGCACAGAGACCGCAGTCGGAAATTGCGACGCGCCCAGGCCCAGCTTGCTGAGCAAGGGTTTCATTTCAACGGGCCACCATCATTTTTGCGCTTGATGCACATTTCCACCATGCTGCGCTCCGACCTTTAAGAACCGGTATCGGAGCCGTTGACCGGAGGTTAAGGCCGAGCGGATGACGCAGACGCTGCCCGACTGGCCCCTGTTCGGCCTCGCCGACGACGCCCGGCCCGCGCTGGCCGAGGCGCGCCGGCGCGCCGAGCCGTGCGCGCTGGCGACCATCGTGGCGCTGGACGGCGGCGGCCCGCGGCCGGTGGGCGCGCAGATGGTGATCGGCGAACGCGTGCTATCGGGCTTCCTCTCCGGCGGTTGCCTGGAGGCGGACGTGGCCGGCCACGCCGACGCCTGCCTCGCGGACGGCGAGCCGCGGCGGCTGGTCTACGGGACCGGCAGCCCCTGGCCCGACATCCGGCTGCTGTGCGGCGCGCGGATCGAGCTGATGGTGGAGCGGATCGCGCCGGACGATGCGGCGGTGGCGCGGCTGCTGGCGCTGCGCGACGCCCGCGTCCCCGCGGAGTGGATCAGCGACGGGCGCCGCCGGCTCTGCGCCCCGCCGATCGAGACGCCGCTGGCCTGGGAGGGCGCGTTCCGGCGCGTCTTCGAGCCGGTCCCGAAGCTGGTGGTGTTCGGCGGCGATCCGACCGCGCTCGCCGTCGCCCAGCTGGGCTCGCTGGCCGGCTTCGAGACCACGCTGGTGCGCCCGAAAGGCCCCGAGGCGCCGCCGCCCTATCCCATCGCCTACAGCCGCGAGGAGGCGTCCGCGGCGCTCTCGGCGATCGGGCTCGACCGCTGGACGGCGGTGGCCGTCGCCACCCACGAAGCCGAGGCCGACCACGCGGCGCTGACCGTCGCCCTGCCGTCGAAGGCCTTCTACGTTGGCGCGCTGGGCGCGCGGCGGCGGGCCGGCGACCGGCTCGCCTGGCTGCGCGCCGCCGGCGTCGACGAGGCCGACATCGCGCGGCTTCGCACTCCGATCGGCCTCGACATCGGCGGCAAGGCGCCGTGGGAGGTGGCGATCTCGGTGCTGGCCGAGATCACCGCCGTCCGCTACGCGCGGCCCAGCATCAGCGCGTCGATGAGCTCGCCTGCGGCCAGCGCCGGCGCGCCGGCCGAGCGGCGCACCAGGGCGTCGGCGCTGGCGAACACCGACACCAGCGACGAATCCTGATCGGCGAAGGCTTCGGCCTGCAGCGCCCCGTCGCCGGCGGCGCTGATGCGGGCGCGCATCCAGTGCTCGCGCGGCCCGTTGGCTCGAAACGCCGCGGCGGCGCGAACCTGGATGAGGGTCAGCGCCGGGTCCGCGCCCTGCATGGCCAGCATCAGCGGACGCAGGAACAGCTCGGCGCAGACCAGCGCCGAGGCCGGGTTGCCGGGCAGGCCGAGCACCCGCCGCCCATCGGCCAGCCGGCCGAACCAGGTCGGCTTGCCGGGTCGCACGTTGATGGTCTCGACCGCCAGCTCCAGCCCCAGCTCGCCCAGCGCCGGCTTGACCAGGTCGTGGTCGCCGACCGACGCGCCGCCGACGGTGACGATCAGGTCGCAGTCCGCCGCGCGCACCGCCGCCGCCGTGGCCGCCAGGTTGTCGCCGACCGGCTTCAGCCGCACCGCCTCGCCGCCCCAGGCCGCCGCCAGCGCCACCAGCGCGGCCGTGCCGGCGTCGAAGATCTGGTAGGGGCCGGCCGGCGCGCCCGGATCGACGATCTCCTCGCCGGTGGAGAGGAAGCTGACCCGCGGCCGGCGCGCCGCCTGCAGCTCGCCGCGCCCGCCCGCCGCCGCCAGCGAAAGCCGCCAGGCGTCGAGCCGCGCGCCGCGCCGAAGCAGCAGCTGGCCCTCGCGGAAGTCGCAGCCGGCCGGCCGCACGTAGTCGCCGCGCGGCGCGGCCGGGACCTCGACCTGGTCCCCGTCGCGCGTCGCCACCTCCTGGATCACCACCGTGTCGGCGCCGGGCGGCAGCGCCGCGCCGGTGAAGATGCGCACCGCCTCGCCGCGGGCCAGCGGCGCCGCGTAGGGAGAGCCGGCGGCGCTCTCGCCGGCGATCCGCAAACGCCCTGGGGCATCGGCCGCCGCCACCGCCCAGCCGTCCATCGCCGAGGCCGGATAGGGCGGCTGGTTGCGGATTGCGTGGACATCCTCGACGAGGGTGCGGCCGACGGCCTGGGCGAGCGGCACGGTCTCGGCCGGCAGGGTCACGGCCCAGGCCAGCATCCGCGCCCGCGCCTCTTCCACCGAAGGCGATGGGACCGGGGGCGGGGCCGGCATCAGCGGCGCCAGTCGCCCGAGGCGCCGCCGGTTTTCTCGACCAGCCGCACCGCCTCGATGACCATGCCGCGCTCGGCTGCCTTCAGCATGTCGTAGAGGGTCAGGCAGGCGACCGAGACCGCGGTCAGCGCCTCCATCTCGACGCCGGTGGGGCCGGTGGTGGCGACGCGCGCCGTCACCTCCAGCCCGTTCTCCGCCGCCTCGACCCGCACCTCCGCCTTGGAGAGCGCCAGCGGGTGGCAGAGCGGGATCAGTTCGGCGGTCTTCTTGGCCGCCATCAGCCCGGCGATCTCGGCGGCGGCGATCACGTCGCCCTTGCGGGCGCCGCCGGAGAGGGCGAGGTCGCGGGTGCGCGCCGACATCCGCACCAGGCCGGCGGCCACCGCCTCGCGCGCCGTCTGCGGCTTGGCCGAGACGTCGACCATCCGCACGCGGCCCTGCGCATCGACATGGGTGAGCTCGCTCATGAGGGCGTCCGGCGCATCGCCCTCTAATACGCCGAGCCGGCCGTTTGGCGCCAAAGCCTTTTCCGGCTTGGCCTCGCCCGCAACCGTGGTTAGCTGGACGCGGGATGGTGGATACTTCGCTCGAACGCGCTGAGTTGGCGCGGCGCGTGGCGCGCGTCAGCACCAGCTATTTCCTGCGCGCGCTGCGCCTCTTGACCGACCTCGGGCATGGCGACGTGCTCGACGCGATCATCTGCCAGGCGATCATCTCGGCCAACACCGGCCACCTCAGCCAGCTGCACGGCAGCGTTCCGCGGCCGCCGCCGCCGGCCGGGCTGCCCCGCGACGACCAGCGCAAGCCGATCAGCATCCTGGCGCTGGCGGAGTCGCTCGGCCTGCCGTTCGAGACCACGCGCCGACACGTCAACCGGCTGATCAAGAGCGGCGCCTGCCAGCGGGTCAAAGGCGGCGTGATCGTGCCGTCCAGCACCCTGGACACGCCGAAATACGCCGCCGCCACCGACCTCAACCTCACCTACGTGCAGCAACTGGTGCGCGGCCTGCGGCGCGTCGGGCTGGACGTGGATTAGCTAGGGGCGAGGCCCGGCCCGGCGGAGCCGGCGTGCGCCACGCTGGAGCGGCTCAGCCGCCACCCAGAGGTTGTCGCGGAGCACACCCTCAGGGCGAGACCTTCGCCAAGGGCTTCCAGGGCCCCGCCAGCGGCTTTGGTGCCGGTACTGGTAGTACCCAAGCAACGACCCCACGCGAGGGGCCTCAGCGGCCCTTAGAACGCCGCTACGGGCCATGCCGGCAGGGACCCGAGCGAACGCGCCGCAATCCGCCTTACCGCTCCAGCAACCGCGGCATCAGCTCGACCATGTTGCAGGGCTTGTGGCGGCTGTCGAGCTGGGGGGCGATGACCTTGTCCCAGCCGTCGCGCACGGCGCCGTTGGAGCCCGGCAGGCAGAAGACGAAAACGCCGCCGATGAGGCCGGCCAGCGCCCGCGACTGCAGCGTCGAGAGGCCCACCGTCTGGTAGCTGACCAGGTGGAAGATGACCGAGAAGCCTTCGATGCGCTTGTCGAGCAGCGGCTCGATCGCCTCCGGCGTCACGTCGCGCCCGGTAATGCCGGTGCCGCCGGTGGTGAGGATCACGTCGACGTCGCCGCCGGCGACCCAGGCCTGCACGCGGCTGCGGATGGCCGGGATGTCGTCGGGCACGATGGCCTTGGCGGCGAGCTTGTGCCCGGCCCCGGTCAGCCGCTCGGCCAGCACCGCGCCGGAGGTGTCGCTCTCCTCGTCGCGGGTGTCGGAGATGGTCAGCACGGCGATGCGGACGGGGGTGATCGGCGTGCTCTCGTCGAGCTTGCCGCCGGGCTGGAGCATCGCGGTCATCTCTTGCGGCCTCGCTGGCAGGGTGCGGGCGGGTTTAGTCCCAGCGAGCGAGGTCGTCCAAGTCCCGCGCCGTCGGCTCGACCCAGCGGGCGCCGCCCGGCCCATGCTCCTTCTTCCAGAACGGCGCGCGGGACTTGAGGTAGTCCATCAGGTAGTCGCAGGCCTCGAACGCCTCGCGGCGATGGGCCGAGGCGGTCGCCACCATGACGATCGGCTCGCCGGGGGCGATGGCGCCGTGGCGGTGGATGACGAGGGCGTCGTGCAGCGAGAAGCGCGCGCTGGCGGCCTCGACCATCCGGCCGATCTCCGCGTCGGTGAAGCCCGGATAGGCCTGCAGCTCCAGCGCCGTCGCCTGGCCGCCCTCGCCGCGGGCGATGCCGACGAAGCTGGCGACCGCGCCGCTCTCGGTGCGGCCGGCGCAGAAGGCGGTCAGCTCCGCGCCGGGGTCGAAGGCTTGCGCGACCAGCCGGATCATCCGCCGCTCATCGGCGGCAGGAAGGCGACCTCGGCGCCGGCGGTCAGCGCCGCCGCGCCGCGGACGATCGCCCGGTCGACGGCGACCTGGACGCCGACGCCGTCGAGCGCCGCGCCCAGCGCCGCGTCGTCCGCCGCCAGCAGCGCCTTCAACGCAGCCACGCTGGCCGGCGGAGGCTCGATCCGGCGCTCGCGCCAGCCGGCGACATCGCCGAGGCGGCCGAAGAGCAGCACCCGCATCTAGCCGCCGGTGGTCGACATGTGGCGCGCCACCGCCGGGCCGAGGCCGCGGCCGATGTGGAAGTCGTGGCCCTGCGGCTTGGCGTCCACGGCCGCGCGGATCGCCGCCGCAAGCGCGGCGTCGTCGCCGCCGGCGCGCAGCACCGAGCGCAGGTCGGCGGCGTCCTCGCGGCCGAGGCAGGTGTGCAGCGTGCCGGTGCAGGTGAGGCGCACGCGGTTGCAGGCCTCGCAGAAATTGTGGCTGAGCGGGGTGATGAAGCCGAGCCGGCCGCCGGTCTCGGCGATGCGGACGTAGCGGGCCGGGCCGCCGGTGGAAAGCGGCAGGTCGGTGAGCGTCCAGTAGCTGGCCAGCTCGTCGCGCAGCCTCGCCAGCGACAGGAACTGGTCGGTGCGGTCGGCCTCAACCTCGCCCATCGGCATGGTCTCGATCAGCGTCAGGTCCATGCCATGGCCGTGCGCCCAGCGGACCAGCTGCGGCAGCTCGGCGGCGTTGTCGTGGGCCAGCGCCACGGTGTTGACCTTCACCGCCAGACCCGCCGCGCGCGCCGCCTCGATCCCGGCCAGCACCTTGGCGAGGTCGCCGCCGCGGGTGAGGCGGGCGAACAGCTCCGGCTTCAGCGTGTCCAGCGAGACGTTGACGCGGCGCACGCCCAGCCGGGCGAGATCGGCGGCGAACTCGCTGAGCCGGGTGCCGTTGGTGGTGAGCGTCAGCTCCTCCAGCGCGCCGCTCGCCAGGTGGCGCGACAGCCGTTCGATCAGCCCCAGCACCCCCTTGCGCATCAGCGGCTCGCCGCCCGTGAGCCGCAGCTTCCGGGTCCCCAGCGCCACGAAGGCAGAGGCGATGCGGTCCAGCTCGTCCAGCGTCAGCACCTCGGCCTTCGGCAGGAAGGTCATGTGCTCGGCCATGCAGTAGACGCAACGCAGGTCGCAGCGGTCGGTGACCGAGACGCGCAGATAGCTGACGCGCCGGCCGAAGCCGTCGACGAGCGGACCCGTCCGCTGGCTCGGCCGCGCTTGCGGCGGGGCGGTGTCGTAAGGCGTCATGACCCGGCTAACATAGAAAGGATGAACGCATGGCGACAGGGGCGATGCGATGGGGGGCGATACGGCGGATGATGCCGCGATGAACGGCGCGCTGGAGGCGATCGTGCTGGCGGCCGGGTCGGGCGCCCGCTTCGGCGGCGGCAAGCTGACCCACCCCTGGCGCGGCGGGGCGCTGATCGACGGCGCGCTGGCGGCGGCGTTCGCGGCCCCGGTGCGCGCGGTGACGGTGGTGACCGGCGCCGATCCCGAGGTCGCGGCGGCGGCCCGCGCCTTCGCCGAGCGCATCGGCGCGGCGGATCGGCTGCGGCTGGTCCACTGCGAGGGCCACGCCGAGGGCATGGGCGCCACCTTGCGGACCGGGGTCGCCAGCCTGCCCGCCGACGCGGCCGGCGCCTTCGTCTTCCTGGGCGACATGCCGCTGATCCCGCCCGCCATCCTGCCGAGGCTCGCCGAAGCGCTCGCCGCCGGCGCGCCTGCCGCGGCCCCGGTCTTCGAGGGCCAGCGCGGCCACCCGGTGCTGTTCTCCGCGGCGCTGTTCGCGGATCTGCGCGCCGTGAGCGGCGACCAGGGCGCACGCGAGGTGCTGCGCGGGCTCGGCGCCCGGCTGGCGCTGGTGGAGACAAGCGATCCAGGCGTACTGGCCGACATCGACCTGCGAAGTCAGGTCGACGGAACGGACTGGCAGTAGTATTTATTCCTACTTTGGAGTCGGTCATGTCGAAGATCGAAAAACTCTCGATCGCCCTCACACCCGAACTCGCCGAGGCCGTGCGGGAGGCGGTGCAGAAGGGCGAATACGCCTCGACCAGCGAGGTCATCCGCGAGGCCTTGCGCGAATGGGGCCGCAAGCGCGACGAGCGGGCCGCTTCCATCGCCCATTACCGCAAACTCTGGGATGAGGGCGTGGCGAGCGGCATCGCGGAGGAGCGCATGTCTGCAGCCGAGTTCAAGAAACGGGCGCGCGCCCGGACCGGCAAGGGCCGTGCCGCTTAAGGTCCGCCGCCTGCCGCAGGCGGCCGACGACATGTTCGAAATCTGGGCGGCGGTCGCGGCCCACAATGCGCGCGCCGCGGATCGGCTGATCGACCGTTTCTACGACGCCGAGGAGGTGCTGGGCCGCAATCCCGAGATCGGCGAAGCGAGGCCCGAGATCGCGCCGGACTTCAGGAAGTGGACGGTCGCGCCATACGTGATGTTTTATCGTGTGACGGCCGATGCGGTCGAAGTCGTCCGCGTCCTGCACGGCGCGCGCGACTTCGAGGCGGTCTTCGACGCGTGGGCGGAGTGATCGTTGAGGGTGCGCGCGCGGCAGGGTATCGCTTGCCGCCGTTCCCTGCGCCGGAGCCACAAATGCGCGCCGCTCTCGCCCTTCTACTCACCCTGACCGCAACCTCCGCCTTCGCCGACACCGGCCAGGCCGTGTTCAACGACAAGTGCGGCGACTGCCATACCACCGACGCCGCCAGCACCGAGACGGCGCCGTCGCTGAAGGGGGTGGTCGGGCGGCCGGTCGCCAGCCTCAAGGACTTCCAGTACAGCGACGCGCTGAAGGCCAAGGGCGGGGTCTGGAGCGAGGCGGCGCTGGACGCCTTCCTCGCCAATCCGCAAACCTACGCGCCCGGGACCAACATGTACGGCGGCGCGCCGGACGCGGGCGACCGCAAGGCGATCATCGACTACCTGAAGACGGTGAAGTGACCGGCTGATGGAGGCCTTCCCCGCCTTCTTCCCGCTGAAGGGCCGCCGCGTCGTCATCGCCGGCGAGGGCGAGGGGGCGGAGGCCAAGGCGCGGCTGCTGGCCGACGCGCCGGCGAGGCTGGAGCGGGTGAGCGGCGACGCGGCGACCGCCGCCGCGGCCTACACCGGCGCCGTGCTCGCCTTCGTGGCGAGCCCGGACGCGGCCTTCTGCGCGGCGGCGGCGGCGGCGGCGCGAGCGGCCGGCGTGCCGGTCAACGTGGCCGACCACCCCGAACTCTGCGACTTCCACACCCCGGCGATCATCGATCGCGGCCAGGTGGTGGTGGCGATCGGCACGGCCGGCGCGGCCCCGATCGTCGCGGCGCTGCTGCGCGCCGAGCTGGAGGCCAAGGCGTCGCCCGGCCTCGGGCGGCTGGCGCAACTGTTCGGCGAGCTGAGGCCGGAGATCGTCGCCGCCTTTCCGGACCTGGCGCAGCGGCGCGCCTTCCTGCGCGCAGCGATGTCCGGGCCGGCAGCCGCGGCGGCGGACGCCGGCGACATGGCCGAGGCGGCGCGGCGACTGCGGGCCGAGATCGCCTCCGGCGTCGCCACCACCGGACAGATCTGGCTGATCGCCGCGCCGCGCATGGCCGACCTGCTGTCGCTGCGCGCCGCCCGCGCGCTTGCCGAGGCGGAGCTGCTGGTGCTGGGCGAGTTCGTGCCCCCGGCCATCGCCGTGCTCGCCCGCCGCGACGCGCCGCAGCGGCCGCTGGACGAAGTCGACGCCAGCTATCTCGCCAGCGAGGCGGCGCAAGGGCGGCAGCTGGCGGTGGTGGCCGCGCCGGCGGAGCTGAAGCCGCTCGCCGCCCGGCTGGCCGCGCTCGGCGCCCCTCACCACCGCCTCGACCCGGCGCCCGACGCGTGATCGGCGCCGACGACCTCGCGGCGATCCTGCTGTCGCTGCGGGTGGCGGCGGTGGCGGTCGTCGTGGAGCTGCCGCTGGCGGTGCTGGCGGCCTACGCCCTGTCGAGAGCCCGCCTGGCGGGGCGCGTGGTGCTGGAGACGGCGGTGACCCTGCCGCTGGTGCTGCCGCCGGTGGCGACCGGCTATGCGCTGCTGCTGCTCTGCGGCCCGAGAGGCCCCATCGGCGCGGCGCTGGCCTCCGTCGGCGTCGTGCTCGCCTTCCGCAGGACCGGCGCGGCGCTGGCGGCGGCGGTGATGAGCTTCCCCTTGATGGTGCGGCCGATGCGGCTGGCCATGGAGGCGATCGAGCCGGAAGTGGACGAGGCGGCGCTGACCCTGGGCGCGCCGGCCTGGGTCGCCTTCCTGCGCCTGACGTTGCCGCTCGCCGCGCCGGGCCTGGCGGCGGGCGTGGTGCTGGGCTTTGCCCGGGCGCTGGGCGAGTTCGGCGCCACCATCACCTTCGTCGGCGCCATTCCCGGCGAGACGCTGACGCTGCCGACGGCGATCTGGCAGGCCACCCAGTCGCCCGGCCAGGAAGGCGAGGCGCTGGCGCTGTGCCTGGTCTCGGCCGGCCTGTCGGTGGCCGCCGTGCTGGTCTCGGAGCTGGTCTCGCGGCGGGTCGCCCGGCGCGCCCGGCCCGCCTGACCCCTCAGGCCTCCAGCGAGCGGCCGCGCGTCTCCGGCAGGAAGAGGATGCAGGCAACGACGCTGATGGCGGTGAAGATCACCGGATACCAGAGCCCGGCCAGCAGGCTGCCGCTCATCACCACGATCGAGAACGACACCACCGGCTGGAAGCCGCCGATCCAGCCGGTCCCGAGGTGGTAGGGCAGCGACAGGGCCGTGTAGCGCACCCGGGCCGGGAACAGCTCGGCCAGCGAGGCGGCCATCGGCCCGTAGAGGGCGGTGGCGGCGATGGTGAACACCGCCAGCACCGCCAGGATCAGCGGCGTGTTGCGCCGCGCCGGGTCCGACCTGGCCGGGTAGCCGGCCTTGGCCAGCGCCGCGGCGATGGCGTGGCTGGTGTTGTCGCTGGCCGCTTTCAGCGCCGGCCCGGCGAGGCGGCGGCCATCGACCGAGGCGACGCTCGCCGCGCCCACCTTCACCACCGCCACCGAGCCGGGCGGCCCGGCCACGGTCCGGTAGTTGACGCCCGAGCCCGCCAGCGCCGCGTGGGCGATGTCGCAGCTGGTCACCGCCCTGGCCTTGCCGGTGATGGCGAACTGAGCGCCGCATTCGGCCGGATCGGCCATCACCACCACCGGCGTCGCCTTCGAGGCCGCCACCAGCGCCGGGTTGGCCGCCGAGGTCAGCAGGATGAAGCCGGGGAACAGGGCCACCAGGCCCAGCACCATCCCCGCGAGCATCACCGGCTTGCGGCCGACCTTGTCGGAGAGCCAGGCGAAGAAGACGTAGAGCGGCGCGCTGAGCACCGCCGCGCAGAGGATCATCAGGTTGGTGTAGTCGGCGTCGACCTTCAGGAACGTCTGCATGTAGACCGCGGAATAGAAGAACACCGTGTACCAATAGGCGCCCTGGGCGGTCATCAGGCCGAAGAAGGCGATCAGCACCAGCTTCAGGTTCGGCCAGCGGCCGAACGCCTCGGCGTAGGGCGCGCGGGTCGCCCCGCCCGCCGCCTTCATCCGCTCGAACGCCGGGCTCTCGGAGAGCCGCGAGCGCATCCAGATCGAGATCGCCACCAGCCCGACCGAGACGAAGAAGGGGATGCGCCAGCCGCCGCCGAAGCCGGTGGCGCTGAACGAGGTTTCGCCCACCGCCCTGCGGGTGAAGAAGATCACCGCCAGCGCCGCCACCAGGCCGAACGCCGCCGAGGTCTGCACCCAGCCGGTGGCGCCGCCGCGCTTGTCCGGCGCGGCGTGCTCGGCCACGTAGATCGCCGCGCCGCCATACTGGCCGCCCAGCGCTGTACCCTGCAGGATGCGCAGGCTGATCAGCAGCACGGGGGCCAGCGGGCCGATCATCTGGTAGCTGGGCAATAGGCCGATCGCGAAGGTCGCCCCGCCCATGATCGAGACGCAGATCAGGAACGCGGCCTTGCGCCCCAGCCGGTCGCCGACGCCGCCGAAGATCAGCGCGCCGATCGGCCGGAAGGCGAAGCCGACGCCGAACAGCGCCAGCGCGGCGATCTGGCCGGCGATCGGCGTCAGCTCGGCGAAGAAGGTCTTGGCGATGATCGCCTGCAGGCTGCCGAAGACGAAGAAGTCGTACCACTCGAACGCCGTGCCGGCCGCCGAGGCGGCGACCACGGTGCGCATCGGCGTGGTCTTGCCCGCGGCCGGCGCCGCGCCGGCGGCTGTCTGCGACGCTGTCTGGCTCATGCAGCCTCCCCGTTGCGCCGGTCTAGCACCGGCCGCGCATCCGGCGGAAGCTGGGCCGGTCGTCGCGGCCATTGCTTGACGCCGTCGCGGCGAGGGCTCAGCGACGCTGCACGATATCCCGTTCGCGAGCGGCCGCCCCCACGCGCCGGCCTGGAGGACCGCATGAAAGACCTGGTCGGCAAGACTGCGTTCGTCACCGGCGCGGCGTCCGGCATCGGCCTCGGGGTCGCGACGCGGCTCGCCCAGGCCGGCGTCAAGGTGATGATGTGCGACATCGAGCGAGACGCGCTGGACAAGGCCATGGCCGAGCTGAAGCGCACCAACGCCGACGTCGACGGCGTCATCGCCGACGTGTCGCTGAAGGCCGAGCTGCAGGCCGCGGCCGACGCGACGCTGACGCGCTACGGTGAAATCCACATCGTCCACAACAACGCCGGCGTCGGCGGCGGGGGCGGCTACGGCGACTGGACCGACGCCAGCTGGGGCTGGACCATCGGCGTCAACCTGATGGCGGTGATCTGGGGCGCCGAGATCTTCGGGCCGCTGATCGAGCGCCACGGCCAGGGCGGCCACATCGTCAACACCGCCTCGGTCGCCGGGCTGATCTCCGGCAGCGGCAACGCCTACAACGTCACCAAGTATGGCGTCGTCGCCCTCTCGGAGGGGCTCAGGGTCGAGCTGGCGCCGCGCGGCATCGGCGTCTCGGTGCTCTGCCCCGGCTTCATCCGCACCAACATCGTCGATTCGCTGCGCAACCGGCCCGAGCGGTTCGCCGAGGCGGTTCCCGCAGGCGCGTCGTCGTCGCTGGCCGCGTGGCTGGGCAACATCCGCGAGCGGGTGGAGGGCGGCATCGACCCGCTCTACGTCGGCGACCTGGTCCGCGAGGGGATCGAGGGCGACTGGCCCTACATCTTCACCGACACCGAGTTCGAGCCGTTCATCGCCGCGCGCTTCGCCGGCATCAAGGCCGGCTTCGACCGCATCCGCGACCGCACCCCGCCGCGTTGACGATCCAGGTGGTGCGCCGCAGGCGCCGTTTGGATCCACCACCAAGCTCACCAAGGACACCAAGTGCGCGAGGCCGCCCACGACCGCCTTGGTGAGCTTGGTGAGCTTGGTGGTTCAAGGAAAAGGCCTGCGGCGCGGCCACACCGCTAGCTTCTGCGCCCCTTCGACCACTTCTTGCCGGGGCTTAGGAGAGTGGTCGCAGGGGACCACGGCAAGTGTCCACGGGCCCTAGAAGGCGTTCTCGCCGGTGATCGCCCGGCCGAGGATCAGGGCGTGCACGTCGTGGGCGCCCTCGTAGGTGTTGACCGTCTCCAGGTTCGCCGCGTGGCGCATCACGTGGTACTCGCCGGAGATGCCGTTGCCGCCGTGCATGTCGCGGGCCTCGCGGGCGATGGCCAGCGCCTTGCCGCAGTTGTTGCGCTTCATCAGGCTGATCGCCTCCGGAACCCACGCTCCCTGGTCGATCAGCCGGCCCAGCGCCAGCGCGCCTTCGTAGCCCAGCGCGATCTCGGTCTGCATGTCGGCAAGCTTCTTCTGCACCAGCTGGCGGGCGGCCAGCGGCTTGCCGAACACCGAGCGCGAGCCGACGTAGTCGCGCGCGGCGTGGAAGCAGAACTCCGCCGCGCCCATCGCGCCCCAAGCGATGCCGTAGCGGGCCTTGTTGAGGCAGGAGAACGGCCCGCGCAGGCCCTGCACGTCGGGCAGCATCGCCTCCTCCGGCACGAACACGTCGGAGAGCGAGATCTCGCCGGTGACCGAGGCGCGCAAGCTGAGCTTGTTCTCGATGCGCGGCGTCTCGAAGCCCTTGGAACCGCGCTCGACCAGGAAGCCGCGGATGATGCCGTCGAGCTTGGCCCAGACCAGGGCGACGTCGGCCACCGGCGCGTTGGTGATCCACATCTTGGCGCCGTTGAGCACGTAGCCGCCGTCCACCGGCTTGGCGACCGTGCGCATCGAGGCCGGGTCGGAGCCGCCGTC
>DASXEN010000044.1:0-14731 GCA_036490095.1 Caulobacteraceae bacterium
ACTTCGCCGCCTTCCCCGCCGAGGAGCAGCTGCGCCACGCCGCGCTGGCCCGCGAGGCCGGGGCCGAGCGCGGCGCCTCCGCCGAGGCGCGCATCCGCGCCGACCGCAACGCCGCCGAGGTGGTGGTGGCCGCGCAGGACCGCGAGGGGCTGTTCGCCGACCTCGCCCAGGCCATCGCCCAGCTCGGCGGCAACGTGGTCGGCGCGCGCATCTTCACCTCAAGCCGCGGCGAGGCGCTCGACGCCTTCTACGTGCAGAACGTCGCCGGCCAGCCGTTCGGCGAGGACAGCCCGCGGGCGCTCGCCCGGCTGGTCGAGGCGCTGGAGCTGGCCGCGCGCGGCCGTCCGGCGGAGGCGGAGGCGCGCCGCCGCACCGACCTCGGCCGCGCCGCCGCCTTCTCGATCGCGCCGGCCGTCACCATCGACAACGAGGCCTCGGCCTCCGCCACGGTGATCGAGGCCTCCGGCCGCGACCGCCCCGGCCTCTTGGCGGCGCTGGCGCGGGTGATCTCCGAGGCCGAGCTGTCGATCCAGTCGGCCCACATCGACAACTACGGCGAGCGCGCGGTCGACGCCTTTTACGTCGTCACCCGCACCGGCAAGCTCACCGAGCCCCACCGCGCCGCCGCCGTCCGCGCCCGCCTGCTGGACGCGCTGCAGCAGGGCGAAGCGGCGGCGTCGCGGCCACGGCTGGAACGGGCGCGGGCCTCGGCGGGGCGGTAGGAAAGTAGGGACACACACGCTTTTTGCGCGCCGCGGCCGCGTCCCAGGCGGCAACTCCGCCAAGATTCAACGCGCGCTAGGGCTCGTGGCCGAAGCTGCGCAGCACTTCCTGCAGCCGCTCCAGGCGGATCGGCTTGCCCAGCAGCACCGCGGCCTTGAAGCGCGGGTCGTGGGACTCGCCGTAGCCGGTGGTGAAGGCGAAGGGGACGCCGCGGGCGGTCAGCGCCTCCGCCACCGGGAAGACCGGCTCGCCGCCGAGGTTGACGTCCAGCAGCGCCGCGTCGGCCTCGCCGCCGGCCTCCAGCCAGTCGAGCGCCTGCACGACCGAGCTGGCCGAGCAGGCGACCTGGCAGCCGAGGTCGTCGAGCAGGTCCTCCAGCATCATCGCCACCAGGCCCTCGTCCTCGACCACCAGCATCCGCAGCGGCTTCACGGCGGCGGGATCCTGGACGCGGAAGGCGGCGCGGTCGCGCTAGGTGTAAGCATCATCCGTCCCTACCCTGAGTCGCACGACGGAGGCTCGCCGCCGGCGACGACCCAGGCCCCACTCGCGACTTAAACGCGCAGCATGAACGGGCGATCAACGCCCGCTCACCAAAACGCGCGCGCCGGGCGCCGTCACCGCGGCCTTGTCTCGCGCGTTAGGGTCTGCGAACAAGCAGCCAGCGACCCGACGGAGCCGCCCTTGCCGCCACGCACCCCACTCCTGCTCGCCGGCCTGGGCGCGGCGGCCCTGGCGGGCGCAGCGCACGCGCAGACCCCGGGCGACCCGTTCGAGAAGATGAACCGGCGCTTCTACGCCCAGTCCGAGGTGGCGAACCGGCGCATCTTCACCCCGCTCGGCCGCGTCTACCGGGCGCTGACCCCCGGCCCGATCGGCGAGGGGCTGCACAACTTCTTCACCTACCTCTCCGAGCCGGTGGTGATCGCCAACGACATCCTGCAGGGGCGCCCCTCGCGGGCCGGCAACGACATCGCCCGGCTGGTGACCAACTCGGTGTTCGCCGGCTTTGTCGACCTGGCCAAGGGCGAGGGGCTGCCGCACCAGGACAACGACTTCGGCGTCACCCTCGGCCGCTGGGGCGTGGGGCCGGGCCCCTACCTCTACCTGCCGCTGCTCGGCCCCTCGACGGTGCGCGACGCCATCGGCAACGGCGCGGACGCGGCGATGGGGCCGCTGAACTATGTGCGCTTCCCCGGCCGGCTCACCTTGCAGGTCACCACCACGCTGGTCGGCGGCATCGACCTGCAATCGCGCACCGCCGGCGAGCTGGAGGCGCTGACCAGCGGCGCGGCCGATCCCTACGCCACCCTGCGCTCGGTCTACCTGCAATCGCGCGAGGCGGCGATCCGCGGCGAGAGCGCCGCGCCGATCCTGCCGCCGATCGACGAGCCCGACGCCTCGCCCGAGGCGGGCGCGCCGCAAGCCGACGGGACGACGCCCGCCGACCCGTCGCCCGCGTCCCAGGCCGCGCCGGCGCCCCAGGCCGCCCCTGAGCCCACGCCCGGGCCTTCCGCCTCGGCCGCGCCGCCATCCGGCCCCGCCCGCGCCGCGATGCGGCTAGCCGCGGCCGACGACGGCCCGATCGCCACCGCCCAGCCCTGCGACCGCGAACCGGCGGCGACGGCGCTGGCGATGGCGGACTGAAGGGCGACCTTGGCCGCGCAGGATCGCCGACCGTCGCTGATCGCCCGGCTGGTCGCCGTCGCCGCCGCGCACGCCGGCCTCGTGGCCGTCGCCGGCGTCGCCCTGGCGCTGGCGGCGATGGCCTTCTCGGCGACCCACTTCTCGCTCAGCACCAGCGAGGACGACCTGATCTCGCCCAACCTGCCCTACCGGCAGGCCGAGACGCGGCTGGCCCAGCAGTTCCCCGGCCTCGACCCGCAGGTGGTGGTGGTGATCGACGCGGCGACGCCGGAGCTGTCGCAGCAGGCGGCGCAGAGCCTGACCGCCAAGCTGCTCTCGCAGCCGCAGACCTTCCCGTCGGTGCGGCGGCCGGACGGCGGCGACTTCTGGGCCAGGGAGGGCCTGCTGTTCCTGCCGACCCAGGACGTCAAGGCGAGCATGCAGCAGTTGATCGCCGCCGAGCCGTTCGTGGGGCCGATCGCCGCCGATCCGTCGCTGCGCGGCCTCGGAACCTCGCTGACCACGGTGGCCCAGGGCGTCAGCGCCGGCCAGGCGCAGCTCGCCTCGCTGCAGGCGCCGATGGCCCGGCTGTCGGATACGCTGGAGGCGCTGGAAAGCGGCAAGAACGCCGCCTTCTCCTGGCAGAACCTGCTGGGCGCCGGCGATCCGCGCGCCTCGCGCCACATCATCATGGTCGACCCGAAGCTCGACTACAGCGCCCTGGAGCCGGGCGCGGCGGCCAGCGACGTGCTCCGCGCCGACGCCCGCCGGCTCGGCCTCGACGAGGCGCACGGCGTCACCGTGCGGCTGACCGGCGCGGTGCCGATGGAGGACGACGAGTTCGGCTCGCTGGCCGACCGGGCGCTGCCAATCACCATCGTCGCGGTGTTCGCGATCATCCTGATGCTGTGGCTGGCGGTGCGCTCGGCGCGGGTGATCGGGGCGATCCTGTTCACGACGCTCACCGGGCTGGCCACCGCCGCGGCCCTGGGCCTGATGATCTTCCACACCTTCAACGTGATCTCGATCGCCTTCATCCCGCTGTTCGTCGGGCTGGGGATCGACTTCGGCATCCAGTTCAGCGTCCGCTACCGCACCGAGCACACGCCGGGGGTCAGCGGCCGCGACGCCGTCGTCGCCGCCGGCGAGCAGATGGGCCGGCCGCTGGCGCTGGCCGCCTTCGCCATCGCCGCCGGCTTCCTTGCCTTCGCCCCCACCGACTACATCGGCGTCTCGCAGCTGGGCATGATCGCCGGCGTCGGCATGCTGATCGCCCTGGCGCTGAACCTGACCCTGCTGCCGGCGCTGCTGCTGGTGCTGCGGCCGGCGGCGGTGAAGCCGGGGCCGCCGCCGACGCAGATCACCCGCCTCGACGCGGTGATCCTCGGCTCGCGGCGCAAGGTGCTGGCGACCTCGCTGGCCGCCGCGGCGCTCTGCGCCGGGCTGCTGCCGCTGCTCAGTTTCGACTTCAACCCGATCCACATGCGCGACCCGAAGAGCGAGTCGGTGGCGTCGTTCTACGACCTGCTCAACGACCCGAACTTCACCCCCGACACCCTCTCGGCGGTGCGGCCGACGCTGGCGGCGGCGCAAGGACTGGCGCAGCGCGTGACCCGGCTGCCCGAGGTCGACCACGCCCAGACGCTGGCCGACTTCGTGCCGCCCGACCAGCCGGCCAAGCTCGCCGCCATCGCCGACGCCGCCTCGCTGCTCGACCTCACCCTCAATCCGATCGTGGTCGCGCCGCCGCCGGCCGACGCCGAGGTGGTGCAGAGCCTGCGGGCCACCGCCGCAGCCCTGCGCGGCGCGGCCGCCGGCCCGGATCCGGCGTCGGGGCAGGCCCGCCGCCTCGCCACCGCCCTGGAGAGGCTCGCCAAGGCCCCGCCGCAGCTGCGCGGGCGCGCCGACGACGTGCTGATGACCCCGTTCAAGACCACGCTCGCCCAGATCCAGAGCGCGCTCGCCGCCCAGCCCGTCACCCTGCAGACGCTGCCGCCCGACCTGGTGCGCGACTGGGTGACGCCTGCCGGCCACGCCCGCGTCTCCATCTCGCCGAAGGGCGACGCCAACAGCGACAAGGTCCTGGACCGCTTCATCGACGCGGTGGCGAAGGTCGCGCCCGACGCCGTCGGCACGCCGTTCGGCATCCGCGAAGGCGGCCGCACCGTGGTCTCGGCCTTCATCGAGGCGGGCGTGCTCTCCTTCGTCGCCATCACCGCCCTGCTGTTCCTGGTGCTGCGGCGGGTGCGCGACGTGGCCATCACCATGGCCCCGATCGTGCTGACGGGCCTCTTGACGCTGGGCAGCTGCGTGCTGATCGGCCAGCCGCTCAACTTCGCCAACATCATCGCCCTGCCGCTGCTGTTCGGCATCGGCGTGGCGTTCCACATCTACTTCGTGATGTCGTGGCGCTCCGGCGGCTCGCACCTGCTGACCTCCAGCCTTGCCCGGGCGGTGTTCTTCTCGGCGCTCACCACCGCGACCGGCTTCGGCAGCCTCTGGCTCTCCAGCCATCCCGGCACCGCCTCGATGGGCAAGCTCTTGATGATCTCGCTGATCTGGACCCTGGTCTCGGCGCTGATCTTCCAGCCGGCGCTGATGGGCGCGCCGCCGAAACGGCCCGCCGCGGCGGCGTAAGTGAACGCCGTTCCGAAACAAACCTGAGATATTCGGCCCCTAGAGAAGCGCCGCGCGGGCGCTGACATTTTCGGCGGCGTCGCACCGGCGGCGTGCTTGGCGCCCCGGCCGTGAGCCGCTACCGAGCGGCTCAAATCGTCACCCTGGGGGCGTATGTTGCTTTCCCGCCGTGTCTGCGCCTTGACCGCCGTGAGCCTGCTGGTCGCCGGCTGCGGCGCCCACAAGGCGCCGGCCCCGCAGCCGCCGCTGGTGGTGGTCTCGCAGCCGCTGCAGCGCGAGGTGGAGGACTGGGACGACTTCGTCGGCCAGTTCGAGTCGCCCGCCAGCGTCCAGGTGCGTCCGCGCGTCACCGGCTACGTCACCGAGGTGCGCTTCAAGGACGGGCAGGAGGTCAGGAAGGGCCAGCTGCTCTTCCAGATCGACCCGCGCCCCTACCAGGCCGCCTTCGATCAGGCCAAGGCGCAGACCGCCCATGCCGCCGCCGCCCTCGCCGACGCCAAGGTGGAGCTGTCGCGCTCGCAGGCGCTGCTCGGCGCCCGCGCCACCAGCCAGCAGGACGTCGACACCCGCCAGGCGACCGAGCACACCGCCGAGGCCGACCTCGCCGCCGCCCAGGCCGCCGAGCGCACCGCCGCGCTCAGTCTCACCTTCACCCACGTGACCGCGCCGATCTCCGGCCGCGCCTCCGACTCCAAGGCGATGCCCGGCAACCTGGTCACCCAGGACACCACGGTGCTGACCAGCATCGTCGACCTGGACCCGATCCGCTTCCGCTTCAACGGCCCCGAGGCGCAGTTCCTCAAGTACAAACGCGCGGCGCTGATCGGCGGCGGCGCGGCCCCGCCGGTGCAGATCCGCCTGCAGGACGAGGCCGACTACCGCTGGAACGGCAAGCTCGCCTTCGTCGACAACGCCTTCGACGTCTCCTCCGGGGTGATCTCGGCCTACGCCCTGGTGGCCAACCCCGGCGGCTTCCTGATCCCCGGCATGTTCGGCCACCTGCGGCTGCAGGGCTCGCACCCCTACCCCGGCCTGATGGTGCCCGACCAGTCGGTGGTGACCGACCAGTCGCGGCAGGTGGTCTATGTGGTCGACGCCCAGAACGTCGCCCGCACCCGCGCCGTCGAGCTGGGGCCGCTGGTCGGCGGCCTCAGGGTGATCCGCTCCGGCCTCTCGCCTTCCGACCGCGTGGTGATCGAGGGCATGCAGCACACCCAGGCCGGCAGGCCGGTGACGGTGAAGGTCGGCCAGATCACCCCTGAGGCGCAGGCGAGCGTGCAGCCGCAGTCCCCGCCGGCCGGCTCGGCGACCTTCGCGGTCCCATGAAGTTCGCCCACTTCTTCGTCGACCACCCGGTGTTCGCGGCGGTGGTCTCGATCCTGATCACCCTCCTGGGCCTGATCTCGCTGCCCACCCTGCCGGTGGCCCAGTATCCGCAGATCGCCCCGCCGACGGTGACCATCCACGCCGTCTATCCGGGCGCCTCGGCCGAGACGCTGGCCACCACCGTCGCCCAGCCGATCGAGGAGCAGATCAACGGCGTCGAGGACATGCTGTTCATGTCGTCGCAGTCGACCGGCGACGGCCACCTCTCGATCACCGTCACCTTCCGGCTCGGCGCCGACATCGACAAGGACCTGGTGCTGGTGGAGAACCGCGCCGCCGTCGCCGTGCCGCAGCTGCCGTCGGCGGTGCAGGCGACCGGGCTGGTGGTGCGCAAGGCCTCGCCGGACATCCTGCTGGCGGTGCACATGTACTCGCCGGACAACAGCCTCGACCAGCAGTACATCTCCAACTACTTCACCCTGCACATTCGCGACCAGCTGCTGCGGCTGCCGGGCGTCGGCGACCTCGGCGGCCGCGCGGCGCGCGACTACGCGATGCGCATCTGGATCGACCCGGACAAGGCGGCCGAGCGCAACCTGACCGTCGAGGACGTCGTCTCGGCGCTGCGGGCCCACAACATCCAGGTGGCCGCCGGCTCGGTCGGCGAGCCGCCGTTCGGCCCCGGCGGCGGGGCGCGCCAGCTCGACGTGCAGACGCTGGGCCTGCTGACGACGCCGCAGCAGTTCGGCGACATCGTCGTCAAGTCCGACGCCGACGGGCGCGTCACCAAGGTCTCCGACGTGGCCCGCGTGGAGCTGGGCGCGGCCGACTACACCACCGACGCCTACTTGGCGATCCGCGACGCCGGCGGCGCGGTGATCAGCCACCACGCCGCCGCGGTCGGCATCCTGGCGCTGCCGGGCGCCAACGGCCTGGCCACCGCCGAGCTGCTCAAGCGCACGATGAAGACCCTGGCCAAGGACTTCCCGCCGGGGCTCGGCTACCAGATCATCTACAACCCCACCGAATACGTGCAGGCCTCGATCACCGAGGTGGAGAAGACGCTGGGGATCGCCCTGGCGCTGGTGGTGATCGTCATCGTCATCTTCCTGCAGACCTGGCGCGCGGCGCTGATCCCGATCCTGGCGATCCCGGTGGCGCTGATCGGCTCGATGACGGTGCTGGCGGCAGCCGGCTTCTCGATCAACACCCTCACCCTGTTCGCCCTGGTGCTGGCCATCGGCATCGTCGTCGACGACGCCATCGTGGTGGTGGAGAACATCGAGCGGAAGCTGGCCGAGGGGCTGACGCCGCGCGAGGCGGCGCACGCCACCATCGACGAGGTGGGCGGGGCGCTGATCGCCATCGCCCTGGTGCTGATCGCCGTGTTCGTGCCGGCCGGGCTGATCAACGGCATCTCCGGCCAGTTCTACCGCCAGTTCGCCCTGACCATCACCGCCACCGTGGTTATCTCGCTGACCGTGTCGCTGACGCTGTCGCCGGCGATCTGCGTGCTGGTGCTGCGCCCGCACCAGGCCCACGAGCGCCGCCGCGCCGGCGGCTGGGGCGGCGCGCTGCGGCGCGGCGGCGAGGCCTTCACCCGCGGCTTCACCGCCCTCAGCGGCTGGTACGCCGGGCGCACCGGGCGGATGGTCCGGCGCCCGGCGCGGGTGTTCGCCGTCTTCGCGGTGCTGCTGGCGGCGACGGTGTACGTGCTGATGAGCACGCCGACCGGCTTCATCCCCAGCCAGGACCAGGGCAACCTGCTGGCCGCCGTGCAGCTGCCGGCCGGCGCCTCGCTGGAGCGCACCGAGAAGGCGACGCTGGACGTGGCCCAGGTGGCCCTGAAGAGCCCCGGCGTGATCGCCGCCAGCGCCTACGCCGGCGTCGACGCCACCTCGGGCGTCACCCAGTCCAACTCCGGCCAGCTCTACCTGATCCTGGCGCCGTTCGAGCAGCGGCTGGCGCAGGGCCTGACCTCGAACCGCGTCGCCCAGCTGCTGCGCCAGAACCTCGCCAGGCTGCCCGAGGCCGACGTGAAGATCATCCCGCCGCCGCCGGTGCGCGGCATCGGCACCGCCGGGGGCCTCAGGATGATCATCGAGGACCACACCGGCCACAGCTACGAGGAGCTGGCCGCCGCCGCCAACGCCGTGGCCGCCGAGGCCAACCGCAGCGGGGTGATCCAGAACGCCTTCGTCAGCTTCAACACCAAGACGCCGCGCATCTACGCCGACATCGACCGCACCAAGGCCGAGGTGCTGGGCGTGCCGGACGCCAATGTGTTCGACACCCTGCAGACCTATCTGGGCTCGACGTTCATCAACACGTTCAACTACTTGAACCACACCTACCAGGTCTATGCGCAGGCCGACTGGCCGTTCCGCAACGACCTGGCGGAGATCGGCACGCTGAAGACCCGCTCGCGCTCCGGGGCGATGGTGCCGCTGGGCTCGGTGGTGAACCTGAAGGAGACCACCGGCCCCTACCGGGTGCTGCGCTACAACCTCTACCCGGCCGCCGAGGTGCAGGGCGACACCGCGGCCGGCTACTCCAGCGGCCAGGGCATCGCGGCGCTGGAAGCCGCCGCCACCAAGGCGCTCCCGAACGGCTTCGGCTACGAATGGACCGACCTCGCCTTGCAGCAGAAGAGCGCCGGCTCGACCGGCGGGGTGGTCTTCGGCCTCGCCGTGGTGTTCGCCTTCCTGGTGCTGGCCGCCCTCTACGAGAGCGTCACCCTGCCGTTCTCGGTGATCCTGATCGTGCCGATGTGTCTGCTGGCCGCCATGGCCGGGGTGCTGGTGCGCGGCATGGACAACAACATCCTCACCCAGGTCGGCCTGATCGTGCTGATCGGCCTGGCGGCCAAGAACGCCATCCTGATCGTCGAGTTCGCCCGCCAGGGCGAGTTCGCCCAGGGGCTGGAGCGCCACAAGGCCGCCGAGCACGCGGCGCTGACGCGGCTGCGGCCCATCCTGATGACCTCGTTCGCCTTCATCTTCGGGGTCGCGCCGCTGGCCTTCGCCAGCGGGGCCGGCGCGGAGATGCGCCAGGCGCTGGGCGTGGCGGTGTTCTTCGGCATGATCGGCGTGACCTTCTTCGGCCTCGTCTTCACCCCGACCTTCTACGTGGTGTTCCGCGCGGTCGCCGACCGGCTGCCGAAGCCGCCGCGCATCCTCGGCCCCGCCGCCGAGCGGCCGGAGCCGGCCGAATGAGCCGGCCCCTCCGCCTCGCCGCGCCGGCGGCCGCCCTCGGCCTCGCCGCCTGCGCGGTCGGCCCCAACTATCGCCCGCCGGCGACGCCGGCCGCCGCCGCCGCGCCGTTCGTCTCCGCCAGGGCCGGGATCGCCGCCGCCGAGGCGCCGCCTTCCGACTGGTGGCGGCTCTACGACGACCCGGCGCTCGACGCGCTGGTGAAAAAGGCGCTGACCGAGAACCAGGATCTGAAGGTCGCCGCCGCCAACCTCCTGAAGGCGCGCGGCGTCGTGGAGCAGGCGCGGGCCGGCCTCTTCCCCAGCACCGACGTCTCCTTCGCCGACCAGTGGGGGGTCTCGAGCGGCAACCAGCTGGTGAGCGGGCTGCTGCACCGGAAGGCGACGCCCGCCTGGTTCGCCACCGGCGCGCTCGACGTCAGCTACCAGGTCGACATCTTCGGCCGCATCCGCCGCAGCCTCGAGGCCGCCCGCGCCGACGCCGCCGCGACCGCTGAGGCCGAGAACGTGGTGCGGATCACCGTCGCCGCCGAGACCGCCCGGGCCTACGCCGACGCCTGCGCCTTCGCCGAGCAAGCCGCCACCGCCCGCAAGAGCGCCGGCCTCGCCCAGCAGGTGCTGGACCTGACCCGCCGCCAGCGCGACCTCGGCGCCAAGTCGGACTTCGACGTGGCCAGCGCCGCGGCCGTCTTCGACCAGGCGCGGGCCGAGATCCCCACCTTCGACGGCGAGCAGCGGGCGCAGCTGTTCGAGCTGGCGGTGCTGACCGGCGACCTGCCCTCGCAGGTCTCGCAGGCCGCCGCGGCCTGCCGCACGCCGCCCACGATCCGCACCGCCCTGCCGGTCGGCGACGGCGCGGCGCTGCTGCGCCGGCGCCCCGACGTGCTGCAGGCAGAAGCGACGCTGGCGGCGGACACGGCGCGCATCGGCGTCGCCACCGCCGACTATTTCCCCACCGTGTCGCTGACCGGCAGCGGCAGCCCCTCCGGCGCATCGACGAAGCAGTTCTTCTCCTCGGCCAGCTTCAGCTACCAGCTCGGCCCGCTGATCACCTGGAGCTTCCCCAACGTGCTGGTGGCCCACGCCGAGGTGGCGCAGGCCAAGGCGCAGGCCTCGGCCTCGATCGCCGCGTTCGATTCGGTGATGCTGACGGCGCTGAAGGAGACCGAGCAGGCGCTGACCACCTACGACGCCGAGCTCAGCCACCACGCGGCGCTGGCGGCCAACCGCGACGACAACCAGCGCGCCTTCGACCTGGCGCAGATCCAGCTGCAGCGCGGCTCGATCAGCTTCCCGGACCTGCTGCAGACCGAACGCAATCTCGAAACCGCCGAAGCCCAGCTCGCCGCCTCCGACCAGGCCCTGGTCGACGACCAGGTCGCGGTCTTCCAGGCCCTCGGCGGCGGCTGGGAGACCGCCCCGCCGGTGGTCCCGCCCAAGGCGCCGTGAGGGCGGCGCGTCTTCCTTCTCCCGCAAGCAAGGGGAGAAGGACATCTCGTGTCCTGACGCGCCGCCAGGCAGCCCGCGACGGCGGCGGCCAGCTCGGCGGCGACTATGGGTTTGCAGACGATGCTATCGAAGACCGCGTGGTCGGGGCTCCGGGCGCAGCGGCGCGGCACTGTCCCCGGAAAAGCGGAGCAAAGCGCTAAGCGCCTCGCAAAGCCGGTGCGTTTCGCCGCACTTTCCGCGATTCGGCGGCTGCTCGGCGGAGTCCCATTCCAGAATGCCGTTTAAACGGCTTCTAAGGGGCGCCACAGGCCCGCGCCGGGGGCGGCCGCTAGGGTACTAGTGGTATCGTTACGAAGCGCGCGGGCGGCCCTTTAGAAGGGCATGGCGGCGATTTTGCATTTCGGGACGGAGTCCGCGAAAGGCGCGAGCGCGGCAACAGGCCCCCATCACCCACCCAACAATGTCATCCCGGAGACCCGCGCAGCGGAGTCGTCCGGGATCTCCTCGGCGCCGCGGTGCGAAGTAGATCCCGGATGAGTCCCGCCTGACGGCGGGCTCTCCGGGATGACATTGGGGGGTGGATGGCGGGCTCGGTTGTGGCTGTCCCTGGCTCAAGAAGGGGGCCCTGCCAATCCCCTCACGATTGCCAGGTCCGCCCCGCAGGCATCGCCAGCCGGCCCTTCAGGTCGGGGCCCTCCTCGCGCCAGCCGTTGAAATGGTTGAAGCCCAGCAGCTGGGCCATGCGCGACTCGCGGCCGTGGCGCTCCACCAGCTTCGCGGCGCACGGATTGTCGGCGTAGATCTCCTGCGGCGCGATGTACTGGCGGCAGAAGTAGGTGGCGAGGTTGACCCGGACGCCCGGCGTGGTGCGCGGGAACGAGCCGTGCCAGGTGTTGCCGTGCCAGACCACCGCGCTGCCGGCCGGGACCTCGATCGGGATGGCGTGCGGATTGCGCTCATTGCCGGACAGATGCACCTCCCAGCGGGTCGGCTGGCGGTGCAGCCGGTGGCTGCCCGGCACCATGGCCAAGGCGCCGCCCGCCTCGGTGTAGTCGGTGAGCGCATAGTTGCAGTTGGCGACGTGCGAGTAGGCCGAGAACGGCGCCGGCACGCCGTTGGCCGTGTCGCTGTGCAGCAGCAGACCGACCTTGCCAGGCCCCTTGACGTGGCTGGTGAGGCTGGAGAGCCAGCAGCTCTGGCCCAGCAGGTAGGTGATCAGCGCCAGCGGCTTCTCGTTCAGCACCGCTTCCTCGAACACCGGGTCCTTGAACAGCAGGTAGGAGGCCAGCTCGACCTCCTTCAGCTCGGTCTCGCTCTTCAGGTCGAGCTTGCGGCCGTAGCGCTCTTCCCAGGCGTTCAGCACCGCCGCGCGCAGCCGCGCCGTCAGGTCGGGCGAGAGCGCGCCCTCGATCACGGTGAAGCCGAACGCCTCCAGCTCGGCCAGGTTGGCCTCCAGGCCGAGCGCGCGGATGTCGCCGTAGATGCGGCTCAGGTCGCGCGTCGCCGCCCAGTCGCCGATCTCCATACCCGTTCCTCCAAACCGAGCGCCGGGCGAGCAGAACGATTATTTCAGCTGCTTGTCCACCAGGGCGTTGAGGTGGGTGATCAGCGCCGGCGCGCCGCCCTCAGCCAACGACGCGGCGAAGTCGGAGCGGCGGGTGGTGAGCTGGCTGATGGCGCCGTTGTAGTAGACGTCGATGATCTTCCAGCCGCCGCCGGCCTGGCGCATCCGGTAGGCGATCGAGACCGGCGCTTCACCCGGCGACTTCAGGTGGGTGGTCACCACCTTGTCCGGCCCGCGGGTGACCACGTTCGGATCGACGCTGATGGTCTCGCCGGAATAGCCGCTGAAATTGTGGGCGTAGCTGGCGGCGGTCAGCCGGGCGAAAGCCTCGGTCAGCTGCTGCTGCTGCGCCGGGGCGATCTTCGACCAGCCCGGCCCGACCGCAAAGCGGATCATGGTCGGGAAGTCGAAGGCCCGCGCCACCGCCGGCTGCAGCCGATGATAGCGGCCCTGCAGGCCGAGCGACCTGGCGCCCTTCATCACCTCGATCAGCGAGGCGTCGAACGATTCGATCTGCGCCGCCGCTGGATCGGCGCTGGCCGCCCGCGCCACCGGCGCGCCGGCCAGCAACAGCGCCGCGGCCGCCGTCGCCGCCCCGAAAGTTCCACGAAAAGTGCTCAACGCCGTCGCTCCGCTCACGCCCGCCCAGGCTCCTAAACGCCCCAGCCGCTGGATCGCGCCGCCGCAAGCGGCTACATCCAGCCCGCGCTGGCCCGATAGCTCAGCAGGATAGAGCAGCGGTTTCCTAAACCGAAGGTCGGAGGTTCGAGTCCTCTTCGGGCTGCGCGGAGGGCCTCAGAGGTCCGTCAGGTGCTCAGGCAGATCCATAGCGTCATGCAGGACGCGGAGTAGCCGAACCCCATCGCCAGCGACCCGATAGACCAGGATGTGACGCGGTCGCCCTACGCGGTCCACCCCCAACATTCGCTGCCGTGTATGTCGCGAGTGGTACAGCCAAATGTCTGCCGCTGAGCCTTCGGCCGCCCGGGCGCCGGCGCGCTGAGGATCGGCGGCCAGTTCACGCAAGGCGGCATTCAGGAGGCGTTCGTAGCGGCGCTGCGCTTCGTCGCCGAACCGCTCGCGACTGTCCCTGAGGATGGCGGCCAAATCGGCTCGCGCCCGCCTCGTAAGATGGAGTTTCACTCAGCGGCCGAGTCGGTCGGCGCGTTCACCTCTGCAACGAGCTGATCCAACCACTCGTCCAGACGATCGATTTCGACCACCTCGTACCGGCCGGCCTCGTAGTCATCGATGCCGTCTTGGACCAAGCGATTGAACCGCTCGATTTTTCGCGCTTCGTCCTCGACGCGCGCCTTATGCAGCCGCAGAGCGTCGCGCACGACCTCGCTGGCGTTCTGGAACTCGCCCGATCGCACGCGATCTTCCACGTAGGCGTCGAGCATGGCGGTGAGGCTGACGTTGCGGGTGGCCATGGTCGGAAGATAGCCGCTTGGCAATCTTTGACAATACCGAGGCCACCTACGGCCCCGGCGCGCTCTCCCTCGGAGGCGGATCGACGATCGCCAGCTCGATCTGGCCGGAGTCGGCGACGCGGGCCGGGCCGAGCAGTTGCACGCGCACCTTCGCCTCGCCCTGCCGCGCGAAGCCCAGCTGGTCGGCGGCGGCGCGGGAGAGGTCAATGATGCGGCCGGAGACGAACGGCCCGCGGTCGTTGACGCGCACGGTGATGCTGCGGCCGTTCCCGAGGTTGGTCACCCTGACCGTGCAGGGCAGCGGCAGGGTCTTGTGCGCGGCGGTGAGCTTGCCGGGATCGAACATCTCGCCGGTGGCGGTGCGCCGCGTGCCGCGCGCGTAGCTGTACCAGGAGGCCATGCCGACCTCGTCGTAATGGCTGACGACGCGCGGCGCGTAGCGGTGGCCGCCCACCTCGTAGGGACGCAGGGAGGAGGCCTTGTAGGGCGCCGGCGACTGGTAGCGCACCGCGTTGCCGGCGCAGCCGGCGAGGGCGACGGCGGCGAGGACGGCGGCGCCGCAGGCCGCAGTTTTCAGTATGTTCGGCGTCACGCGCCTGCTCTCGAATCGAAGCTGCTGATCGCAGAGGATGCGCCGGAACCCTCTGAGATTGCGTTAATCGGCCCGCAACCATCGCGGGCCCGGCCGCTTCAGCGGCGCGCCGCGACCACCGCGTCGGTCAGATCCGCGGTCGGGCGGGCGCCGTCCAGCCGCAGGACGGG
>DASXEN010000117.1:0-2549 GCA_036490095.1 Caulobacteraceae bacterium
CCCACCTCGATCAGATTGTCTTCGGAGACGCGGAACTCGACCACGTGCCGCTTCGGCTCCACGAGGGCCTTGGCGAAATGGCCGCGCTCGGCCTTGGAGGTGTTCTTGGGCTTCTTGGGGCCGGCGCCGAGCTGAAGGGCGACGTAGCCGTCCTTCTCCTTGGTGCGCTGGCCGGTGACCTGGCAGCCGTCGAGGCTGAGCACGGTCACGGGCGTATGGCCGCCGGCCTCGTCGAACAGGCGGGTCATTCCGAGTTTCTTGGCGATCAAGCCGGTTCGCATCCTGGCGGCTCCTAGAGCTTGATCTCGACGTCCACGCCGGCCGACAGGGCGAGCTTCATCAGCGCGTCCACGGTCTGCGGGGTCGGATCGACGATATCGAGCACGCGCTTGTGCGTGCGAATCTCGAACTGCTCGCGCGACTTCTTGTCGATGTGCGGCGAGCGGTTGACGGTGAAGCGCTCGATCTGGGTCGGCAGCGGAATGGGCCCACGAATGGTGGCGCCGGTGCGCTTGGCCGTGTTCACGATCTCGCGGGTGGAATGATCCAGCACGCGGTGATCGAAGGCCCTGAGCCTGATGCGGATATTCTGACGATCCATATCGCTCGCAAATCCTCCGGTTCCCAAGACGGGCGCCCGCGTGTCCTAGACCATTTCAAAGACCGACCCGGCAGACCCAGAAGGTCCGTCGGACACTCGACGCCCGCAAAAACGAATGGCCCGCGCGAGATATCCGCGAGGGCCGCGATCTTACGAACCGCGTCTGCCGCAAACACGACACAGCCGGCTCTCAAAGAGGGGCGGCTTCTATCCCCCTCCCCGCTTGCGGTCAAGGGCTTGTAGACGTCGCACTGGCGGCCGAAATTCCGCCGTAGCGCACCGCCATGGAATCCTGGCGGTATATAGTCTCGCGCGCCGGTTCGGAGGGGGCGAATGGCCGATCAGAGACGACGCCATTTACGCCGCAACGCCCTGGTGCTGCTGGGCTCCTTCATCGCGCACATCATCGTCTTTTTCGCGGCCCTGAGCAGCAACGAACTGGGCCTGCCGCCGCCGCCGGTCGAGACGGAGACTGCGGTGGAGGTGAATGTGGTGCCGCCGCCGCCGGAGCTGCCGCCGCCCCCGCCGCCGATCATCATCAAGCAGAACATCCAGCCGACGCCGAAGCCGCCTTCGCCGCCGCCGCAACCCACTCCGACGCCGCCGAAGCCGACGCCCGCGCAGACCCCTGCCCCGCCGCAGCCGGCCCCCGCGCCGGCGCCGAAGCCCACCTCGCCGGCGCCGGTGACCGTGAAGCCGACGATCGCGCCGACGCCGAAGCCCGCGCCCGCGCCGACCCCGACGCCGCTGGCGCCGCCGGTGGCCGCGCCGCAGCCCGGTCCGCCGAAGGCCGTGCCGGCCGCCAGCGTGGCGCAGCCGCAGCAGCACACGGTGAGCGCGCCGCACATGGTGCTGCACCGCGACCGCAATCAGAACTCCCAACTCGCGCCGTCCGTTGCGATACCCGGAGCAAGCTTCGCGCCCTCGACGCCGCCCGGCGCGACCACGGCGACGGCGGGCGCCCCCGCTGGCGGACCGCCCGCCGGCGGCTTTCCGGGCGGCGGACCCGGCTTCCCGGGCGGCGCCATGCCGGGCTTCGGCTCGGGCCTGCGCGGCGGCCTCTTGGGCTGCGCCAACGCCGACGCGCTGCACCTGAGCCAGGAGGAACGCGCCCGCTGCGCCGAATCGTTCGGCGAAGGCACCCGCACGGCGCCGCAGATGAACCCGATCGACGCCAGCCACCGGGCCGAGATCGACCGCCAGGCCGCCTCCGAGGCCGCCGCCGCCAAGTACCGCAACTCAACCCCGAGCGGCACCGAATCGACCCCGATCGCCGGCCAGCCGCGGATGCTGACGCCGCCCAACCCGTAGCCATCGGGCAACGCTGCGGCGGCGGATCGCCGCCCCGGGGCCAGCAGGTGTTGAAACCGCGCCACGCCGCCGCTAACCCGGCGCGCCCGCGACGACGGCCACGCGGGAAAGTCAAAGTTCAGCCGCTTTGCGACGTTCTAGGTCGGCCGGCGTTCAAAGGTTTCGTATGCGACGACTGCCCGCTTTCTTCATTGCCGTGCTGACTCCGCTCGTGGCCAGCGCCCAGCCCTATCCGATCAATCCCGGATTCTGGGAGGTGACGACCAACTGGCTGGGCCTGGTCAGCAAGACCGAACGCTACTGCGTGGCGCCCAAGGACATCCCGCGCTTCATGTCGGGGCCCTGCAACCACATCTACCACTGCACCTACCCGGTGGAGCGCTTCGAGAACGGCAAGAGCTATTTCGACGGCGAAATCAGCGGCCACGACGAGTCGTACCACGTGCACGGCGGCGGCGATTATTCGCCGACCACCCTCAACATGCGCACCTCGATCAACGGCCACTGGCACATCGTGCCGGTCTCGGGCCCGATCTCGGTGACCGGCCACTTCGTCAGCGCCGACTGCCCCGCCGACGCCAAACACATCCGCGACAGGCCGAAGTCTCAATAAAAAGCCCCTCCCCCTGGAGGGGAG
>DASXEN010000173.1:0-5474 GCA_036490095.1 Caulobacteraceae bacterium
CAAGACCCTCTACGTGCTCACCAGCACCAGCTCGGACCCCAAAGCGTGCGCAGCGGACCGCACCGGCCGCATCGAGGCGGTGGAGGTGGACGTGGCGGGCGCGGGGCTGCCGTAAGGTCGGCTATTTCTGATAGGCGACGAAGTAGAGCTCGCCCTGGTTGTCGCCATAGTCGCCGTCCAGCACCTGCACGGTCAGCACGCCGGGACCGGCGTCGTGCTCGCCGCCGTCGTAGCGAATGTCGATGCCGGGACCCCGCAGCTGCACGTAAGCCTGGTCGGACACGAACATGTTGTAGGCGCCGTTGACCAGGCAGCGCCCACGGTCGTCGCCCGAGAAGCAGTAGACGCCTCTGAGGCCTACCTTCATCGGGGCGTCCAGCGAGACGGCGATCGGAAACCACGACTTGACGTCCAGTTGCCTGACGATCAGCACCGGCGTCTTCGGCGGCTCATAGTTCGCCAGGAACTGCGCCGGCGCGTCGCAGCTGTGCGGGCGCCAGAAGGTGGCGCCGCAGGTCTCCACGATCGGGGTAACGATGGCGAGATCCCGCTCGGCGGCGGCGAGGTTGGTCGTGGCCACGTGCCGGATGTCGGTGGGGCTCGGAGTTAGCGGCAGGCTCAGCAGGTCGTAGGTCCGCTGCGCCAGGCGCAGGTCGCCGATGCGCAGTCCGAGCCTTTGCTCGTCGTCGCGCAGCGACTTGTAGGCCGCCGCCGCCGCAGCGTTCTGCGGCAAGTCGATGCCGAGTTGGACGTAAGGATCGGCCGCCACGTCGAAGATCACCGGGTGCGCGGTGACGTTGGACGGAAGCTGCGAAGCGTACTGGAGCAACGCGTCGATCGTGCCGCCGCCGTCGGCGGTGACCACCGGCAGGTCGCCGCTGCCGCCCAGGCGGGTCATGGTCACGCTCAGGTTGGTCTGGCTGCGCAGGCTGCTCATGTCGTTGCTGAAGTCGCTCGACCCTGAGGCTCCGCCGTAGCTGGCCGCCGCCGAGACCTTGACCGATTGCTTCACCTGGTCGTCGGTGCTGTCGTAGTTCAGCATGGCGATGAACTCGCCGCCCATGTGGATGGTCGAGACGTACCCGTCGCCGCAGGCGCGCATGAACAGGTCGTACTGCTCAGGGTTCTTGGCGCCGGCCAGCAGCATCAGCGACTTGCCGATCTTTAACCGCGGATTGTTGAGCTTGATCGCCGCCGTCTCCACGGTCTCGCGGATCAGCAGGTGCTTGCTGGTCGAGTGCGACGTCTCCGACCGCTCGAACGACGACTTGACGCTGGCGCTGAACTTGCCGAACGAGCCGGAGACCTCCGCCTCAACGCGCGTGTCCTGGGTGAACTCTTCGTAAGAGCTGACGAGCTGCATCTGATAGGACGGCGAAGAGGCGCCCGACTCGTCGGGCGGGATGATCGTGCCGGTGACGCAGCCGCCCGCGCCGAGGATCTCGCCGGTGAGGGAATTGTGACCCGAGCCCATCTCGCTCAGCACTGGCGCCAGCTTCTGCAGCATCGCCGGATCGGCTTTGAACGCCGGATCGATGTGCACCATGTTGCCCGACTGGGCGAAGGCGGCGGGTGACACGGCGGACGCCGCGAATGCCGCCACGAGCGCCGCCGCCAATCTTTTCACGCCAACTCTCCGCCCCTTGCGCCCGCGCCACTGAGCCGAACGCGACATGCCACCACGCAAAGTCTAGCGGCCCCGGCCACACATCTAGCAATGGTTATCTTAGCGGTAGACGCGAAGGCTGAACGGCGTGACGATCCAGCCACATGGCTCCAGGGTGGGCGTCCGCCAGGGTAGCAGACCTACTGCCGCTCCGGCGCGGCGAACGTGCCCACCAACTCGCCGTCCGCCAGCACCCGGCCCTTCATTGCGTCGACCAGGGCGCGGATGTCGGCGTCGCTGTGCAATGTCAGCGGTCCATCCAGGGCGAAGATCTGGATGTGGTAGTGGTGCAGGCCGGTCCCGGCCGGCGGGCGGGGGCCGAAGTAGCCGAACGAGCCGTTGTCGTTCCTGGCCTGCACCGCGCCCTGCGGCGTCACCGGCCGCTCGTTGTTGGGCACGCCTTCGGGCAGCCAGTTGACGTCGCCGGGGATGTTCCAGATCAGCCAGTGGACGAACGGCTTCTCCATCGGCGCGTCCGGGTCTTCCAGGATCAGGGCGTAGGCGCCGGCGCCCTTCACCGGCGTCCACTTCAGCGGCGGCGAGAGGTTGTTCCCGTAGGCGGTATGGCGCAGGTCGATGCGGCCGCCGGCGTCGACCGCGTCGGACAGCAGCTCCAGCGGCGCGGCGGGCTCGCGCGGGGTGATCCGCGCCAGGCTCAGGGCCTCGGGTGAGTGCTCGGGATGATGCTCGGCCATGGCCGCCTCCTTCGGGTTGCGCTGGCACGCCGCCAGGAGGACGAGGGCGGCCAGCGCGAGGGCAGGGCGCATGCTCGGGGCTCTCTGGAAGCGCACGGATCTACCGCCCAACCCGCGAAGGGCGCCGCCGGTTCTCGGCGGCGCCCCTATCGGTGCAGGCCGACATCCTTCTGCCGCATCCGCGTGCGGACCGTGTAGACGCTGTCGCCGCTGAGCACCCCGCCGCGCGCCAGCAGGCGCCCGTGCTGCCAGTTGGAGAGCCCCAGCTCGGGGCGGTTCAGCGCATACTGGCCGTCGACCCAGCGGGTCATGCCGTCGCCGACAAAGGCCGCCTCGACGCCGGCGTAGAAGCGTTCCTGCGCGGCCTCGTCCTCGGAGATCAGCGAGGCGGAGAAGCGCGGGCTCAGCGCGTTGAAGAGGGCGATCGCCTCGTCGACGCTGTCGACGATCTTCAGCGACACCTCCGGCGTCTCGTCCCAGTCCCATTCGCGGCCGAGCTCGGCCGTCGGGATGGTGTCCACCGCCGGCTCGTAGTCGTGGCCGCTCTCGCGGCGCACCATCACCCGCGAGCCGCGCCAGCTCTGCGGGATCAGCCTGATGTCCTCCTCGGCGACGTGCAGCTTGCAGCCGCGGTGGCGGCGCAGCGAGGCGCCCTGCAGCGCCAGCAGGAAGATCGGGATCAGGACCCGGGCGCGGGCCCGGACGATGCAGCAGACGTTGAGGGTGTTGCAGGCCTTGCTGTCGAGCGAGGCGGTGACCGCCGAGGCGAAGCGCCGGGCGTCGGCGGTGGCGTCGGCCACCAGCCAGGCGCCGCCCGCGCCGTGCAGGCTGACCGGCACGCCGGCCTGGCGGGCCACCGCGCCCAGCTGCGCCACGGCCGGCCCGGAGCCACGGGCCACCGCCAGCGCCAGCCGCGGATCGGAGAACAGCGCCCAGCCCGCCGCCCGTTCGGCGCTCTCCAGCAGCACGCAGGCGCCGGCCGGCAGCCCGGCTTCCTCGAGCGCCGGGGTCAGCGCCTGGCGCACCATCGCCCGGGCGGTGCCGAGCGCGTCCGAGCCGATGCGGAACACCACCGTGTTGCCGCCGCGCAGCACGCCGGCGGCGTCGGCGAACACGTTCGGCCGGCCCTCGAACACGAAGCCCACCACGCCCAGCGGCGCGGTCAGCTGCTCGACGCTCCACGCGCCGTGGTCGATCGCCTCGACGCGGCGCCCGCGCGCCGGCGGCGCGGCCTGCCAGCCGCGCAGGCCGGCGATCATCTCGGCGCGCATCTTCGGCGTCGCCTCCAGCCGGCCGGTGGCCCGGCCGCGCGAGCGGGCGCTCTCGACGTCGGCGGCGTTGGCCTCGGCGACCGCCGCCCAGCCGACCTCGTCCTCCAGGCGCCGGGCGAAGGCTTCGAAGAAGCCGGTGATCGCCTCGTCGCCGACGTCGGCCATGGCCGCGAAGGCCTCGGCGGCGCGTCCGACCGCGTCCGCGGCCAGCGCGTGGGCCTCGGCGCCGACGTGCAGCAGCTCGCCGCTCTCCTGCACCACGATCAGCCGGTCGCCCTCGGCGAACGCGTCCGCCAGCGCCGCGGAGACGTGCGTCAGCCGATCCCCGCCATAAGGGATCGGCATCCCCGCCGTCAGATGGGTCAGCCGCGCGCCCGACATGGTTTCGGCTTACCGCACCGCAGCGTCAGGGTCACGCCCCTGTGAACGCCCACCGCCCGCTTCGCGCCCGCCGCGATGCCCGATAAAGAGGCGGCGACCCAGCAAGGGAGCGCCGATCCACATGCAGACCAAAGCCGCCGTCGCCTGGAAGGCCGGCGCCCCGCTCTCGATCGAGACCGTCGAGCTGGAAGGCCCGCACGCCGGCGAGGTGCTGGTGGAGATCAAGGCGACGGGCGTCTGCCACACCGACGAGTTCACCCTCTCCGGCGGCGATCCGGAGGGGCTGTTCCCGGCCATCCTCGGCCATGAGGGCGCCGGCGTGGTGCTGGAGGTGGGGGCGGGCGTCACCACGGTGAAGCCGGGCGACCATGTGATCCCGCTCTACACGCCCGAATGCCGGCAGTGCAAAAGCTGCCTCTCGCGGCGCACCAACCTCTGCACCGCCATTCGCGGCACCCAAGGGCAGGGGCTGATGCCGGACGGCAGCAGCCGCTTCTCCATCGGCGGCGAGCGGGTCCACCACTACATGGGCTGCTCGACCTTCGCCAACCACACGGTGCTGCCGGAGATCGCGGTGGCCAAGGTGCGCGAGGACGCCCCGTTCGAGACCATCTGCTACATCGGCTGCGGGGTGACCACCGGCGTCGGCGCGGTGATCTGGACCGCCAAGGTGTGGCCGGGCGCCAACGTGGCGGTGTTCGGCCTCGGCGGCATCGGCCTCAACGTCATCCAGGGCGCGCGGATGGCCGGCGCCGACAGGATCATCGGCGTCGATCTCAACCCGGGCCGCGTCGAGATGGCGAAGGCCTTCGGCATGACCGACTTCATCAATCCGGACGAGGTCGGGCGCGACAAGGTGGTGCAGGCGATCGTGGATTTGACCGGCGGCGGGGCCGACTTCTCGTTCGAGTGCATCGGCGCCGTCGCCACCATGCGCCAGGCGCTGGAGTGCTGCCACCGCGGCTGGGGCGAGAGCGTGATCATCGGCGTGGCCGGCGCCGGGCAGGAGATCGCCACGCGGCCGTTCCAGCTGGTCACCGGCCGGGTCTGGCGCGGCACGGCGTTCGGCGGCGCACGCGGGCGCACCGACGTGCCGAAGATCGTCGACTGGTACATGGCGGGAAAGATCGAGATCGACCCGCTGATCACCCACAAGCTGCCGCTGGAGCGGATCAACGAGGCGTTCGACCTGATGCACCGCGGCGAGAGCATCCGCTCGGTGGTGGTGTTCTGACGTATCCCTCTCCGCACCGCAGAGTGGGGAGAGGTCGGCCGGGCGCGAAGCGGTCGGACGGGTGAGGGGCGCGGGTCGGCGCAGCCGGGCCGCGGGCGAAGCCGCTTTCGCGCTACGCGCGCTCGCCGCTGCGCGCCGAGCGCCTCACCTGACCTCTCCCCGCGAGCGGGGAGAGGGATACTTGATGAATGGTGGTGCTGTTGCGATCCGCCGCCGAACAAACCGCG